>DASVAP010000078.1:0-4041 GCA_036376275.1 Planctomycetota bacterium | reverse complement strand
GGTCCCGATCATGACGAACTCGGACTCGCTCCTGCAGTTCGGCTCGAACGCCTACGCCAAGCCCGCGGCGGCGCTCAACGTCCTGCGCGAGACGGTCATGGGGCGCGAGCTGTTCGACTTCGCCTTCCAGCAGTACGCGCGCCGCTGGCAGTTCAAGCGCCCCGAGCCGGCCGACCTGTTCCGCACGCTCGAGGACGCCAGCGCCGTGGACCTCGACTGGTTCTGGAACGGCTGGTTCTTCACCACGCGCCACGTGGACCTGGCCCTCGGCACGATCACGCGCCACCGCATCGACACGCGTGATCCGTCGGTCGAGAAGGGCCTGCGGCGCGAGAAGCGCGAGGCCGAGCCGGAATCCCTCAGCGACCGGCGCAACGCGCCCCTGCCGAAGCGCATCGAGCGCTTCCCGGAGCTGGCCGACTTCTACGACGCCTACGACGAGCTCGACGTGACCGACAAGGAGCTCGAGGACTACGCCAAGCTGGTCGAGGGCCTCAAGCCCGAGGACCGCGAGCTGCTCGAGAGTCGCCTGAACTTCTACGTCATCCCGGTCGAGGACGTGGGCGGCATCCCCATGCCGGTCGTGCTGGGCCTCGAGTGGGACGACGGCTCCGTGGAGGAGCTGCGCTTCCCGGCCGAGATCTGGCGCCGCAACGCGAGCACGGTCGAGAAGCTGGTCGTCTCGGAGAAGTCCCTGGTGAAGGTCACCCTCGACCCGTACCTCGAGATCGCCGACGCCGACCTCACCAACAACCTCTGGCCGCCCGAGCTGGTCGAGAAGACGATCACCCTCGAGGAGGGCGGCGCCGGCTTCGGCCGCCGCGGCCGCGGCGGCTCGAACCCGATGCGCGAGGCGCTCGAGGCCCGCAAGAAGGCCGAGGGCGGAGGCGAGGCGGGCGAGGCCCGGCCGGCCGAGGCCGGTGCGGGGGCTTCCGGCAGCCCGCGCGGCGAGCGCTGAGGGGGCGGCAACCCTGCCCCTGGCAGGGTTGCCACCCGCTGGATCGGCACCCGTTGCGCCGAGGCGCCCAACCCACGGATCGATACGGCACTGGTTTGCCCCAACGACGGGGCAGCGCGGGCACTATCGATCCCGGCGGGGCGCGGACCTTCCCGCCCCTGGAGCCCACCATGCGTACCTCGACCCCCCTCGCCGCGCTCGCCGTCCTCACGACCGCCCTCGGCGCCCAGAACGCGCGGCTGAGTGGCCCGCTCGCCCAGGTCGGCGCCCAGGTACGCGGCGACGTGACGAGCTTCCAGCCGGCCCTCGGGGTCGGGCGCGTCGTCTATCGCGCCGACCAGGAGCTGGACGAGGTCTTCGGGCTCTACGCGGCACGCCTGGACCTCGTCGGCGGGCCGGTCGCGCTCGCGGCGGGCCTCACCGCGACCGGAAGCATCACCGAGGACTTCCAGGTCAGCCCGGGTGGCGAGTGCGTCGTGTTCGAGCACCAGCCGGCCGGCGCGGACGTGGGGCACCTCTACGTGACCGCGACGAGCGGCGCCGGCCTCCCGCTCCTGCTCGACGGGCCGGCCCACTTCCACCCGCCCTTCCTGTTCTCGCTCGCCACGGGGCGCGTGGTCTACCGGCGCGTGCAGCCGGGTGGGCTGGTCGAGCACGTCAGCGCGCCCCTCGACGGGAGCGCGGCGCCCGTGCCTCTGCACGCGCCCCTGGGGAGCGTCTACGACCCGCCCCAGCTCTCCCGCGACGGGATCTGGGTCGTGTATCGCGCCAACCACGCGGCTGATGCCCTGTTCGAGCTCTACGTCGTGCCCGCCGACGGCAGCGCGCCGCCGCTGCGGCTCGACCGCGAGACGAGCGGATCGGGCATTCACGCCTTCGCGATCGCACCGGACGGCGCGAACGTCGTCTTCCGCACGTCGGGTGGTCTCTTCTCGGCCGCGCGCGACGGCTCGCGGCGCGTCGACCGGCTCGACGATCCGCTGGCGGCCTCGCCCGCGATCAGCCGCTTCGAGATCACGAGCGACAGCCGCCGCGTGGTCTTCCTCGGGCACGGGCGCGCGCTCGGGCGGCTCCGCCTCTACGCCGCGACGATCACCGGGCGCCTCCCGTGGCACGGCCAGCCCGGCGCGATCGAGCGCGAGCCGGACCTCCTGACGCCGATGCCGCACTTCGGCGACGTGGTCACGTACCCCGCCTTCCAGCTCACCGCCGACGGCGCCCACGCCGTCTACGCCGCGGACGCGCGCGTGGACTTCCGCACCGAGCTCTTCCGCGTGCGCACGGACGGGAGCGGGCCGCCCGAGCTGCTCACGCCGGCGGCCGGCGCCGCGGTGTACGACTTCGTGCTGGCCTCGGACCGGACGCACCTCGTCTTCCACGGCGATCTCTTCGCGGGGGCCGGGCTCTACCGCTTGCCACTCGCCGGCGGGACGCCGACGCTGCTCGAGGTCGTGGCCGGCGTGGAGGGGCTCTCGATCGGCCCGGACTCCGCCTTCGTCTTCTTCCTCTCCGCGTTCACCGGTGCCCGCGCGCTCCACGCCGTCCCGCTCGACGGCCGCCACGCGTCGCGCAGCCTCAACGGTCCGCTGCCGGCGATGCGCACGACTCAGTACGACTTCGTCACCCTGCCCGTCGGACGCGCGCTCTACCGCGCCGACCAGCGCACGCACGAGGTCGTCGAGCTGTTCGAGGCCTTCGCCGGCCGCGCGCGGCCGCGCTGAGGCTCAGCGCGGGGCGCGCAGGGCCGCGAGGATGCGCTCGAGCCAGCGTGCGGAGCGGTCGAGGCCGCCATGACGGGAGCGTGTGCTCCACAGCGCACGGTGCTCGGAGATCAGGGGTTCGAGGCGCTCGGCGAGCCCATGGCGCGCCTGCTCCGGGAGCTGACCCAGCGGTCGACCGTCTCCGGCCCTGAGGCGCTCGAAGCCGAGGTTGCAGGCAAATCGCAGGAGCTCGCCCGCCCAGTTGATCTCGCGCTCGAGCAGGAGGGCACTCTCGATCTCTGCGCTGCGCTCGGCGCCGAACTCGGGCAGGAAGCGGGCCGCGCTCGGCCCCCGTTGCAGAACGCTCTGAAGGTGCTCGTCGAGCTGGTTGAGCGTGTGCGGGTGGAGGCTCGTCAGCTCTGGGGATGGGAAGGGAGCGTCGAACTTGGTCAGCAGCAGCGAGAGCGGAGAGGCGTTGCGCACCGGGAGGCCACGAAGCACCCCCACGCGCGCCAGCGCGATCAGCTTTCCGTGGTGGGCGAAGTGGAACGGGCTCAGTGCAGCCAGGTGTCGCGAGAGGAGGTTCTCGAGCCTGTCCCCTTCGGCCGGGACACGGGCCTCGGGATTCCAGGCGAGGCTTGCGGCGACGGCGAACCCCGACCACGCCGTGCAGGGCGGTTGCAGGTGCCCGCGGTCGCCCCAGTCCGTGACGAGCAGGCCGCGCGCGCCACGCTCGGCGCCCCAGGTCGCGGCGGAATGGACGTTGGCGAGCATGTTGTCGAGGCGGCCGCCGATCGACTGCCAGGAGCTCGTGCCCGGGCAGACGTAGAACGGCAGCCCGGCCTCGGCCAGCGTGGCGGTCTCGCGCTCGAACGGGTGATCGGCCTCGTAGCCCCACAGCATCGCGACGGCGTCCTTGGGGACCTCGGGCACGAGCTCGGCGTGGTGCAGCAGGATGTCGGCCCAGAACTGCATGCGCTTGCCGCGCGCGCTCACCAGGCCGTGGACCGAGCGCAGGAACTCGAGGTAGACGCGCCCGACGCCCTTCTCCCGGATCGCGGCGGCCGAGCGACCCGGCCCGAGGTCGATCGTCTCGTCGAGGCCCACGTTGAGCTCGCCGCTCGTGAAGCAGGGCAGGAGCTCGTCGTAGAGCCCGCCGAGGAAGGCGAGGCTGCGCGGATCGGTCGGGCACAGGCTGAAGGGCTCCGGGGTCGTCTGGCCGGCGCCGAGGAACGGGTGGAGGATGCCCTCGGGCACCTCGGCGAGATGCCGGTATTCCGGGTGCTTCAGCCAGTGGTGCAGGTGCCCGAAGCTCTGCTGGTTCGGGACGAGCTCGATCCCGTGCAAGCGGCAGTGCGCGTCGAGGGCGCGGATCTCGTCCGG
>DASVAP010000069.1:0-26426 GCA_036376275.1 Planctomycetota bacterium | reverse complement strand
CACCGCGCTCAGCCCGTCCTGGAAGCGCGCGCTGGTGTCGAGCGAGAAGCCCACGCCGAAGCTCTCGATCAGCTGGAGCGCCTGGCCCTCGGCGTCGAGCACGCGGAACGAGTCGGCCACGGCCGGGTCGCGCGTGAGGTCTACCTGTAGCTCGCACAGGACGGGCTCGACCAGCTCGAGGTCGCCCAGGTCGGCGCGGCCTTCGAGCACGACCTCGCGCACGAGCAACCGGGGGTGCATGAGCTCGAGCGCCGTGCCCTCGACGCACAGCCGCTCGAAGGCGAAGCGCCCCTCGCCGTCGGTCTCGAGCGTGGTTTCGGCGCGCGGCGGCGGCTGCTCGTGCACGCTCGCGAGGGCACGCCGCCGCGGACGGATCTGCACCCCGGCCAGCGGCTCGCCCGAGAGCGTCACGACGCGCCCGGCCACCGGCCCGCAGCCCGCGCCGCCGTCGAGCAGGAGCTCGACCTCGCCGCTGCCAGCCTCGACCTCGAATGGCCCGCCGCCCTCCGCGCTGGCGGGGTCGAAGAGGAGGAGCGCGTAGCGGCGCGCGAGCAGGCCGCCGAGCTCGAAGCGCCCCTCCGCGTCGCTCAGCGTGCCGCGCGCGCCGAAGCCCCCGGCGAGCTCGTCCTCGACGGTGGTGGCGAAGGCCGCCGTGACCTTCTCTGCCACGCGCAGCACCTCGCGTCCGAAGGGCGTCGGGTCGCGTGGCCACACGGCGACGCCCGCGCGCGGACTGCCGTCCCGCGCCACGACGCGCCCGCGGATCGCGCGCGGCGCCGGCCCGAGCTGCAGGACGACGGGCAGGCCGGGCTCGAGCCCGGCCAGCGCGAGCCGCGCGGGCTGGTGACCCGCGCCGACGGCGAGGAGTACCGGCTCGCCCCCGAGCTCCGCCGCGGGCTCGCCGGGCAGCGCGCGCAGCGTGAGCCGGAAGCGACCCTCTCCGTCCGTGCGCGTGATCTCCTCTCCGGCCGAGACCCGCGCCCCCTCAAAGGCGCGCCCGGCGGGATCGAGCACCAGCCCCTCGAGGACACGCTCGTCGGCGCTCGCCTCGAGCACGAGCACGCGCTCGAGCTGGGCGGGCTCCGGCAGCTCGAACGTGCCCGGCCTGTGGCCACCGGCCTCGACCGCGAGGAAGAGCCCCTCGCCGCCCGGCACGTCCTCGAGCCGGAACGCGCCGCGCTCGTCGGTGCGCACCGTGAGCTCGCCGAGCGAGCGTCCGTCCGGGCCGAGCGGCGCCACGCCGGGCCGCGCCACGCCGAGCGCCGGGAAGACCGAGTCGCGCACGCGCGCCGCCACGCTCGCGCCCGCCAGCGGCGCGCCGTCGCCGCCGACCACCACCCCGGCGCTGCTCGTGCGCGGCGCCACGACGACCAGGCGCTGGCCGCCCTCGCCGTCGGCGCCGCCGACCAGGGTCACGTAGTCGTCCTCGGCGCAGTGCAGCGTCTGGGCGTGCGTGCCGCGGCCGATCCAGCCCTGGACCACCGGTGCCTCGGCCGGCGCCGGGAGCGTGAAGCTCCCGTCGGCCGCGCTGCGCACGCTGTCGAGCTCGAGCCCGCTCCAGGCGATGCGCACGTCCGCCACCGGGGCTCCGCGCGCGTCCAGCACGCGCCCCGAGACCCGCGCGGGCGCGACGGGCGCGGGCGCGACGGGGACCGCCGGCGTCGACACGGGCGCGCGCTCGCGCGCGCCGGCCAGGGGCGCGGGATCCGGCGCCCGTGCCAGCGCGGCCCCGGGTCCGTCCGCCTGGACCGCTTCCGGCGCCGCGACTGCGAGCGGCTCGCGCTCCGCCGCGTGCCACCACCAGGCGAGGCCGCCGACGCCGAGCACCACCGCCGCCGTTCCGAGCTTCCAGGCACTCGCCATCGCGATCGTCTCCAGTCCCGCGCCGAGCCAGCCACGGGGCCGCCCCAGCGCGAGCAGGGCCACGGCCCACGAGTCCCGTCCGCGACCGTCGCGGACGAGGCGCGCGCGCAGGCGGGCGAGGCCGCGCTGCTCGCGCTCGTGGATGGCGGCGATCGAGAGTCCTTCCGCCGCGGCGATCTCGCGCAGGGAGAGGTCGCGGAAGAAGCGCAGCGTCAGCGTGCGCCGGTAGGGCTCCTCCAGCTCGAGCAGGGCCGTCGCGACGCGCTGGCGCAGCTCGAGCTCCTCGGCGAGCTCGCCGGACGAGGGCAGGTGCTCGCCTCGCGCCGCACGCTCCTCGCGGCGCGCGCACTGGGCCCGCAGGTGGGCCAGGTCGCGCCACAGGTGGCGCACGACCCCGCCCAGCCAGGAGCGGCGCACGCGCGCGCGCTCCCCGTCCGACGACAGCGCCGCCACCCAGGCGTCCTGCACGAGGTCGTCCGCCGTGTGCGGGTCGGCCGCCAGGCGCCGCGCGAGGCGGCGCATCCAGCGATCCTCGGCCAGCAGCCCGGCAAGGTCCTGGGTCGGAGGCACGCTCATCCAGGGTATTCCGTCCGCGTCGGGCCGGGCTCTTCTGGCGCCTTCGCGGATTTTCTCGGCCGGTGGGCGCGAGGCGCCGGGAGCCACCCGGGATCCCCGCGGGGGCAGGCGAGTAGGATCCTGGAGGCGCTCACCAGGGTCCACGCGGCCCCGCGCACGCCGTCGAGCTCATGGGCGGAGATCGCCCGAGCGAGATCTCCCATCCCTGTCGCGATCCAGCAACCTCCGGGGAGCGTGGCTTCCCGAGCCTCCCATGCGCCTCGTCCTGACCACGGCTCTCCTCGTCACCTCCGCGTCCCTCGCGCGCGCGCAGACGCTGACCGAGCGCTACCGCGAGCCGGCCGCGCGCATCGTCGGCGCAGCGCTGCTCGACCAGGAAGGCTACGCCAAGCTGACGCACCTCACGACCCGCATCGGGCACCGCCTCAGCGGCTCGAGCGGGCTCGAGCGCGCGATCGAGTGGGCCAGCGCGGCGATGAAGGCCGAGGGCCTCGAGACGCGCACCCAGCCCACGATGGTCCCGCACTGGGTGCGCGGGCGCGAGTCGCTGCACGTCGTGAGCCCGGTGCCGCGCGAGCTCGGCATGCTGGGCCTCGGCATGAGCGTGGGCACGCCGGCCGAGGGCATCACGGCGCCGGTCGTGGTCGTGCACGACTTCGACGAGCTCGAGCAGCTCGGGCGCCCAGCGATCGAGGGCAAGATCGTCGTGTACGCGGTCGAGTGGGCCGGCTACGGCAAGACCGTGCAGTACCGCTCCAGCGGCGCCTCGCGCGCGGCCGCGCTGGGGGCAAAGGCCGTGCTGGTGCGCTCGGCGACGGGCAGGAGCCTCTACACTCCGCACACGGGCACGCTCTCCTACGCCGAGGACCAGCCGCGCATCCCGGCCGCGGCGATCACGCCCGAGGACGCGGCCTGGTTCCGGCACATGCGCGCGGCCGGCGAGACCGTGACGGTCAAGCTCGCGATGGAGGCGCGCCAGCTCCCCGACGCGCCCTCGGCCAACGTCATGGCCGAGATCCGCGGGCGCGAGCGGCCCGACCAGGTCGTCGTCATGGGCGGCCACTACGACTCGTGGGACGTCGGGCAGGGCGCGCACGACGACGGCGCCGCCTGCATGGCGGCCTGGCACGCGCTGACCCTGATCCAGCGCCTCGGCCTGCAGCCGCGCCGCACGCTGCGCGTCGTCCTGTGGACGAACGAGGAGAACGGCACCGCCGGCGGCAAGGCCTACCGCGCGGCGCTCGGCGACGACGTCGCCTCGCACGTGGCCGCGATCGAGATGGATGGCGGCTGCGAGCGCCCGGTGGGCTTCGGCTTCACGCTCCCCGGCGCGAAGAACGACGGCTCGGACGAGCGCTACGAGCGCGGCTACCGGCTGCTGACCGAGATCGGCGCGCTGCTCGACGGCATCGGCGCCTCCACCGTGGACCGCAGCGGCGGCGGCGTCGACATCGGCCCGCTGATGAAGGACGGCGTGCCGGGACTCTCGCTCGACACCGTCGGCGAGCACTACTTCGACTGGCACCACACCCACGCCGACACGCTCGACAAGGTCGATCCGCACGACTTCCAGAAGGCCGTGGCGGTGCTCGGCGTGCTCGGCTTCGTCCTGGCGGACATGGACGAGACGCTCGGCGGGCCGTGACCCGGGCGGCCGAGGGGCCTCGCCCCCTCGGCGGGGCCCGCATCCGCGCCACGGAGCGGATCCCGGCTCGGCCGTGACGGATCCGGGAGGCGCGCAGCGGGGACTCGGCGTCCAGAGGGCCCGGGGGGCCGGAGTCGGGCGCAAGGCGCGTCGCAAACGTACAAGCGCGGAGCGCGCGGCCTGGCTACGCTCGCTCCTCGACCCCGCGCACTCTCCTGCTCATGAACGACCTCCGCGCTCGAACCCACGGCCCGCTGTTGCTGCTCGTCCTCGCGCTCGCGGTGCTCGCGTCGCGGCTCGCGGCGCAGGGCGACGTCTCTCCGCTCGCGCCGAAGGACCTGGTCGGCGAGTGGGTCTTCTTCAAGGACCTCAGCCCGCCCAGAGAGGGGGGCCAGCTGCGGCCGAACCAGGGCGTGCGCTTCGTGGCGAAGATCGTCGACCAGGTGCTCGAGCTCGAGCAGACGCGTCCCGGGAACGTGATCGAGCGCGTGCGCATCCCCCTCGATGGCAGCACCTCCGTGTGGGACGAGGGGGGGAAGACCATGATCGCCTCCGGTCGGTTCGAGAAGGGCGTCTTCCTCACCGAGGTCCGCAGGGAGCCCTCGGATCCGGAGGGCAAGGGCGAGGCGTACGTGTGGAACTACACCTACACGCGCGGGCCCGAGGGGCTCGCCGTGCACATGCAGATGCTGGAGCCGATGCAGGTCGAGAACACGTCCCTCTACCGGCGGCCGGAGGACATCCCGCCGGTCGTGAAGGCGAAGCTCGAGCAGCTCGCCTGGCTCGCGGGCGCCTGGACCGGGACGATGGGCGGCTCGTCGATCGAGGAGCGCTGGAGCCCCATCGCCGGCGGGGCGATGCTGGCGATCTCCCGCACCGTCTCGGGCCAGCGCATGGTCGCATTCGAGTACCTGCGCATCGTCGAGCGCGACGGCGGGCTCGTCTACGTCGCGCAGCCGAATGGCCGCTCGCCGACCGAGTTCGTGCTGACGCTCGTCGAGGAGAAGCGCGTCGTCTTCGAGAACCCCCAGCACGACTTCCCGCAGCGCATCGAGTACGCGCGGCAGGGCGAGGCCGGGCTGCGCGCGACGATCAGCGATCTCGCCGGCGGGCGCGCGCAGAGCTTCGAGTTCAAGCGCGAGGCGAAGTAGGGCGCGCGCGGCCGGCCTCGGGGCCGGGGCAGGAACCGGAAGGGCGCGCGCGGATCGCGCGCCGGGCCGATCCTGAGCGTCCGGCAACGATGCCAGGGGCATCGTTGCCAGGCGCTCAGCGCTCGAGAATCGCGTCCTGCAGGCCGTGCGTCTCGCGCAGGTAGGCCGTCGGCGCGAGCCCGACCAGGGCGTGGAACTCCCTCGTGAGGTGCGCCTGATCGGCGAACCCGTGGCGCACGGCGAGGGCGGCGAGCGAGCGCTCCGGCCCCGCCGCCAGCGCGGCGAGGGCGCGCTGGATGCGCTGCACCCGCAGCAGCACCTTCGGCGCGATCCCGACCCACGCCTCGAAGGCGCGCTCGAGCGTCCTGCGCTCGCAGCCGGTGCGGACCGCCAGCTCGTCGACGCGCAGCGTGCCGGCGCTCCGCTCGGCCAGCCGCACGGCCGCGAGGACGGCGGGCGGGACCCGGCGCACGTGGTGGAGGCGCGCGCGGCACCAGGCGATCAGCACCGCGAAGCGCCCGTCCGCGTCGCCCGAGCAGGCGAGCGCATCGGCCAGCCGCTCGGCCTCCGCGCCGAGCAGCGCGTCCAGCGCCGGCGTCTCCCCGCGCAGCTCGCGCGGCGCGATCCCGAGCAGCGCCGCGGCGCCCCAGGGCTGGAAGCGGATCGCGCAGATCTCGCTGACCCGTCCGGGCCGCAGCAGCAACGGCTCCTCGAGCTGCCCCGCGAGCAGCAGGCGCGGCTGCTCGCGCGGTACGCCCTGCGCGTCGAGGCGTGCATAGCCATGGCCGAGGTGCACGACGAGCTCCATGCAGCCGTCCGCGACGATGCGCTCGAGCCGCGGCGCGTCGCTCGACGCGCGGTCCTCGACCTGCCAGAAGCGGCGCACGTAGGGCGCGAGGTCGGACGGGGGGAGGAGCTCGGCGTAGAGCATCGCGCGGTTGCTGGCTGCGGAGCAGCGCTCCGCGCTCGATTCGCACCGCAGCCGCGAGCAGCAGAACCGAGAACGTTGCGGGTGGGAAGGGGTCTCCCGGGTGGACGGGCCGGATCGAGCGCAGCCTGCGCGTTCCGGCCGCCGGGGGCTGGCTCGGCAGGCGCTCGAGCCGCGGGAGTTCGGTCAGAAGTACCCCAGGGCCTCGAGCTCCCGCAGCTCGATCTCCGACAGCTCGACCTCCTCCACGTCGCGCTCGCCCTGCAGGAAGGTCTCGAGCTCGAGCCACAGCGCCTTGGTCAGGGCCTGCTGCTCGCCTCCCAGATCGCGCAGCTCGCGCGGATCGGAGCCCAGGTCGAAGACCTGCCGGGCGCCGCTGGCGTGGTCGTAGAGCAGCTTGAAGCGGCCGCGGCGCACCGCGCGGCGGATGTTCCCCGGTTCCTGGGCCAGCCACTTGTCCGCCTCGGCGAACACGACGCGTCCCTGGAGGTCCGCTCCGGCGCGCCAGACCCTGGCGAGGTCGATCCCCTCGCAGGCCTCGGGCACGGGCGCGCCGAGCAGGCCCAGCAGCGTCGGCATCAGGTCGACCAGCGACGCGTTCCCCGGCACGCGCATGCCGACCGGCACCCCGGGCCCGCGCAGGAGGAGCGGGACGTGCACGAGCTCCTGGTGCAGGGTGCGTCCGTGCAGGACGTCGCCGCGCTCGAGGAACTCCTCGCCGTGATCGGACGTCAGCGCCACCACCGTGCGCGCCGCCAGGCCGCTCCGCTCGAGGAAGTCGAGCAGCGGCTGGATCTGGTCGTCGAACTGCCGGATCCCCGCGTCGTAGAGGTCGATCAGGTGCCGCGCGTCGGCCTCCGACCAGGGCTCGCGCTGGCGGTCCTTGCGGTAGGCGCGCAGCTGGTGCGTCTCGCCGGTGACGTGGCCGTCGTACTCGCGCACGAAGGCCTCGCGGTAGGCGGGCAGCGGGTCGTAGTCGCTGTGCACGTCGTAGAAGTGCAGGAACAGGAAGAAGGGCTGCCCCGCGTGCTGCTCGATCCAGGGGATGGCGGCCTGCAGGACCTGGTTCGTGGCTCCCACGGGCGACTCGGCCTGGGGAACGATGTGGTACTCGTCGAAGCCCCGCTCGAAGCCGCGCTGCTCGTTCAGGAGCACCACGTTGACGTAGGCGGCCGTGGCGAAGCCGCGCTCCTGGAGCACGCTGGCGATGGTCTCCGTGCCCGCGGGAGCCTTCTGCCAGCCGTCGATGCCGTGGGTACGCGCGTACTGCCCGGTCAGCATGGACATGTGCGCCGGAACGGTCCACGAAGCGGTCGAGGAGGCCTGCTCGAACAGCGTGCCCTGGGCCGCCAGGCGGTCGAGGTTCGGCGAGGTGGGGCGCTCGTAGCCGTAGCAGCCCAGGTGGTCCGCGCGCAGCGTGTCGACCGAGATCAGGATCAAGCGCTCGGCCTGTGGCCCGGTCGGCGCCGGCGCGCAGCCGCAGGCCACGACGAGCGCGAGCGCCGTGCGCGTGGCGCTGGCGCGAAAGGCCCGGGAAAGCATGGTACGGACTCGACGGCCTCGCGCGCGCGCGGAGGCGCAGGCAGGCAGGGTACCCGAGGCCTGGCAGCGGGCACAGGCGCGGCCCCGTGTGCGGCGACGGACCGCAGCGCCGCGCGCACGCGGGCGCTGCGGATCGCCCGCCGTCAGCCTTGCACGACGGTCTTGAAGCCGCCGTGCGCCATGCGCTTCATGTCGAAGGGCATGACCTTGGGCATCTCCTTGCCCTGCATCTCCGCCATGACCTTCTTGTTCACGGCGTTCCGGTGCGCCTTGTTCTTGTAGATGATGAACGAGTACCACAGGGTCTCGCCGCGCTTGAGCTTGACCAGCTTCTGGAAGTCTCCGCAGCCCGGCATGACCTTCAGGTCGTCGGCCACGCACTCGAAGTACTGCAGGGCGCCGTGCTTCATCCACAGCTTCTTGCCCCAGGTCGCCATCTTCTTGTAGGCGGCGGTCTTGGTCTTGGGTGAAGGGATCACGAATCCGTCGACGTAGGTCATGGCGTGGAATGCTTGAGTTGAGAAGTCGTGCGGCGGCTCGACCGCGCGCGCCGGCAGTGTAGCCGCTGCCGCTGTCGTGGACTCGCCCCGTGCGCCGCCGACCCTCGCGCAGGAAGGCGGGTCAGCGTCTCTCCGCGCGCCCGGTGAGCGCCAGCCTGCTGGGGGATCGAGATGGGCCACGCGGAAGCAATCCGTCAGCGGAGGTGATCGATGGCCCTGACCCGGAGCCCCGCAAGGATCGACGGAGTCGTCAGTCGTACCTGTGAGCCATGACGCGAAGCCCGGAGCACCCGGTATCGCGGAGGCCGGTTGTTCTGAATCGCCGAAATTCGACGTGCCGCGCGAGCGAGTGGCTCAAGGCTGCGTCGAACGTCGAAGCCGCTCTGTCCTCCTCAACCGACCCCGAGAACGACCATGGCCGCCACGAAGACCCTCTCCAGCGCGCGCACCTCGACTCGTGCCCCCGACGCCATCAGCATGCTGCGGGCCGACCACGAAAAGGTGACCGAGATGTTCGAACGGTACGAAGACCTTCGAACCGCCAACCAGAAGGCGAAGCTGGCACGCGAGATCTGCAAGGAGCTGAGCGTCCACACCCGCCTCGAGGAGGAGATCTTCTACCCTGCGGTACGCGAGGCGATCGATGACGAGCCGCTGATGGACGAGGCGGAGGTCGAGCACCAGTCCGCGAAGGACCTCATCGCCCAGATCCAGGAGGGCAGCCCAGGCGACGAGCTGTTCGACGCGCGCGTGAAGGTGCTCGGCGAGTACATCAAGCACCACGTCAAGGAAGAGCAGAACGAGATGTTCGCGCAGGTTCGCAAGGCCGAGGTCGACCTCAAGGACCTTGCGGAACAGATGCTGGCGCGCAAGGAAGAGCTGATGGCCGAGATGGAGTGAGTCGTACTCGCAACCACCGCGCGCGGCCACGTCGCGCGTGGATCGTGTCCGCATTGCGCACGCACGTTCGTGCTTCCAGATCCCAGTCACGGCGACGTCGTCGCCCGTCTTCGCCAGGAACCACCACCATGAAAGCACTCGTCTACGAAGGTCCCAGCAAGGTTGCCGTCCGCGAGGTGCCCGACGCCAAGCTCGAACGGCCGGGGGACGTGCTCGTGCGCGTCACTGCGACGAACATCTGCGGCTCCGACCTCCACATGTACGAGGGTCGCACGGACATGGAGGAAGGGCGCGTGCTCGGACACGAGAACCTCGGCGAAGTGATCGAGGTCGGAGAGGCCGTCGAGCACCTCGAGGTCGGCGACTGGGTGTGCTTGCCCTTCAACGTGAGCTGCGGCTTCTGCAGGAATTGCGAGGGGGGCCTGACCGGCGCGTGTCTCGCGATGAACCCGGACAATGTCGGCGCGGCCTACGGATTTGCCGGCATGGGGCCCTTCGAGGGCGGTCAGGCGGAGTACTTGCGCGTGCCCCATGCCGACTTCAACTGCCTCAAGTTGCCGCCGGACGTGCAGGAGAAGGAGGCGGACTACGTGATGCTCGCCGACATCCTGCCGACCGGCTATCACGCGGTCGAAATGGCGCGCGTCCAGCCCGGCGAGTCCGTGATCATCTACGGCGCGGGGCCGGTGGGCCTGATGGCGACGCTCTCCGCCTTCCTCAAGGGTGCGAGCAAGGTCATCGTCGTCGATCGCTTCCCCGACCGACTGGACCTGGCGCGCCAGCTCGGAGCGATCACCATCGACTTCGCGTCGGATGACGCGGTCGAGCAGGTCCTGCACCACACCGACGGTAGGGGCGCCGACAAGGGCTGCGAGTGTGTGGGCTATCAAGCCCACGATCCGCAGGGTCAGGAGCAACCCGACATCACGATGAACAACCTCGTCGCCTCGGTGCGTGCGACCGGCAGGATCGGCGTCGTCGGGGTCTTCGTGCCCGAGGATCCGAAGGCGCAGGACAAGCTCGAGAAGAAGGGCCAGATCGCGTTCGACTGGGGCAAGTTCTGGATGAAGGGCCTGCAGCTCGGAACGGGCCAGGCCAACGTCAAGGCCTACAACCGCCAGCTCCGCGAGCTGATCCGCGTCGGCAAGATCAAGCCGTCGCTGATCGTCTCGCACGAGTTGCCGCTCGAGGACGCGCCGGACGCCTACGAGAAGTTCAACGCCCGCGAGAAGGGCTGGACGAAGGTGATCCTCAAGCCTGCGGGCGTCGCGAGCTCCAGGGGCAAGCGCAAGGCCGTGGCAGCGCGGAACTGAAGCATGCGCCTCTCTGCGCGCACCCCGCCGCCGGCGCGGGTCAGCCTCGCGGAGGCGCGCTTCGCCATGCAGAGCCAGCGCCGCCAGACGAGGCTCGTGTGCAGCAGGTTGGCGAAAGCGAAGGCGAGGATGCCGGCTCTGGTGAGCGAGACGAAGAGCTCGAGCACGTCGTTCGTCTCCTGGTCGGCGCGGTAGAGGACGCGCCCGAGCGGGAGCGGCGCGAAGTCGGGCTCGACGTCGGCCCCCGCCGGCAGCGCGCCGTCGTGCCGACTCCGGCGCGATCGCGAACGAGGTCACGTTGCGCCCCGCGACGAGCGGCGGGTGCAGGCGCACCGGCGGCGCCCTGCCGTCGATGGGCGCGCGGAAGAGCTTGCACACGTTGTCGAGCTCCGCGTCGGCGCGATGGACGACGAACTGTCCATCGGGGCTGATCTCGAAGGCGGCCACCGTGCGGCCGGCCGCGAACGGAGCGTGAAGCGTGGCCGGGGGCGACGAGCCGTCGAACGGGACGCTCCGCAGAGCGAGCTCGCCCATCGCTCCAGGCCGGGCGGCGCGCGACGATCAGCGATCTGGCGGGGGGGCGCGCGCAGAGCTTCGAGTTCAAGCGGCGAGGCCCGGTAGGGCGCGCGCGGCGTCCGCCTCAGCTCAGAGCCTGGGCCAGAACCAGGAGGGCGCGCGAGGATCACGCGTCAGGACGATCCTCGGCGTCCGGCAACGAGGCCAGGGGCATCGTTGCCAGGCGCTCGGCGCTCGAGCAGCGCGTCCTCTGGGCCGTGCGTCTCGCGCAGGTGCGCCGCCAGCGCCGGCCCGCGTGCGGGCACGGGCCGCAGCCCCACGCGCACGTCGGCGCTGTGAATCGCCCGCCGTCAGCCTTGCACGACGGTCTTGAAGCCGCCGTGCGCCATGCGCTTCAGGTCGAAGGGCATGACCTTGGGCGTCTTGTGGTGCTGCATCTCCGCCATGACCTTCTTGTTCACGGCGTCTCGGTGCGCCTTGTTCCTGTAGATGATGAACGAGTACCACAAGGTCTCGCCCGGCTTGAGCTTCACGAGCTTCTGGAAGTCGCCGCAGCCCGGCATGGCCTTCAGGTCGTCGGCCACGCACTCGAAGTATTGCAGGGCGCCGTGCTTCATCCAGAGCTTCTTGCCCCAGGTCGCCATCTTCTTGTAGGCGGCGGTCTTGGTCTTGGGTGAAGGGATCACGAATCCGTCGACGTAGGTCATGGCTGGGAATACCGTGAGTTGAGAGGTCCTGCGGCGGCTGGACCGCGCGCGCCGGCAGTGTAGCCGTGGGGACGCAGCTCGGCGCCAGTCCATCCCGCGCGGGGATCCGCGCGGCCGAGACGAGGGGACGGGCGAGCGGGGTGCGGAGTCTCGGGACGGCACTGCGTTGCATCCCGCACCGCATGAGCCTCGCCCCCGGCATGGACGGGCACGACAGCGGCGCGAGGAGCACAGCGGAGCGCTTCCTGGAGGGCAAGCTCACCCGCGACGAGGCGCTCGACGGAATCGTGGCGGGGCTGGCCCCCGCCGCGAAGTAGAGTCAGCCAGCGACATGCGCAACCTGCTCGCCTTCGTGCTCTCCGTGCTCCTCGGGTGCGCCGGCGTCGTGCTGTTCCGTGAGTACCGGAATCGGCTGTCGGCGCCGAGCGCGGAAGCACCTGCGGCCGTCGCGGAGGATGCCGAGCGCGCCGCGGAGGCTCCGGATCGGCGGGCCCCTGGGCTCGCGCCCAGGCGCGAGCCCGTGGAGCCGCCGGAGGAGCTTGCGCAGCCCGCCGCGCCGAGCGTGCTCACCGGCACGGTCGTCGTCCTCGACGAGCAGGGCGTCCAGCACGCGGGCGAGGACGGATTCCTCGCGCTCCAGCTCGGCCTCGCGGGCGCGCGCACGCGCCACGAGATCGAGGTCCGGGACGGACGCTGGAGCCTGCCGCTCGCTCCGTCCCACGCCGGGGGACGGCGCGCATCCGTGGTCCTCCGCGCCTCCGTCCTCGGCGAGCGCATCGCCACGCCGGCGCCCGGCCAGGCGGCGGAGCTCGCGCTGCCGTCCGATGGCCGGGTCGATCTGCGCATGCACTGGCCCGCGGCGCCGCGGCTGCACGTGCGCGCGCGCGACACGGGGCGCGAGCTCGAGGAGGTGTTCCTGTACGAGCTCCCCACGGCGCAGCGCGGCTCGCCGCTCGACGGCCAGCACCCGGGCCCGGACGCGCAGGGGCGCGCCGCGGGGCCGTCGCCGGTCGCGCTCGAGGCCGGCGCGAGCGCGAGCCTCGGCGACGAGCGCGTCGTCTTCGCGCGCAGCCCGGGCTACGCCTGGGGCCGGATCGAGCTCGATCCGGGCCTGGCAGAGGTGCCGACCCTCACGCTCGATCCCGCCGGAGCCCTCGAGCTCGCCGTGGTGGGCGAGCCCCAGCTCACCGCGCTCGAGATCCTCCTGCTCGCGGCCGAGCCGCCGCGCGCGGAGGTGCTCGTCCTGCAGCGCGACAAGACCCGGACGTTCCGGCTCGAGGACCTGCGCGCGGGGCGCTACACGGCCGAGGCGCGCAGCTACGGGCTGCTCGCCGGCACGCTGGAGGTCGAGGTGCGCGCGGGCGAGCGCGTCCAGGCCGTGCTCGAGGTGGCACCCCAGGCCGCACCTCTGGTCCCGTTCGAGGGCGTCCTGATCCTGCCCGAGGAGTACGGCACGGACGCCTTCATGCTCGAGTTCCTGCTGCAAGGCCGGTTCGAGACCGGCAGCCTCACCCGGGGCAGCTTCGAGATCCGCAGCACCGAGATGACCCTCGAAGCCGGCGCACCGCGCCGCTTCCGCTGGAGCGTTCCCGCCGCGCAGCCCGCGCGCTACCGCATCGTGCTCGTGCCCCACTTCGCCACCGAGCTCGAGAGCGGCCCGAGCGGTACACGGGACGCGCGCATCGAAGTGCCGCCCCCGTGTCGCGTCTCGCTGCGCTGCCTGGACGAGCAGACCGGGACCGAGGTTGCGAGCGAGAAGGTCTCCTGGGCTGCGCTCACTCCACGAGCCTTCACGGTGTGGGGCAGAGCCTCGAACGCGGGAAGCAACGCCGCGAGCCTGGAATTCTGGGTGCCGCAGGGCCCGCTCCTGATCTTCACGACGCCCGAGCTCTACGAGCCCTGCGCGCGCGTCGTCGAGGTGGGTCCGGGGACGAACGAGCTCCTGCTGCGGCTGCGGAAGAAGCCGTAGCGGCGCCCCGTCGGCTGGGCTGCCGTGGCCTCCTCGGGCTGCAGCACAGTGCGTGGTCGACTTCGGACTGCACGCCGTGCGCTGGAGCGGCCCGGACTACTCAGTGCTGGAGGACGCCCTCGTGACCGATCGGCACGGGCGATCGCATCGACGAGAACGACGAGTGTCGGAGTAGGAGGCGCAGACGAAGTCGGGGCGATGGGGGCCGTGGCGTCGCCGCGGTCGGAGCGGCGTGCCGGGTGGAGGGGCCTTCCGGAACCGCATCGGCCTCCGCGTTGCCCTGGCCCTGACCCTGTGCGGCGCCCTGGGAAGCCGGATCGCCGCCCAGGCCTCGACCGCCCCCAACCTGGGGATCTACGCCCCCCAGTCCAGCCCGTTCGGCCAGGGCCATGCCCAGTGGTCCGCCGCCTGGTGGCAGTGGTCCCTGCAGCCCCGGACTCGACGACGGACACCGGGAGGAGTGGCCCCGGCACGGGTGGTCCATTGCGGAACATCGGAACAGGGACCCCCGAGCTCCTGCACGTGCTCGAGCGCGCCAAGCCCGACGAAAAAAAGGCACGAAACGCACAACCCTGGCGTGACTGAGAGGCCTCACCCCTATCACGAACTCCGTCGTCCCCTCGGGCTCCGGCACCCCAGAGCCCCCTGATCGAGATCCACCGACATGAGTGCGCCCTTCGTCGCGTCGAGACTGATTCGTGCAGCCCGTACCAGCCTCTTCTTGACCCTGCTCGTCGTGCCGGTGCGGTCCCAGGACGCACTCTTCAACACCTCGTCCACGAGCAGCCCGGGCGAGACCACGCGCCGAGTCAACTTCGGGACCGACCTCTTCACGGGCCGGTTCGTGTACTCGATCCCCATCGAGGTTCCACCCGCCCGGCAAGGCATGGCGCCTGCCCTGTCCCTCAGCTACGACTCGTCGCGCTCGAATGGCGTCGTCGGCGTGGGCTGGGCCTTCGACCAGCCGATGATCCAGCGCGACACCCGCGAGGGAGTGCCGGTCGAGTGGAAGAACCTGGCGCAGACCCTCAAGGCCTACGACGACTCGAAGGGCTTCATCTTCAGCTTCGGCGGTTCGTCCTCGGCGCTCGTGCCGGTCGCGCTCACGAGTCCGCCGTTCGGGGTGTACCGCGCGGAGGTGGACCGTGACTTCCTGAAGTTCGAGTACCTGCCCACCGGCCACTGGAAGATCACCGAGCGCAACGGGACCGTCAGCACGCTCGGTCAGTTCGCGGCGCTGCGGAGCATCCTCTTCGGCGGCGCTCCCGGAGTCGCGGGACGGGACAAGTTCCGCTGGTACATCGAGTCGTCGATCGACGCGAACCAGAACCGCATCGACTACACCTACCGCACGTTCCCGGACTCGGTAGAGCTCTTCCCGGACCAGATCCTGTATGGCGGGCACGGTGCGAGCGGTCCGTTCAACCACAACTGCAAGGTGCAGTTCGGGTACAGCACGGAGCCCAGGTCCGACCTGATCCTCTCCTACGAGTCCGGCTTCCGTGTCCAGTGCACCCGGCTGCTCACCAGCCTCACTGTTCGCGGGAAGGACGACGTCCTCGTGCGGAAGTACGAGCTCCAGTACGCCCCTTCCCCCACCAGCGGCCGGGCGCGCCTGTCCTCGGTCCAGGAGGTCGGCACGACTGGAGAGGCGTATCCCGCGACGACGTTCGAGTACACCGAGCAACAGCTCCTGTTCCTCCCCGAGCAGACCTGGGGCGGCCTGCTGCCCGAGGTGGCCGACAGGGGCTGGGCCTCGGTCCGCGGCAGCGCCAACCCCAACCAGATGGACACCCACGTCGGGCTCGAGGACATGAATGGCGACGGCCTCACCGACCGCGTCCAGCGACGCGAGGGCGCAGGATCGGCCTACCTCGTCCAGTACAACACCGGCCTAGGCTCCTTCTCGCTGCCGTTTTCGAGGGCCTTCGTCCACCAGGCCAACGAGCTGCGATGGGAGAGCCTCGCCTACACGGACCTGTCGGGAGGTTCCGTACGGTCGATGCTCATGGACCTCGACCGCAACGGTTTCCCGGACCGGGTCGAGGCCCACCAACCGAGCTGGCAGCCCAAGCTCCGCGCCAACCTGTTCGACGGCAACGAGTTCGCCGCGGACATTCAGGGCTTCGAGCAGATGACGCACAACCCGATCACCACTCCCCCCGGGCTCGAGACCAACGAGCAATACGTGAACCCGATCGGAGCGCACTCCGGAGAGACGAAGTCGACGCTGATCGACATGAACGGCGATCTCCGCCCGGACCGCGTCTACTCCGATGCCATCGGGGCAGCCTTCTACGTGCAGTTCAGCACGGGTGTCTCCGGGTCGCTCTTCGGCCCTCCGCAGCTCTGGCCGAACCTCCAGTACACCCTTGCGAGCCTGGAGGGAGACGACGGATGGAGGGATCCGTTCTTCGTCAGCGGAGGCGACACGATCGTGGGCCTGTTCGACATGAACGGCGACCGGCTGCCGGACCGCGTCATGACGCGCCCGTCGACTCCGACCCTAGGCTTCCGCATCCAGTACAACAACGGCCTGGGCTTCGACGACCTGGAGGTGTCGGATTGGGGGCCGCTCGAGAGCGGGCCGGGGAACACCGGCTCGACCACCAACAGCCCGGTCTGCCGCGAGAACAGCGACGACAATCCGACCAGCTTCACCTTCGCCACGATGGTGGACATGAACAACGACGGCCTCCTGGACCGACTGGTCCGGAGGTTCGCCTCCCCATTCGCCTGGTTCTCTGTCCAGTTCAACAATGGCAATGGCCCCCAGCCGGCGCAGGACTTCGGACCCTTGCAGTGCCAGGGGAACCCCGGCGACCTGAAGTGGTCCAGCCCGAGCAGCACGGACGCGAACCACGACGTGGTCGTCGACCTCGAGGACATGAACGGAGACGGGCTGGTCGATCGCGTCATGCGCAATGCGGTCCTGGACGACAGCAACGGCAACAACGACGTGTTCGGCACCCTGGTCGTCGCGCTGAGCCAGGGCCCCGTTCCTGACCTCCTGAACGTGGTCCACAACGGCACCGGCGGGCGCATCGAGGTCGGATACGCCCCCTCCGGGACCGTGGACAACCACCAGGAGCCCTGGACCACGGAGCTGGAACGCTTCCAGGACAACGTGGGCCTGCTCCCGTTCCCGGTGCAGACCGTTCGCACGGTGTCCGAGATCGACGAGATGGACCCGCTGGCCTCCAGCTCGACGACGTACTCCTACGCGGGCGGCTTCTACGACACGAGCAGCCGTGAGTTCCGCGGCTTCTGGCGCGTGATCGAGGAAGGCCTGTTCGGAGAGAAGAAGATCACCTACTTCCACCAGGGCGGCGGCCGCGACGATGCCGAGAACGGAGAGTGGGAAGACACGTCCAAGGCCAAGGCTGGCCTCCCGTACCGCACCGAGATCCTTGGGCCGTTCGGGAAGTTCACCGAGACCCTGAACAAGGTAGGCGTCCTGCAGCCGGAGGCCCTGGGACAGCCGCTCTGGACCTTCCCCGTCGTCGAGCAGGTCGTCACCACGGACTACGAGAGCTCCGCCACGGTCGTTCCTCGCAGCCGGGGCAAGCGCTACGAGTTCGATCTGCAGCGCGGCCTGCTGCAGCGCGAGATCGATCTCGGGGAGGTGGCAGACTTCGACCCCGAGACGCATGCGCTCGACGACATCGGTACGGACACGACGATCGCCGAGTACGACTACGCCGCGATCCAGGACAACGACTCCATCCTCGACAAGGTCGAGCGGATCCGGATGTCCGCGGACGGACTCCTCATCCAGCGCGACATCCGCTTCGAGTACTACCCGGGGACCGGGAACCTGTGGCGTCGCAAGGAGTGGCTCGACGACAACGGCGTGTTCCTGGACGAGATCTTCTCCTACGGCTTCGGCGGCAATCTCGTCTCGCAGACCTCACCGGCGGGTGCCGTCACGACGACGTTCTACGACACCGTCTACCAGAAGTTCCCCGCCACCGTGACGACCGGGAGCATCGAGCCGCAGGTCTTCGTCACCCAGTACACGCACGACCACGACGGTTCCGTCAAGACCGTGCGGGACCAGCGGGGGATGCTCACCGAGTACACCTACGACGGGCTCCATCGCGTCACGCACGAGAGGTGCTCGGTGACGCCCGGCGGACCGGCGACGCTGCTGAAGCACCGCTACGAGTACCACCTGGACGGCGTCGACCCGCAGGAGTCGAGCAACTTCGTCCTGCACGAGGCCATCGACGGGATCGACTCCGCGCAGGGCCATCAGACCTTCACGTACGCCGACGGCTTCGGGCGTACCGTGCAGGTGCGCGAGGAGTCCGAGCGGACGGTCTCTTCACAGGTCCAGTTCCGCGTCACCGACACCTTCTACGACCGAAAGGGCAACGTCGCCTTCCGCACCCTGCCCTACTTCAGCTCTGGCGGCGAGTTCAGCCTTCGCCGTGACTCGAGTGCCGCGCAGGGCATCGTCACGGAGTACGACGCGCGCAGCCGCCCCACCATCTCCTACTCCTCCCTCGGCGGGGACGGAACCAACTCGCCAAGCGGGCTGGAGACGCGGAGCTACGGCGACGGAACGGATCCGTGGACGACGGTCGTGGTCGACGCCGAGGGCAAGATCAAGAAGGCCCGGCGCGACGCGCTCGGCCGTCTGACGGAAGTCGTCGAGGTCCTGAGTGGTGCAGACAAGATCACCGACTATGACTACGACAACCTGGGCAACCTCCTCTCGACCACCGATTCCGAGAGTCATACCACCACCTACGACTACAACAGCCTGGGCCAGCGTACCTCGATGGTCGACCCGAACCTCGGGAGCTGGAGCTACACATTCGACGACTTCGGCCGGGCCGAGACGCAGACGGACGCCAAGAACAACGTCACGACGAATCAGTACGACCTGTTCGGGCGTGTGAGGCAAGTCGACATCCTCAACGGCGTCACTGGCGCGTCGTCGTCCATCGTGTACACGTACGACCAGAGTGGCGATGGGGCGCACGCGGTCTACAAGGGCCAGCTGTACCGGGTCGACGACCCCGAAGGCAGCACGCGCTTCAGCTACGACCACCGGGACCGGCTCCTGAAGAAGACACGCTATCTGGCCTTCAACGGGCAGACATACGCCACGCAGTACCTGTACAACGATGCCGACCGATTGATCCGCCTGACGTACCCGCAGGGCTACGGAGGCATCAGCTACGCCTACGACACCACGGGACACACGGTCTCAGCGAGCGCCTGGCACAACACGACCCAGCCGGTCACGTTCTATCAGGCGGGGCTGTTCAACGAGCGTGGCCAGCTCGAGAGTGCCATCTTCGGGAATCAGGTCAGCACCACCTACTCGTACTACGAGCGCACCTCGCGCCTGATGCGGGTTGTCACGGGGGGCGTGCAAGACCTCTCTTACACGTATGACCGCGTCGGCAACGTGCGCTCCATCGCCGATCTGCTGCACGACCCCGGTGAGAGCGGCTCCCTCGGCGACATCCAGTACGACGACCTGCACCGGATGAAGCAGTACACGAGGGGCGGACAGAAGAACGTGACGTACTCGCCAGCCGGCAACATCCTCACCAACGACGAGTACGGAGTGCAGTACGAGTACCTCGGGCCACGGCCGCAGGCCGTCACACGCATCTCCGCCTACGGCGGGTCGCCGGCCTACCTGTACACCTACGACGCCAACGGGAACATGCGCATCCGCAGCCACAAGGGGCAGACCCTGACGCATGACGCGCTGAATCGGCTGACGACCATCGCTGCCGCCAGCTACACGATCACCTACAGGTATGCCTACGACGGCTCGCGCCTGGCGCGGCAATCCGGCAGCAGCACCACGATCTGGATCGAGGACGGCTTCGAGGTCCGCGACGGCCAGGTCTACGGGCACGTCTTCGTCGACGGCCGCAGGGTGTGCACCTTCACGCCGTACCAGCACCTCTTCTCGAACGGCACGCTGGCCGGCGAGTTCACCTACCTGCATCCCGATCGGATGGGGAACACGAACGTGGCGACGGACAAGAACGGCGCCGTGGTCTCGCACTTCGAGTACAACCCGTTCGGCAACAGCTATTTCGCGAGCGACTCGACCAGCAGCGGGAGTGCGTACCGGTTTTCCGACCAGCACTACGACGCGGACGCCGACCTGTACTTCTTCGGAGCCCGGTACTACGACGCGACGATTGGACGGTTCCTGGAGCCCGACCAGGTCATCGGGAACCTGGGCGACCCGCAAGCGCTCAACCGCTACGCCTACGCGCGCAACAACCCGCTGCGCTACGCGGACCCCTCGGGCAACGCGTTCGACTTCGGAGCCCTGTTCTGGACCGCCCTGGTGTATGGCCTGCTCGAGGGGGGCAGCGCCGCGCTCCAGGGCGAGGACTTCTGGGACGGCTTCAAGAAGGGCTTCGTCAACGGCGCCATCGGCGCGACGGTCAGCCAGTTCGCGGACAGCTCTTGGCTGAAGGTCATCGACAACACGGCCCAGGTGCTGGACGCCATTCCGGGGACGGACATCACCGAGGGCTGGGCCGGCAAGGTCCACGGATGGGTCGAGTTCACGCGCGTCGACCACAACCCGAACTTCACGAAGTTCGTCAAGGAGGTCGGCCGGAACGCTGGCGAGTTCGCGGACAGCCTGATCCTCAACGGTGCTCGCCACCTGACCGAGGCCGCGGCCATCGAGGTCCTGCGCCTGAACTCGGCCGGGGCGGACTTCAGTGACCTGGTGCGCAGCGCCATCCGTGATTCAGCCAGCGGAGCCTACCGGGACGGCCTGAAGGCCTTCATCCCGACCTTGAACGACAAGGACTATCAGAACGGCAAGGTGGACGCCGTCACCCTGCGCTCGCTCGGCCAGCAGGCGGCGAAGGACCTGGGCGACCCAGCGCGTGACTACCTCGACGCGCACATTGGCGCGTACCTCTACAACGGGTCCCTGGCTCCGCCGTACTGGCGGGACGGGGCGTCGAGGAGGTCGTGGCTCGATGCCGTGTTCGTGGGTCCAAAGCCGCGGCACGCGCTCTCCGGAGAGATCGGCTCGCGCGTCGCCCCGCGGCGTCCATAGCCGGCTGCTCCGCCGCCTGGACGGCTGTGCCTCGATCGCGTCGTCGATCCGCCGGGCCTCCTCGCCACCGCCACGGCCCAGGAGGAGCCGGGCTTCTCCGCGCACGAGGTCCTGTGCATCGAGGTGCGCCTGGACAGCTCCGGAGTCCTCGACAACCTCAGCTTCCGCCCCGCCGACACGCTCACGCGTCGAGGCCTCGAGCGGCCGGCGTGCGGGAGCGATGGCCAGACCGCGGAACCCAGGATCCAGGCGGCGGGGGAGAACCCTCCAGCCGGCGGGCAAGACCATGCTGGCGCTGGAGGCGGCGGACCCTTGAGGCAAGGGGCGGCGGTGGAGGGCCGCGGGGACGTCAGCGGCGCGCGACCAGCGGTTCCCGTCCCAGCGCGCGCTGCGGTTCGCGCCGCTCCCGCCGACCGATTCGAGCTCCCGAGCAGCGTCGGTGAACTCGGCCAGCGGCGCACGGTGTGCGCTGGGGACGGATGTGCGCGCGGCTGCGGCCCGAAGGCGCTGCAGGGCGCGTTGGATCGCGCTCGAGGTCGCTCCTCAGCGCCGGCTGGCCTTCGGGCGCACCGTGACGGGGAACGAGCAGGTCGACTGGTTGCCAGCGATGTCGGTCGCCGTGCACTGGACCTGGGTCGTGCCCAACGAGAACACGCTGCCCGAGGGCGGGACGCACACGACGTCCGGCGACGGATCCAGATCATCCGTGGCCGGCACCGTGAAGGTCACGACCTCCTGGCCGTCGAAGGCGCGATCGAGCGCGATGACCGCGAGCGGGCAGTCGAGCACGGGCGCGGTCGTGTCCGCGACGCAGGTCCAGCGGGCGAGGAAGCTGTCGCCGCTGGCGAAGGCCCGCGAGAACGAGCCGCCGACCAGCAGCGCCGGGTCGGGGCCGAGGTCGAAGCGGGCCATGGCGATGGCGGAGCCGTCCAGGCCGGTGCCCAGTGGCGTCCAGGAGGAGCCGTCCCACCTGGCGATGTTGTTCGCCGCCACGCCGCCCGCGACGTGGAAGGAGCCGCCGACGAAGAGCTGGGTCCCCCCGCCATCGTCGTGCGCGGTCAGGGCATGCACCTTGCCGATCACACCGCTCCCGAGCGGCGACCAGCTCGCGCCGTTCCAGCGCGCGACGCTGCCGACCGGAGCTCCGTCGGCCGCCGAGAAGCTGCCGCCGGCGTAGAGGGCCTCGCCGCTGCCGTCGTCGTGCACGGCCAGGGCCATGACCCCATCGAAGGCCCCGCTGCCCTCCAGCCCGCCGCCGAGCGCGCTCCAGCCGGCGCCGTCCCACTTCGCCAGGAAGGTCGCCGGCCCGCCGCCCGCGTTCCGGAACTCCCCGCCCGCGTGGAGCGCGGGCCCGCTGCCGTCGTCGTAGGCTCCGAGCACGAAGACCGGGTCGTCCATGCCGCTCCCGAGCGCTGACCAGCTCATCCCGTCCCACTTCGCCACGCGGCTCGCCGGCGCGCCGCCCGCCTGCAGGAAGTCTCCGGCGGCGTAGAGCGCTGGACCGCCACCGTCGTCGAACGAGCGCAGGTCACGAACGGCGCCGTCGAGCCCGGTACCGAGGGCCGACCAGCTCGTGCCGTCCCACTTCGCGACGCGATTCGCCGGCGCGCCGCCAGCGCTCGTGAAGTAGCCTCCCGCGTAGAGCGCCGGCCCCGTGCCATCGTCGTGGACCGCGAGCGCGAGCGTCAGCAAGCCCAGCCCGCTGCCGAGGGGCGCCCAGCTTGCCCCGTCCCACTTGCCGACGAATCTCGTCGACTGGCCGCCGGCCGTGCGCAGCCAGCCCGCTGCGAAGAGCGCAGTTCCGCTGCCGTCGTCGTGCACGGCGAGGTCGTAGACGATGTCGCTGAGGCCGGTACCCAGGCGCGACCAGGTCGAGCCGTCGAGCCGCGCGACGTGGCGGAGGGCGACGCCTCCGGCCGTGCGGAATCTGCCCCCGGCATAGAGCGCGGGCCCGCCGCCGTCGTCGTGGATCAGCAGGGTGCTCACCGATTCGTCCACCGGTCCAGCAGCCGACCAGGACGTGCCGTCCCACTTCGCCAGGTAGCTCGACGAGACTCCGCCCGCAGAGGCGAAGTCGCCGCCGACATACAGGGCCGGGCCGCTGCCGTCGTCATAGGCCGCCAGCGCGGACACCAAGCTGTTGCCCGAACCGCTCGTCCCGCTGCCGAGGGCCGACCAGCTCGCCCCGTTCCACTTCGCCACCTTGCTGGCCGCGACCCCCCCGGCGCTCGTGAAGGCGCCACCGACGTACAGCGCAGGTCCGCTGCCGTCGTCGAAGGCGGCCAGCGCCAGTGTCCTGGCGTTCGTCCCGCTGCCGAGGGCCGACCAGCTCGCGCCGTCCCACTTCGCGATGCGATTCGCCGGCGAGCCGCCCGCGAGGGTGAACTCGCCCGCGACGTAGAGTTCCGCTCCGCTGCCGTCGTCGAATGAGAGCATGGCGAGCACCCCGCTGGAGGTGCCGCTGCCGACCTGGGACCAGAGCGTGCCGTCCCAGCGCCGCACACCGCCCAGGCCACTGAACCAGCCGCCGACGTAGAGCGCGGGTCCCGAGCCGTCGTCGTGGACCACCATGGCCTCGACCCGGCCGCCCGGACCGCTGTCCAGCGCCGACCAGCCCGTGCCGTCCCACTTCGCGATGCCGATGATCGGCACGCCGCCCAGGCTCGTGAAGTGGCCACCGACGTACAGCGCCGGTCCGCCGCCGTCGTCGAACACCGCCAGGACCTCGATCCCACCGTCGTCGGCCCCCGGGAAGTCGTGCGACCAGGTCGTGCCGTCCCACTCTGCGATCCCGAAGCCGTCGTTCACGAAGAGCCGGGAACCGCTGCCTTCGTCGAGGATCGTCATGGCCCGCACGCTTTGGGTCGTCCCGGGCATGGGACCGAAGGTCGGCAGCCAGCCCGGGGTGCAGGTCGCCCCCAGGACGAGCCGTAGCGGGTCGACGGCCGCCATCCCGGGCCTGCCGGCCGTCGGCACGCTGGTGCCGGCGACGGGATTGCCCGGCCCCGCGCCGACCGCCGTGACCACCACGCTCGTGGCGGCGCGCGGCACATCGACCTCGAGGCGGTAGCTCCCGCGCGCGTCGGTGACGGCCTCGCCGCCGGCGCTGCTCACGACCACGGCGCGCTCGGCCGGCTGGCCGTCGGGCGCGAGCACGTGGCCGGCCAGCACGATGCGCACGCGCTCCTCGGGCTCGATCGACCGAGCGCAGGCTGGCGCCGGGGTCTCGGCCCATGCCATGGCCGTTCCGCGGAGCACGAAGGCGAGCGCGAGGATCGCAGGAAACAGGCCGCGGCGCCCGATGGGAGCAGGCTCGAAGAGCTGCGCGGTCATGGCAAGGGAGTTCATGGGGCCTCGAGGAGCCACGGAGCTGGGCAGCGCTGTATAGCTGCGCGCCCGGCCCGGCTGGACACGGGAGTGGAGGAAGCTCCCGCTGCCAAGGGGCCCATCCTGGGGGGTCTTGTCGCTCGCCGCGTGTGCGGTTCCAGGAACCCGCGGTTTCAAGCGAGAGCCGCGCAGCGCGCGGGGGGCCTGCCAGGCCCGCCCTCTCGCGCCGCGATCCCGCGTGGCGCGAGCGAGTCGTCCGTCTGCGGCGTGCCGGCAGCTGCGGCGCGGCTCGCCGAGCGCGCGCTCACCTTCGCCGACGACAGCGCGCCGATCGCTTGCCGCGAGTGAGTGGGAGCTCGGCACCCCGGACCTCGTGCTGACCGTCACGCCCCCGATCGCGGTGCGAGCCGCTCGACCTCCGGTACATCGAGGCCGGCGAAGAACTGCGGGTGCACAGGCTCGCTGACGTCGAGGCCAGTGACCTCCGCCGAGAGGCTCCACAGGATCGATCTTGGTGCAGAAGTCAGCAGCGCCCGGCGAGTACGATCCCCGGCCGCATGACCTTCGAGACCGGCCCGAAGCCCCGTCCCTCCCCCTGGGAGCTCTCCGTCGCCCCGCCGCCCGAGCAGTGGGACGACTGGTCCGAGCTCGACCCGGCCGCGTGGCCCGAGCGGCGCGAGAAGCACTACGCGCTGATCCCGACGATCTGCTTCAACTGCGAGTCGGCCTGCGGGCTCGTGGCCTACGTCGACAAGGAGACGGAGAACATCACGAAGTTCGAGGGCAACCCCGTGCACCCCGGCTCGCGCGGGCGGACCTGCGCGAAGGGGCCGGCGACGATCAACCAGATCCACGACACGGAGCGGATCCTGAAGCCGCTGAAACGGCAGGGGAAGCGCGGGTCGGGGGAGTTCGTCGAGGTGAGCTGGGAGGAAGCGCTCTCCGACATCGGCGGGCGCATCCGCAAGGCGATCCTGGAGAAGCGCAACGAGGAGGTCATGTACCACGTCGGCCGGCCGGGCGAGGACCACTTCGTCCTGCGCATGCTGCAGGCCTGGGGCGTGGACGGGCACAACAGCCACACGAACGTGTGCAGCGCGTCGGCGCGCCTGGGGTACACGCTGTGGATGGGGGCGGATCGGCCGTCGCCGGACTACTCGGAGACGAAGTTCATGCTGCTGCTCTCGAGCCACCTCGAGACGGGGCACTACTTCAACCCGCACGCGCAGCGGATCATGGAGGCGAAGGAGCGAGGGGCGCGGCTGGCGGTCGTGGACACGCGCCTCAGCAACACGGCGAGCCATGCGCACCTGTGGATCGCGCCCTGGCCGGGGACGGAGGCGGCGATGCTGCTCGGAGTGGTGCGCGAGCTCCTTGCACGCGGCGTCGTCGACCAGGAGTTCGTGCGCCGCTGGGTGAACTGGAAGGAGTACCTGGAGGCGGTCGACGGCGCGAAGGAGCGCACGCTCGAGCGCTTCCTCGCGCGCCTCCAGGAGGACTACGCCCGTTTCACGCCCGAGTACGTGGCCGAGGAGTGCAAGATCCCGGCCGACACGGTCACGAAGCTCGCCGACGAGATCGCGGCGGCCGGCTCGAAGTTCTCGAGCCACCTGTGGCGCAACACGGCCAGCGGCAACCTCGGCGGCTGGCAGGTGGCGCGCGCGCTGATGCTCCTCCACGTGCTCACCGGCTCGCTCGGCGTGCCCGGCGGGCTCAACCCGAACACCTGGGACAAGTTCACGCCGAAGCCCAGCGCGAACCCGCCGCCGCAGAAGGGCTGGAACGAGCGCCTGTTCCCGCGCGAGTGGCCGCTCGCTCACTACGAGATGAGCTTCCTGATGCCGCACCTCCTGCGCGAGAAGGACCTGCGCATCGAGGCCTACTTCACGCGCGTCTACAACCCGGTGTGGACGAATCCCGACGGCTGCTCGTGGATCGAGATGCTGGAGGACGAGCAGCGCATCGGCTGCCACGTCGCGCTCACGCCGATCTGGTCCGAGACGGCGCAGTGGGCCGACTACGTGCTGCCGACGGGCCTGGGGGCCGAGCGCCACGACCTGATGAGCCAGGAGACGCACGCCGGGACCTGGATCGGCTTCCGCCAGCCCGTGCTGCGCCGCTTCAGGGAGCAGCGCGGCGAGAAGATCGCGCTGACCCGGGACGCGAACCCCGGCGAGGTCTGGGAAGAGGCCGAGTTCTGGGTCGCGCTGACCTGGAAGATCGACCCGGACGGTTCACTCGGGATCCGCAAGTGGTTCGAGTCGAAGACGAAGCCCGGCACGCCGGTGTCGATGGACGAGTACTTCGGCGACATCTTCGAGCACTCCGTCCCGGGCCTGCCGGAGGCCGCGAAGCAGGCCAAGACCACGCCGCTCGGCTACATGCGCAAGTTCGGCGCCTTCGACGTGCCCTACGCGGGCCAGCAGCGC
>DASVAP010000065.1:0-3039 GCA_036376275.1 Planctomycetota bacterium | reverse complement strand
AGGCGCGGATGCGGCCGACCGCCTTGGCCGTGTCCTGGCCCAGGTCCTTCTGGAACACGATCCCGCGCTGGTTGACCAGGAAGGTCATCACGCCCGAGTTGTCGTGCGTCGCGGGCCAGGCGACGACCGCCCAGCCGCCGGTCAGGCGGCCGCGCGCGTCGAGGTAGCTGCGCGCGCCGCCCGGCGCCTGCGCGCCCTGCTCGGTGAGCAGGCGGTAGAGGTAGCCGTGGTAGGGCGTGGGCCCAGCGCCCTTGTCGCCGTAGCCCTCCTCGGCCGCCTCGGCCACGAGCGGCCCGAGCGGGCTCGGCACCTCGCCGTCCCCCGCCTCCCAGTAGAGGCCGTCGTGCTTGCCCGGGCTGCTGACGATCCGCGCCGCGAAGGCCGGCGGGTTCCCGTCGCGGCCCTGGGCGGCGTACTCGCGCTGCGCGTCGACCAGCGCGCGCAGGGTGGCCAGGGTCGAGAGCTCGTTGCGACCCACGCGCCGGTTCAGGATCTCCTCGCGCCCGGCCGCGACGTCGAAGCGCCACGCGCCGGCCTCGCGCACGAGCGGGATCGGGAGCTCCCAGCGCTCGCGCCCGAGCAGGGCGAGCTTCGTGTCGGCGTCCAGGTCCTCGAAGGCGAGCCCTTCGCGCACCAGCGCGACGACGGCCTCGAGGTCCTCGCGGTCGGCCACGTCGTCGCCCGAGCGCAGGAGCTCGAAGCCGCCGGCGCCGAGCAGCTCGTCGGCCACGCTCTCGTCCTCGGCCGCGGCCACCAGGCGGTGCACGGCCTCCTCGGGGGTCGTGAAGGTCGCGGCACCGGACGACGCGCAGCCGGCGCCGGCGAGCGCCAGCGGCGCACAGAAGAGCAGGAGCGGCAGGCAGCGAGTGGGGTTCTTCATGGGAGCTCCTAGGATCAGCGCCTTCCGCCGCGCCCGCCACCACCCCGCGAGCCGCCGCCGCGCGAGCCCAGCGAGCCGCGCGACGCGGAGCCGCGCGAGGAGCTGGCCCGGTCGAGGCTCGGGCTGCGCGAGCCGCTGAAGGAGCTCGAGCGCTGGCCGGAGCTGCGCGTCGTGGCACTGGGCGTCGCGCGGCTCCCGGACGGGCTCCTGCCGCCGGCGTCGCGCGTCGTGGCGGTCGCCCCGGTGCGGCTGGCCGCGGGCCCGGAGCGGTCGGCGTAGCCGCGCGCCTGGGTGCTCGAGACGCGCGTCTGGCCCGCCCCGCCGCCGAACTGCTGCGCGACCTTGCTGTCCTTGTAGCCGACGCCCTTGCGGTGCTCCGGGCTGTGATTCCAGCCCTGCTTGCCGCCGGCGCGGTTCGCGGCGCGATCCGAGGTCCCCGCCCGGTTCTTGACCTCCTGGCGCCGCGCGTCGACCTCGGTGCGGTCGATGAAGTTGTTCTGGCGGTCGATGTCGATGTTGATCTCGTCGTGGCCCCAGTCGCAGTCGCCCCAGATGGCGCCACCCCAGACGATGCCCGCCGTGAAGCCCCAGAAGAAGCCGCCGGCCGGCGGCGGCGGGTAGAGCGGCGGGTAGTACCAGTAGGGGTAGCCCCACGAGCCGTACACCGCGGTCGGGTAGTACGTCGGCACGTAGATCACCTCGGGCTGGGCCTGCTCGATCACGATGATCTTGTCGGCCTCCTCGGTGACGGTGAGCTCCTTGCTCGACTTCAGGTTGCCGGCCTCGTAGGCCTTGCGGCGCATGGCCTGCACCGCGTCCATCAGGGCGGACTTCTGTCCGAGGAAGGCGTCGCCCAGGTCCTGGGTCCAGTCCAGGTTGTCGCTCATGCGCTTCAGCACGTCCTGGAAGCCGCACAGCGACTTCACGCTCGGGTCCCAGGTGTGCTCCTTCAGCGCGGCCTCGAGCTTGTCGCCCGTGAGCTTCGGGTTCTTCTCCATCCAGCGCGCCGCCTCGACGACCTCGAGCGGATAGGTCGACGCCATCAGGATCTGGGCCAGGAGCGCGTCGGGATAGAGCGCGATCGGGGCGACGATCTGCTCGAGCTGCTCGGCGCCGAAGGCCCCGGACTGGGCCGCCGCGGGCGCGCTCGCCTGGCCCGAGGCCGTGGCGCCGGAGGCGGGCGCATCCTTGGCCGCTTCCTGGGCCGGCGGCCGGGTCGGTTCCTTGCCAGCTTCCTGCAGGGCGGCGAGGGGAGCCGCGAGCGATGCGAGTGCGAACCAGAAGGTGTGAGCCGACCTGATCATCCTGTCCTCCCTGCGAGTCCGGGGATCCGTGCCCGGCCAAGGATAGCGCCGCGCACGTCGCGGACAAGCTGGCGGCCGCCTACGCTTGCCGGCGCGGCGTCCGTCCGCCCCCACCGCGCGCGATCCGGCGGGCCGTGGCCGGCAGATCGCGCGCGATGCGCGCGCGGTAGGCGGCGTCCTTGAACAGGTTCGAGAGCGTCGGGACGTTGAAGCAGGCGCGCTCGAGCTCGGCCGCCCCGGCCCCGCACTCGAGCGCCATCAGCGCCACGTGCACGAGCTCGGTCGCCTGCTCGCCCAGGAGGTGCGCACCCAGCAGCCTCAGGTCGCGCCGCCGGAAGAGCAGCTTCACGAAGCCGGCCTCGTCCCCGATGATCGCGCCGCGCGCGCTGGCCGCGTACTCGGCGCGGCCGACCACGTAGTCGACGCCCCGCGCGCGCAGCTCCTCCTCCGTGGCCCCCACCGCGCTGGCCTCGGGGATGGTGTAGATCCCGCTCGGGAAGAGCGGCGCGAGCTCGCGCTTGAAGCGCGCCCCGAAGGCCGCGCACACGGCCACGCGCGCCTGCTCGGCGCTGGCCGAGGCCAGCGCGGGGAAGCCGACCACGTCGCCCGCCGCGAGGACGTGCGGAACGGCCGTGCGGAAACGGGCGTCGACGGCCAGGAGTCCGCGCTCGTCCGGGGCCAGGCCGGCGGCCTCGAGGCCGAGCCCGGCGAGCTCGGCGCGCCGGCCCGCGGCCACCAGCACCGCGTCCACGGCCAGCGTCGCGCCCGAGGAGAGCGTCAGGCGGATCGGCCCGCGCCCCGGAGCGCGGCAGGCGCGCACGCGTTCGTTCCAGCGGAACTCGACGCCCTGGGCGC
>DASVAP010000063.1:0-22337 GCA_036376275.1 Planctomycetota bacterium | reverse complement strand
GTAGCTGCCGTCGGGGTTGCCGGGCGCGAGCCCGTGCCGCTTGAACTGGCGCACCAGGTAGTCGACCGTCCTCGTGTCGCCGGGCGTGCCGGGGCCGCGGCCCTCGAACTCGTCGCTGGCGAGCACGCGCATGTGGGCGAGCAGCTCGTCCGCCGTGAGGCTCGCCTGGGCGGCCTCGACGTCCTTGCGGGCCGGGCCCGAGGCCACGGGCGCGGCACAGGCGGCGAGCAGGGCGAGTAGGAGCAGGGGGCAGCGCATCGTCGTCATCGTGGAGTCTCCGGGGCGGGGACGGGCGAGGATACGCGGGGCGCCGGCTCGGCCGAAGCGCTCACGCCGGCCGGCGCGCCTGCCGAGGACAACCGCCGAACAGCCCAGCCCGGCCGTCCGGTCCGGGGCGGCGTGCGCCTGGCCGCCCATCCTCGAGCCTGCGCGTCTCGTGGCGTCTCCCTCTCCACCCTGCACTCCGCCAGCCTCCCCCCCCGCACGCCCCACACGCGCTCGAGGAAATCCCACGCGAGCTTCTCGGCGACGGCATCTCACACGTCCATCGGCGCGGCATTCCCCGACACCACGATCCCGCCTGCGGCCGGGATCTCGACCGTGATCCGGCTCGGCCGGCCCATGGCCTCGCCCTGGCGGATGACGATCGTCGCGGGCGCGGCGCTCAGGCCCGCATCGCGCAGGTAACCGCCGAGCGCGGCCGCGGCGGCGCCCGTCGCCGGGTCCTCCACGACTCCGCCCACCGGAAAGGGATTGCGCGAGTGGAAGAGATCCATCCGCTCGCGCCAGATGAGCTGCAGCGTCGTGAGCCCGTCCGCGTGCATGAGCGCCTTGAGCCGCTCGTAGTCGTAGGCGAGCTTCACGAGCCGCTCCAGACCGCGCACCGCGAGCACGAGGTGCCAGACGCCGGCGAATGCGCGCGCGGGCGGGATCGCGGGGTCGAGGTCGGCAGCGTTCCAGCCGAGCGCCGCAAGCGCGCCGGCCACCAGCTTCGCAGGCGCGGGCTCGTGGCGCGGCGCGACGGAGGTCAAGGCCGCTTCCCAGCGCCCGTCACGCTGTTGAACCCTCACCGGGATCTCGCCCGGCTTGATCGCGAACCGGTAGGTGCCGGCGCCCTCCGTCTCGCCGAGGACCACGCCCGAGGCGATGGTCGCGTGGCCGCAGAACTCGATCTCCTGCTCCGGGCTGTAGTACCGCACGGTGCGCGCGAATCCGCGCGTGGGCGCGAGGAACGCAGTCTCGGAATAGCCGACCTCGGCAGCGATGCGCTGCATCTCCTGCGGGGCCGGCAGCGCGTCGCCGATCCAGACGCCGGCGGGATTGCCGCCGGTGGGGACGTTGGTGAAGGCCGCATGGCGACGAAGCGTCGATCTCATGTCGAGAGTATGGACTCGATGCGCCCGTGACCGGGCTTCGGGAACGCCGTGCGCTGCCCGGCGTCCCCGTCACGCCGTCTGCCCGGACTCGACTCGTGGGGAGGCGGAGTCCAAGCTGGGAGATCCCAGCGAGGATCCAGCCCATGCTCTGCCGCCGCTGCTCCGCCGAGCTCCCCGCCGGGAGCACCTTCTGCAACCGCTGCGGGGTGAGCCAGCTCGAGGAGGGCGAGCCCGGGAACGGCCCGTTCTCCGCGCGCGGCGCCGGCGCGCAGCCGCCCGAGGAGGAGCTGTGGGCGGGGCGCTACTCGCTCAAGGCCGCGGCGCACCTCGGGTTCCTCGCGGCGGCGTGGGCAGTGCTCGTCGCCGTTTTCTACCCGCGCCTCGCCGAGCGGACGGCGCGCCTCGACCTGGTCGCGCTCGTGGTCGCGCTCCTGCCGGGCCTGGTCGCCCTCGCGCGCGCGCTCCTGCGCCGCTTCACGCTGCGCTATCGCCTCACGAACCAGCGCCTCTTCACGGACCGCGGGCTCCTGCGGCGCGACCACGACGAGCTCGAGCTGATCCGCGTGGACGACGTGTCGGTTCGGCAGAACGTGCTGCAGCGTCTGTTCGGCGTGGGCACGGTCCGCGTGCTCTCGACCGACGCCTCGAACCCCGAGCTGCTCATGGAGGGCATCGTGCGGCCGCTCGAGGTGAAGGAGCAGCTCCGGGTCCAGGTCCGCGCGCGCCGGGCGCGCACGACGTTCCTCGAGAGCCTGTAGCTTCGGGTCCACGCCGCCGCGGCGAGCGGCGCGGCAGAGCCTCCAGGTCGTGCTACGCAGGCTGGCCACGCAGGAGCGTGATCAGGTCGTCGGCGTGCTCTTCCTCGGCGGCCAGGATTGCCTCGAGGATGCGGCGCGTCGTCGGATCGTCGTCGCCGAGGTAGCGGATCACTTCCCCGTAGCTGTCGATCGCGATGCGTTCGGCCACGAGGTTCTCGCGGATCATGTCGGCGAGGTCCTTGCCCGCGACGTACTGCGCGTGACTGTGGGCGCTGAGGTGGTCGGGATCCAGGTCCGGCTCTCCGCCCAGCTGCACGATGCGCTGCGCGAGCAGGTCGGCGTGCGCCTGTTCCTCGACGGCGTGCTCCAGGAACTCGGCCGCCACGCTCTGGGCGTGGATGCCCTCGGCCATGTAGTGGTGGCGCTTGTAGCGCAGCACGCAGACGATCTCGGTCGCGAGGGCCTCGTTGAGCAGCCGCAGGACCGTCTTGCGGTCCGCCTTGTAGCCGCCCGTGACGGCGCCCTGCTCGATGTCCTCGCGTGCGCGCTGCCGGAGCGCCTGGACGCCGGACAGGCCGTCGGCACTGGCCTGCTGGTTGGGGGGGGACTCGCTGTGCATGACCCTTGACTCCTCTTCCGTCTCGCCCGTGAGCGCTCGGTCCAGACCTGCGCGAGCCCCGGGGGTGAGGCCGAGGCCCGCGCACGTCGGGGGCATCACATTCCGCCGGAGCTGCCGCCCTGGGGTCGATTCGGCTTCACGTCGTGGTTCTTGGGCTTGGCGTCGCGCGCGGCCTCGGACCCCTTGCGGGCGGGCTGCTGCCCCTGACCGGACCTCGCGTCCGGCTTCTTCTGCAGGTCCTGTTTCGTGGAGCCAGGACGCTGATCCTTGCCGGAGGACTGGGTCGGCTCCATGTGAGGCCCCTGGTGGCGGACGTCCGACTCGTCGATCCGGTCGCCGTACTGGTGCGCCTCGGGCTCGCGCTCCTCACCGTCGAGGCTCGAAGGATGGCCCTTCCGGGAGGCATCGGTCCGGTCGCCGAACTCTCGGCGCGGCGGATCGCCCTGGACCAGCTTGGCGGGAGGCGTGTTCGAGCGGATCTCGCCACCGCGCGCGGGAGTTGCATCGGGCCTGGGATTGGAATCTTCGCTCATGGGATGTCCTGTTCTTCGGTTGACCACTGTCTGAGGGGACACACTCGTTGGGGCGGAGCGACCGGCACGGCCATGCCGCGATGCCCGCCGCGCCTCGGAGCGCGAACCTAGACGGGGGCGAAGAGAGAGCCCATCGGCACGTCCACCCAGATGCTGGCAGGGAGGCAGGTAGTGCAGCGGCGACCCGTCCCGTGCCGGCGCTGCGCGACGAGCCCCTCGCGGAGCGCGGCGTTCCTCACGCGCACACTCGCGCGCCGCGAAGAGAGCAGTCCTCGGCACGGCGCTCGCGCTCGATCAGAAGGTCCGCACTCGATCGTCCAGCGGCCGCTTCGCCGGGACTCCGCGTCGCCAGATCGTCGCGGCGCGTCGCCTCGTCCTCTCCCGCCACGGCGGCTTCGCCTGCCGCGTCTCGACGTCTCGACCCGTTCAGCCGACCTCGCTTCCCAGTACCGAGAACCGGCGCCTCGACTCCGAAGCACTCTGGATGGGGACGCGCCGGCGGGAGTCATAGGTCTGGGCTCCTGCCAGGGGTGCGCGTGAGCAGCCTGGTGCAGAGATCGCTCCGCGCGCTCCCCCGCAGCCTCGTTCCCGCGACGCGCTCGGCCCGGACAGCACCCATGACGACTCTCGGCTCCGAACCTCGCAGGAAGTCCCCCCCGCAGGATCCGGCGTCCTCCCAGCCTGAGCTCGTTCCCGTCCTGCGCGTGGGCAGGCTCACCCTGGATCGCAACCCGCAGGACTTCTTCGCCGAGGTCGAGCAGGCCAGGCATCGAGCTCGCGCACGGCAAGCACGACCTCGTCGTCTCCCAGGGCGTCGTCAGCGCGCTCGGGGAGGACCTGGTCGGTCGGGATCTACGCCGCCGACCGGATCGTGAGCGGAAGGGACGATTTCGACCGGACGTTCTCGGGGTCCCGGAGGTTCTTGATCCGTCCCGGCCTGCAGGGGTTGCTCTCGACGCCGCTCACCTTCGCGCTGTCGCACGCCGCAGCGAGGTACCTGCCCGCGCGGGCCGTCCCCGGCGGAAGCACCTAGCCCGACCCGATCATGAGCCCTCGGCTGCAACGTCGCGACCGCCCGCATCTGCGGCGCTTCGCTCCCTGCGAGGTCTCGGCGACCTGTCAGAGCTCGTCTCCGCTGCTGGTCACGAATCGCCGCATCTGCAGCCGTTCGCGACGCTGCGCTCGAGGCCTCATGAACCGGTCGGACTAGGATGGCCCTCGAGCGGAGGTGGAAGGTGATCTGGATCGCTGCTGGCGTCCTCGGCGCGGCATTCGTCGTGCTCTTGCTCGTCAATCTCTCGTCGGGCCAGGTCGCGGTCGAGCGCAAGGTCGAGCACCTCTACTCGGTCGCGGAGCCCGAGTTCGTCCGCTCGATGGGGACGCTGCTGGGGCCCGCCCTCCTGGAGGGCAACCGGATCGAGACCCTCCTGAACGGCGAGGAGATCTTCCCGGCCATGCTCGCGGCCATCCGCGCGGCTCGACGCACGATCACCTTCGAGACCTACATCTACTGGTCGGGCGAGATCGGGCGGGAATTCGCCGCGGCTCTCTCCGAACGCGCGCGCGCAGGCGTGCGGGTCCACGTGCTGCTCGACTGGCTCGGGGCGGCCAAGATGGAGGCCGAGCTGCTCGATGAGATGGAGGCTGCCGGCGTGGAGGTCGAGAAGTACCGGCCGCTGCACTGGTACAACCTGTCGCGCATGAACCACCGCACTCACCGCAAGCTCCTGGTCGTGGATGGAGCGGTGGGTTTCACGGGTGGCGTCGGGATCGCGGACAGCTGGCAGGGCCAGGCCGAGGATCCCGAGCACTGGCGCGACACTCATTTCCGCCTGCAGGGCCCGGCGGTCGCGCAGATGCAGGCCGCGTTCCTCGACAACTGGCTCGAGCTCCGTTCCGAAGTCCTGCATGGCGACGACTACTTCCCTCCCCTGGCCAGCGCGGGGGAGGCCTCGGCGCAGGTGTTCAAAAGCTCCTTCGGCGAGGGCAGCGAGAGCACGCGCCTGATGTACCTGATGTCGATCGCCTGCGCCGCGGAGTCGATCCTCCTGTCCAGCTCGTACTTCGTCCCCGACGCCGTGGCCATCGAGGCCTTCGTCGCGGCGAAGCAGCGCGGCGTGCGCGTCGAGCTCATCGTGCCCGGAGAGCACATGGACTCCAAGGTCGTGCGTCGCGCGTCGCGCGGGCTGTGGGGCAAGCTGCTCGAGGCCGGTGTCGAGATCCACGAGTACCAGCCCACGATGTTCCACGTGAAGGTCCTGGTCGTGGACGGGCTGTGGTCCTCGGTGGGCTCGACCAACTTCGACAGTCGCTCCTTCAGCCTGAACGACGAGGCGAACCTCAACGTGCTCGACGCTGCCTTCGCCGCCGAGCAGGCGCGGATCTTCGCGGAGGACAAGCGCCATGCCCGTCGCATCACGCTCGAGGCCTGGCAGTCCCGCCCGCGCTCCGAGAAGTTCCAGGAGTGGCTGTCGGGCCTGCTGCGCTCGCAGCTCTGAAACGTCGGCCGCGAGCACTACCCACTAGCTGGGGCGACGATCGAGAGGCCTGCCGATGAGGAACGGCGCGCGTGGCTCCTAGCTCTCCCACGTCGTGTCCCGACCGGACACGCTCCAACGAGGCTCGGCCAGAGCAACGGATCCATCCATGAACAAGAACCAGGTGAAGGGCGCCACGACGAGCATGCTGGGCAAGGCCCAGCGCGCAGCCGGCAAGGTCGTCGGCAGTCGCAGGCTCCAGACCCGGGGCGTCGCCAATCAGATCGCGGGCAAGGTACAGGGGCGCGTCGGCGATGCCGAGCACGCGCTCGCGGCTCCCGCGACCCGCAAGACGTCGCGCCGCACGACCACGCGGACGCGGGTCACGCGCGTGCGGACGCGCTGACGCCAGCCCCGCCGGCCGCCTGGGAGCTCGCGAGAAGTGCAGGTCCTCCTGGACATGATCATCCTGAGCGCGGTCCTGCTGGCGGGCGTGGTCCTCGCGCCCGTGCCCGTGAAGCGCACTCCCACCGGTCGCGCCCCGCGCGGCGCGCCTTCGACGCACCCGCTCGCCAGCGGCAGCGGCGGGCTCGTCCTGCACCGGCCCCGCACCCGCCACTGAGCTACCCCCATGCCGATTTCCCCTCGCCGCCCGGAGCCTGGCAGTGCGCCGCGGCGTCGTTGCGCCCTCACCGAGCATCGTCTCCGAAGTACGCGCTGTGGCGCGTCCTCGCCGAGCTCCGGATGGCGGGGGGACCCCTTCCACGGCCGCGCCTCCGCGCGTGCGCTGCGGCGCCCGAGTGTCACACCGGGCACATCCTCCGAGTCGAACTCCCACCAGGTATCTCCATGCGTCTACTCTCCCTCTTCCTCCTCGCCTCCACCGCCACGTTGCCGGCGTTCTTCCAGGCCTCGCCCTCGGGTCAGGATGAGCGTCCGGACAAGCCGCTCGCGACGGGCGACGCCAAGCAGATCGACACCTTCCTCGCGACCTGGCTGGTCGTGGAAGGCAACAACTCCCTCGCGCTGGCCCAGCTCGCCCTGCAGAAGGCCACCGATCCCGAGGTCAAGGCCTTCGCGCAGATGATGATCGACGACCATCGGCCGTTCCTCCAGGAACTGACGCCGTTCGCCGGCGGCGCTGCGAGCGGCGCGCTCCGCCGCCCGGATCAGCCCAATCCGGTGCAGAACGCCTCGCTCCATTCGGACGGCGCCTTCGACCACGTCGGCCTGATCAAGGACCTCGGCGCGCAATGCCTGTCGTCGTCGCGCAAGGAGCTGGACGCGAAGCAGGGCGCCGAGTTCGATCGGTGCTTCATGGGCCTGGCCGTCGTCGGCCACATGCGTGCGCACGACATGCTGACCGTCTTCCAGGAGTACGCCTCCGATCCGCTCGACGAGGTCCTGGGCGAGGGCCAGGAGACGATCGAGACACACCTCCAGAAGGCGAAGGACGGCGCGCGCAAGCTCGAGGGCAAGGCCGTCGCGGCACACGGCACCACCCGCAAGTAGGCGGTTCCCTGCGAGCAGGCGGACGGGAGGATCCGCACCGGATCCTCCCGCTCGCGTTCGCACCTGCGCGCCGCTCCCTCTCCGCCCGGAACGAGCCACGGCTTGCTTCCGCGGCCGCACGCGGCCCGACCCACGCGTCGGATCGCGGAAGCACCTCTCCCCCTCGAGTGCCCGCGTGCTCCGAATTCTCCCGCCTCTCCCGCGCGTTCCGTGCGCGGGTCCCGGTCGAGTTCGCCGAACGGAGCCTTGCTCCGTCCAGCCCCCGACCTCCCCGTCAAGTCCGTCAACGAGAACCCGAAGGAACGCCCATGGCCGACGATATCAAGCACACCGGTACGATCACCCCCGAGCCCCGCAAGATGGCCGACGCGCTCGCGCGCGGCGGCGAGCGGCTCGGGGAGAAGCTCGACAACTTCGGCGACAACGCGCGCGACGTGTACGCGAAGGGCAGGGAACGAGTGGACGTCATGAGCAACGACCTCGGCTCCTACGTGCAACGACAGCCCGTGCGCTCGCTCCTTATCGCGGCGGGAGTCGGGCTCGTGCTCGGCGCCGTCCTGATCCGCCGCCGCTGAACCCGCCCTGGATCCACGCGCCGGCGGAGGACCAGCCTCCGCCGGCAAGCGCCACCCCGGGACTCCACGGGGAACACGCCGCGAGCCCCCGAGCGGAGCGCCTCGGCGGCGTGTTCCCGGAGCGCGTCCCGGTCCGTCGAGCGTGCGATCGCGATGTCCAGGAACATCGCAAGGGTCGTCGTCCGAGGCGGTTTCCCATTCGACCGCCGCCGAGGTGCCCCTGCTACGAGCCATTACTCGCTTCCCGCCGTCCCGATCGGGGCATGAACGGATGGGGGCCCGCGACGGGGGAACCTAGCTCTTCGACCCTCGAGTTGACGCCGGAACGAGGGGCCTGCCCCGAGCAGCCCCCAGAAGGCCGGCGTCTCCCTGCACCACTTCCAGGCCACGAGACGACCCCTTGAACACCGAGATGACCACGCCCGCCTTGGACTCCTACGCCCATGTCCAGCCGCCGATTCCCTACGAACGAGTGGGCTTCGGATGGGGCGCCGTGCTGGCCGGCCTGGCGATCGCCATGGCCTTGAATGTCTTCTTCGCCGAGATCGGCCTGTGGATGAACCTGGGGATCATCGACCGCCAGAGCAGCGCAGGAGCGATCGTGGCCGTGAACGCGATCGCCTGGGTCCTCAGCGGCCTCGTCGCACTCTTCGCCGGCGCATGGGTTGCCGGGCGCATGACCAGCGCCCGGACGGTGACCGAGGGCAGCCTGCACGGGATCGCGGTGTGGGCCGCCGGCGCCGTGGTCGCGCTGCTGCTCGCCTTCAGTGCGGCCGGGGTCATCGGCGGGGGGATGATCGCCCTGGTCGGCAAGGGGCTGGCAGGCGCGGGTGAGCTGGCCCAGGTGGCCCTTCCGCGCTGGGACGACATCCGCGAGGAACTCGATGGCGCGCTGGTCCAGCGTGATGCCGGTGCGGGCGCCGTCGCGGCGGGCGGGCGGGAGCTCGCGGCGGACGAGGAGACCCGCATCAGGGACCGCTCGCGGATCTTCGAGCTCGCTGGCCGCCACTTCGCGCTGGAGTCCGGCCCCGCGAGCGCCGCCGAGCGCGAGGAACTGGTCCAGTTGATCTCTGCCCGAGCCGGTCTCTCGAAGCCGGCGGCCGAGCAGACGCTCGCGCAGTGGGAGAGGGTCTGGAACGGCGCAGTCCAGCGCTACGAGACGGCCAAGGCCGAGGCATTGCAGGCCGCCGAAGTGGCGCGTCGGACCGCCAGGGCGGCGGCCGCCTGGGCAGCCGTCGCGATGCTCCTGAGTGCGGTGGTCGCGCTCGCCAGTGGCGGCTACGGTGCCCGTTGCCGACTCCGGCTCGTCGCGAGGAACGTCGTCGTCCTTTCCGAGAGCATGAGCTCCCCGATGACGCCGTTCCCGAGGCGAGTCGAAACCGGACGAGCCCAGCCGATCGGGTGACGGAAGCCAGGTGGACGACGGCATGAGCCACCCGAACCGGAGCCGGATTCCCCCTGGGCACACGGTTCCGGTCGAACCCGGATCGCAGGGCGACATCCCGCGACGTGAGGTACCGCTCGAGGGCCATCGCCAGCACCCATGGAACGGCGTGCGGGCGGCGGAGCGAGGCCTCCCGATCCCGCACACCGACGACTCGTCGAACGGCGAGGCGCGGGATCACGACGTGCACGCCTCGCTCGAGGATCACTTCAGCCAGGCCCGCTCGAACCTGCACAGCCGATCGGCGGCCGAGCGGGAACACCCGCGCGACGACGCGGGCCGCTCTGGGCTGGCCAAGGTGGAGCTCCTGGCGTTCCGCGCCCGCATCGTGGCCCTGTACCGGCGGCTCGATCGGGACCTTGCGCACGTGGTCGCGATCGCGCTGAGGGTGGGAGTCCCTGGGGGACTGGAGCGCGCGCGCCCCTCGACGGCAGGGGGCATGCCAGTCGAATCGTCGGACGGCCCGAGTCTCGTGCATTCGACCAGGGATCCCATCCGAACCCGGCGCATCGCCGTGCTGGTGGCCGACGGCGTTCGTGCCGACGACATCGACCTGGTGAGCGGCGCACTGAGCAAGGCGGGCGCGCGCGTCGAGGTGATCTCGACCACGCACGGCCATGTGCGCGCGCGAAATGGCCGTGCGATCGACGTCGACAAGACCCTGGCCATCGCGCCGTCGATCTTCTATCACGCGGTCTACGTCCCCGGTGGTGCGGCCAGCGTCTCCACCTTGTGCGCGAGTGCGCCGGCCGTGCGCTTCGTACGCGAGGCGTTCGCGCTCTCCAGGGCCGTCGGCGCGACGCGCGAGGGCGTCGAGCTGCTCACCGTCGGAGGCGTGCCCCTGCCCGCTTCCGGACACGACGGCGTCGCCGCGGAGCATGGAGTGGTCGTCGCGGCCGACGGCTCCCTGGAAGCCTTCGCTTCGTTCTGGATCGCTGCCATCCGGCAGCACCGACACTTCGAGCGCGAGCACCCCCCGCGCTCGCGGGGATGAGCCCGCGCCCGGGCACCCGGCCCGGACGCGTCCATGGAGGCCCCGGAAGCAGGTGAACGAGCTCTCGTAGCAGGCCCTGCAGACGACGCCGCGTTCAGGCCGGCGAGGGCGGCATGAGGCGCGCCATGGCCGCGACGGCGACGACGAGCTTCTTCGCCTCGATCGGCTTGGCGAGGTGCATCTGGAAGCCCGCCTGGATGACCCGGCTCTGCGTGTTCGCCGACGGATAGGCGGTCAGCGCGATGGCCGTGATGCGCCCGCCGCTCTCCGCAGGCAGGGCGCGGATGTCGTTCATCAACTGGTAGCCGCTGCGTCCCTTGAGGTGGATGTCGCTGAGGAGCAGGTCCGGAGCTTGACTGCGCACGGCCCGCAGCGCTTCGTAGGCCGAAGCGACCGCCAGCACCTCGGCGCCGGCGCCCTCGAGGACGCGCCGCAACGATTCACGCGCGCCGGGATCCTCGTCCACGACCAGGATCTTGATGCCCGCCAGGGAAACGGGGCGGCCGGCGCTCGTTCCCGCGTCGTCCAGGACGGCGGGCACGTCTGCCTCGCCGGACAGGAACACGGGCAGCGAGAACACGAAGGTCGCACCCTTGCCCCGGCCCGGGCTCGAGGCCGACAGCACGCCCCCGTGCAGCTCCACGAGCTGCTTCGTGACCGCCAGCCCGAGGCCGAGCCCCCCCTGGGGCCTGCTGGTCAAGGGATCCGAATGCCGGAAGCGCTCGAAGAGGCGCGGAAGGTGCTCGGGACCGATGCCCTCGCCCGTGTCGGTCACGCTCACCTCCGCCCGAGAACGCAGCGTGCGCAGGGTGATCTGGACCCGTCCGCCCGCGGGCGTGAACTTGATCGCATTGGTCACCAGGTTCGCGAGCACCTGCCGGATGCGCGTGGGGTCGGCGGACACGAGGGCCGGAGTCGCGTCCTGGTTCCGCTCGAGGTGGAGCCCCTTGTCCGCGGCCATGGGCTGGAGGGAAGCGATGGCCTCGTCGATGGCCGCCAGCAGGTCCACGCGCTGGAGGTCGAGCGACACCTTCCCGGTCGAGATCCGGTGGGCGTCGAGCAGGTCGCCGATGATCTCGTGCTGCTGCCGGGTGTTCAACTGGATGATCTCGAGGCCCCTCTTGAGCTCCTCCGGGGTCGTCTCCGGGCGCTGGAGGACGTGCGCCCACGTGATGATGACGCTGAGCGGCGTGCGCAGCTCGTGCGCGAGCACGGCCAGGAACTCGTTCTCCATGGACTCCTGGGCGCTCATCTGCTCGATGCGCGCCCGGAGCTCCTGCTCGAGCCGGCTGCGCTCGGTGATGTCCTCGAACGCGAGCAGGATGCTCGCCTCGCGCCCGCCGGACCAGGTGAAGCGCCGCGCGTTGAGCAGCATCACCCGGCGGCCGACGTGAGCGAACTCGTGATCCACCACGAAGCCCTCGAAGGCGTTGTCCTTGGGCAGGACCTCCCTGAGCTGCCTGCGCAGCGCGGGGAAGTTCCACTGTCCTCCCCCGAGCGCGTGGAAGAGGTGCCCGATGGTCTCGTCGGGGCCGACCCCGAAGGTCGCATAGAACGAGCGGTTGGCGGCCTGGACGCACAGCTCTCCGTCCAGCACGAGCAGGGGCTGGCGCACCGTCGCCACCAGGCTCTCGGCGTACTCCCGGGCACGCCGCAGCTTGTCCACGTCCATCAACATCACCACGGCGCCGTCGATCTTGTTGTCGACCGTCACGTAGGGACGGATGCGCAGGGAGTACCAGGTCCCCGCCTCGTCCTGGACCTCGCGCTCCAGTGCGCTGACCGTGTCGATGGACGCGGTCAGCAGCTGCGCGAGGTCGGGCAGATCGACCTTCATGCGGATGTCCGAGATCGGCCGTCCGATGTCGGAGGCGATGACGTTGAGCAGCTTGCCGGCCGCCGGGCTGTAACGCCGGATGCACAGATCGCGCCCCACGATCACGACCGCCATGTCGATGCTGACGATCAGGTTCAGCAGGTCGTTGTTGAGGTGCTCCAGCTCGAGGTTGCGATTGTGGAGCTCCTCGTTGACCGTGGTCAGCTCCTCGTTGCTCGACTGGATCTCCTCCTTCGAGGTCTGCAGCTCCTCGTTGAGGCTCTGCAGCTCCTCGTTGGCCGACTGCGCTTCCTCGTTGGCCGACTGCAGCTCCTCGTGCGCGGCCTGCTCGTGCTCGACGAGCGAGCGCAGGTGCTCACGCGTGGTGGCCAGCTCGTGCTCCAGGCGGTCGATCTCCTCCTGCAGGGACCCGGCCCGCGCACCGGGCTTGCGAGCCTGGCCGCGCCTGGTTTTCCGCACCCGCTTGGCGTTCGCGCGGCCCTCGAACAGGATCACGAATCCGCCCGCCGCACCGGGACTGGCCTCGTCCGGGATCGGCAGGACCTCCAGGTCCACGTCGAGACTCTTGCCGCCCGACTTGATGCGCACGCCCTCCTCGCGCGCCGCGCTGCGGCTCTTCCTGGCCCGCTGGAGCGCCGAGCGCAGCGGGATCGTCAGGCCCTCGCGGGCCATCTTGAGCAGGTTGAGGCTGGCCTTGCCCTGGGGCGCGAGGAAGGGCCCCGTGTCGCCCGAGAACTGCAGGATCTCGAGGTCGTCGTCGACGAGCACGCCGGGGGGGACGAAGCGCTGCAGCAGCAGTCGGTCGGCCGCTCTCAGCAGTCCGCCGGCCGGCGCGGCCTCGCGGATGGGCTCCTTGCTCGCCACCGGCGTGGCCCTGCCGCCGAGATTCCTGTGCCCGATCGGCAGGTGCGGCAGCGCCCGGAGCGGGCCGGGTCGCTTGCGATAGACCTTGTGCTTGGCATCCAGCGCCTCGAAGGGCTCGCCCGGCCCGCCGACGGACTCCGAGCCCCCCAGCAGGAGGAAGCCCACGGGCTTCAAGGCGTAGTGCAGGAGCGCGATGACCCTCTTCTGCGCGGCGGGCTCGAGGTAGATGAGCAGGTTGCGGCAGCTCACGAGGTCCAGGCCCGAGAAGGGCGGATCGCTCAGCAGGTTGTGCACGGCGAACACGCACATGTCGCGGATGGCCCTGCTGACGTGGAAGCCGCCGTCTGCCGGCACGAAGAAGCGCCGCAGGCGGTCGCTGGACAGGCCCCGCACTGCCTCCTTGGAGAAGACCCCCGCACGGGCCTTCTGGATGCACGCCGGGTTGATGTCGGTCGCGAACAAGTGCACGGGAAGAGGGCCGCCCCGGGACGGCATGGCCTCGGCGAGGAGCATCGCCAGGCTGTAGGCCTCCTCCCCGTTCGCGCAGCCGGCCACCCAGACGCGCACCGGATCGTGCCGGGAACGGCCCTCGAGCAGCTTCGGGATCACCCGCGTGCCGAGCGTCTTGAACGCCAGTGGATCGCGGAAGAAGCCTGTGACGTTGATGAGGATGTCCCCGAACAGCGTCTGCAGCTCGTCGGGATGCGCCGCGAGGTAGCGGGCGTAGTCCTCGACCCCGGGCAGCTTGAGCAGCACCATCCGGCGCGTGATGCGGCGCCGCAGGGTCGTGACCTTGTACTGCTCGAAGTCCACGCGCGTGGCTTCGCTCAGGAGCTGGAGGACCGGCGCCAGACGGGCCTTGCTCTCGCCGGGCGAGTCCGCCGCTCGATCCGCGTCCTCCCTGAACGGCAGCCCCAACCCCGGGTGTCGGGCGATGCGGGTGAGCTCCGCGGCGATGCCCGCGGGGGACAGCACGAAGTCGACGCAGCCCGCGCCGGCGGCGCTCTTCGGCATGCCGTCGTACTTGGCCGAGTCGTCCTGCGCGAAGGTGATCCCCCCGGCGGCCTTGATCTCCTCGAGCCCGAGCGTGCCGTCCGTCGCCGTGCCCGACAGGACCACGCCGATCGCATGGTGCCCCTTGTCCTGCGCCAGCGTGCCGAAGAACAGGTCGATCGGGTGGTTGTGCGCTTCCGGGTCGCGCTCGAGGAGGTGCAGCTTCCCGTCCGCGAGGGTGATGGTCCGGCCCGGCGGGATGACGTGCACGTGGTCGGGCACGAGCGGGCACTCCTCGGTCACCTCCGCGACCGGCATCCGGGTGGCCCGCGACAGGATCTCCGCCAGGGCGCTCGCGTGCGTGGGCGAGAGGTGCTGGACCAGAACGAAGGCCATGCCGGTATCGGCCGGGAGCGCCTGGAGCAACTGCGTGAAGGCCTCCAGCCCGCCGGCCGAGGCGCCCACGCCGACGACCGGAAAGGAAGCGCGCGTGGACTGCGGCTCACCCTTCGCTGCCGCAGAGCCTGCGCTGGACGGAGCGGGCGCAGGTGTTCTACGTCTCTTGGCCATGGGCAGCACCGCCGGGCGGCAGCGCGGCCGCAGTGTAGCTGGGGTCGAGCCCGCCTCGACCGGTCGGGAGGACGCGCCCGTGGCGCGGCCCAGGCTCCGCACGAAACTCCGACCGCTGCGCGGCAAGGCTCCTATGATTGGGCAGCCCCCGTCCCCCTGGCGGCGGGTTCACCCCCAAACCCCTGCGGAGCCTGCGGCCGCTCTCGGGCGGCCGAGCGAGAACGACCATGTCACACGACATCCCCCTGCGTCGTCCTTCGTTTCCTTCCGTGCTGGCGAGCTTGGCCCTCCTGTGCGCCTGGCCAGCCGCGTCCTCCGGCCAGAGCTCGACCCGGGCCGACGAGGGTCCGGCGGAGATCCGCTGGCGCTCCTCGGCCGCCGGCGGGCGCGTGCTCGCGCCCGGCGAGTCCAGGCTCGACCTCACCCGGCGCATCTCGGAGCTGGCCTCCGAGCCCCGCCGCGTCCTGCTGCAGTTCGCGCGCCCCGTGACGGACGAGGAGCGCGCCACGCTCGCGCGCCAAGGCGTGCGCTTGCTCGCCTACCTGGGTTCCGACGCCTACTTCGCCGCGCTGGCGCCCGAGGGCGTCGACGCCGAGGCGCTGGCCGGCTTCGAGCCGCTGGCGGCGGCCGGTCCGGTGCGCGTCGAGCACAAGCTGCACCCCGCCTGGACGGGCGGCGCGTCGCCCGAGCACGCGCGCGTCGCGCTCGACGCCGGCGGAGCCGACATCGTGGCCGCCTACGTCGTCTTCCACGCCGACGTGCCGCTGGCCGAGGGCGAGGCCCTGGTGAGCGAGTACGGCCTGGTGCGCGACGAGGTCGGCCTGGTCAACGCGCTGGTGATCGAGCTCCCGCGTCCGCGGCTCGACGCGCTGGCGGCCGAGGACGCGGTGCAGTGGATCGAGCCGCCCCTGCCGCGCTTCAGCGAGTGGAACGACAGCAACCGGCCGCGCATCCAGGCCGACACGGCCCAGGCCGCGCCCTACAGCCTGAGCGGCAGTGGCGTGAAGGTGCTGGTCTACGACGCTGGCTACGCGCGCGCCACGCACGTCGGCTTCGGCGGGCGCCTGACCGTGCGCGACTCCTCCGGCCTGAGCGGACACGCCACCCACGTGGCCGGCACGATCGGCGGTAGCGGGTCGACCGGGATCGAGGCCGCCAGCGGCCCGCACGCGGGCATGGCCCCGGGCGTCTCGATCGAGTCCTACGGCTTCCAGTACGACGGCACCGGGATCTTCCTCTACACGAACCCGGGCGACATGCAGGCCGACTACAACCAGGCGATCAACGTGCACGGAGCCGACATCGCCAACAACTCGATCGGGACGAACACCGAGACGAACGGCTTCCCCTGCTCGATCCAGGGCGACTACGGCGTCACCGACCAGCTCATCGACAGCATCGTGCGCGGCGGGCTCGGAACGCCGTTCCGGGTCGTGTGGGCCAACGGCAACGAGCGCCAGGGCAGCCGCTGCGACGTGGAGGGCTTCGGCGACTACTACAGCACCGCCCCGCCGGCCACGGCCAAGAACCACATCACCGTGGGCGCGCTGAACTCGAACAACGACTCGATGACGAGCTTCAGCAGCTGGGGCCCGACCGACGACGGGCGCATGAAGCCCGACATCGCCGGCCCCGGCTGCCAGTCGGACGGCGACTTCGGCGTGACCTCGACCTACTCCGGCAGCGACACGCAGTACGCGACGCTGTGCGGCACGTCGATGGCCTCGCCCACCGTGTGCGGCGCGGCGGCGCTCCTGATGGAGGACCACCGCCTCGCCTTCCCGGGCCCCGACATGCGCAACAGCACGCTCAAGATCCTGCTGGCGCACACCGCGGTGGACCTCGGCAACGTCGGGCCGGACTACGTCTTCGGCTACGGCTCGGTGCGCATCGTCGCGGCCATCGACTTCATGCGGCTCGGGAACTTCCGCGAGTCGAGCGTCGGCCAGGGCGGCGTCGTGAGCTACGAGGTGAACGTCCCGGCCGGGACGCCGCAGCTCAAGGTGACGCTGGCCTGGGACGACTTCCAGGGCACCCCCAACGTCGTGCCCTCGCTGATCAACGACCTCGACCTGCGCGTCTTCTCGCCGACCAGCGTGCAGGCCTTCCCCTGGACGCTGAACCCGGCCAGTCCGAGCACGCCGCCCGTGCGGACGGCGCGCAACTCGCGCGACAACCTCGAGCAGGTCCTGGTCGACAACCCGGCCGCGGGCACCTGGACGATCGAGGTGCAGGGCTTCAACGTGCCACAGGGCCCGCAGTCCTTCTCGATCTGCGCATCGCCCAACCTGGGCGAGGGTGGCCCCTGCACGCTGCCCGACGTCCCCACGGGCGTGGCCGCGAGCGACGCGACCTCCTGCTCCGCCGTCACGGTCTCCTGGACCGCGGCTGCGGGCGCCTCCTCGTACCAGATCTGGCGCAGCACGACCAACGACAGCGGCACGGCCGCCTCGATCGGCACGGACGGCGCCAGCCCGTTCGACGACACGACGGCCGCCCCGGGCACGACCTACTTCTACTGGGTCACCGGGGCGAACGCCTGCGGCTCGAGCGGCTACAGCGCCTCGGACGCCGGCTCGCGCGACGCCTCCACGACGCCCGCGCCCACGGGGGTGCTCGCCTCCGACGGCACCTCCTGCACGACCGTGACCGTCTCCTGGAACGCCGTCGCGGCCGCGACGAGCTACCAGATCTGGCGCAACACCGTGAACAACAGCGCCACGGCGAGCCAGATCGCCAGCGACTCGGCCAGCCCCTACGACGACACCACGGCCGCCGCCGGCACGACGTACTTCTACTGGGTACGCGCCGTCGGCCCGTGCGGCGTGAGCGGCTTCAGCAACTCCGACTCGGGTGCGCGTGGCTCGGGCTCGGCGCCGCCGGCACCGTCGCGCGTGCGCGCGACCGACGGGGCGTGCAACGCCGTGACGGTCACCTGGCGTGCCGCGAGCGGAGCGACCGGCTACCAGATCTGGCGCGGCACGAGCACGAACTCGGCGAGCGCGGTGCAGATCGGTACGAGCTCCACGCTCTCCTTCGTCGACACGACGGCCTTCCCCGGCGCCCAGTACTATTACTGGGCCAAGGCCACCAACTCCTGCGGCACGAGCGGCTTCAGCAACCGCGACCGCGGCAGCTCGGTGCAGTGCCCGTGATGGACCGCCGCCCGCGGGGAGTGCCCCACGCCTCCCCGCGGGCCCCTTGCCCTCAGGGCCGGCGCGCGGCCGCGTAGGGCACTCCGTACCAGAGCGCCGCTCCGGGGAGCTCGGCCCAGGCGCGGATCTCCGCGAGCCCCGCGGCGATCTCGGACGGGCCGAGGGCTCCGGAACGGCACAGATCCTCCGCAGCACCCGCCACGACGCCGACCATGTTGTCCATCACGGTCGGGAAGAGCTCCATGCCCGCACAGGCGCCGAAGAAGAGCAGCGTGGCCTCGCAGGGCTCGAGCCCGGCCCCGACCAGGAGCCCGGTCAGGCGCCGGCCGATCCAGGGATCCATGCCGCGCCGCGTGTACTCGGCGCAGTAGGCGCGCCAGAGGCCGGTGAAGGCCGGAGCCTCGGGCCACAGGCGCAGGGTGTCGTGGTCGTCGTCGACCAGCGCAACGCGTCCGCCGGGTCGCACCGCGCGCGCCATCGCACGCACGGCCGCCTCGGGCTGCGTCAGGTGCTCCAGCAGGAAGCGCGCGTGGACGAGGTCGAAGTTCCCGAGCTCCGCGGGCGTGAGCGGCGGCGCGCAGGCGTCGCCGCGGCGCAGCTCGACGTTCGCGAGGCCGGCCGTGTTCCCGCGCGCGGCCGCGAGCTGGCGCTCGTCCAGCTCGATCCCGAGCACCGAGCCGCGCGGCAGGCGCTCGGCCAGCGCGCGCGCGAAGAGCCCGGTGCCGGCGCCGAGCTCGAGCACGCGCTCGTCACCCGCCATGCCGATGGCGTCGAGCTCGCGCGCGTTGAGCAGCTGGTTCATCCAGCGCAGGCGCTCGTGCTCGGCGGCAGAGGTGCCGTGGATGTAGCCCGCGGTCGACGGCCTTGCGCCCATTCGCGGCGAGTCTAGGGCCCCGCCGGCTTCCCCGCCCCGTCGCGGGCCGCCCTTGCCGGGGACTTGCGCGCGCGACGACGCGGCCCGGACGCCCATCGCGCGGACGTCCGGGCCGCGTTCGGCCTTCCTCGATCGGCCTACAGGATGTCCAGGATGCCCGTCCCCGCCGTGGCGCTCGTCAGGGTCGGCGTCGCCGCGCGGTAGTTCAGGTCCAGGGCGATCCTGGCATTCCAGGGCAGCCCCTCCTTGTCCGCCACGATGCCCAGGGCCACGGCCGCGAAGCCGCGCGCGCCTCCGGTGAGGTCCTGGTTCGCGAGCATGCGCGTCAGCGGCTCGATCGAGCGCCGGTCGCCGATGAAGCCGAGCGCCTTGGAGAGCGCCGCCTGCGTCGCGAGCCCCTTGGCCGACTCGAGCTGCTCGATCAGGGCCGGCACGGCCGACTTGTCGCCCATCAGGCCCAGGGCGATCGAGGCCTGCTTGAGCAGGTCGGGCTGGTACCTGGAGCCGGCCACGACGGTCTCGAGCTCCTCCAGCGCCTCGCGCGCGTTCATCAGGCCGAGCCCCAGGGCCACGTAGCCGCGCGCGCTCGCGTCGCGCTCCCGGCGCAGGCGCTCGACCAGCAACGCCTTGGACTCCACGTCCCCCAGCAGCCCGGCCGCGACGGCCAGGGCCCCGAGGTGCGAGGGGTTCTTGCTCTCCGCCGCGAGGTCCTGCCGCACGGCGCGCTGCAGGGCGTCGAGCGTGCCCCCGTGGGCCGGGCCGCTCCGCGCCAGCTCGTGCCCCAGCACGCCGCAGGCGAGCGCTGCCCAGGAGCGACGCTGGCCCTTGCCGTCGGTGAGCTCGGCGAGGAGCGTGGACCGCACCGCGCTGAGCCCGCCCTCCGGATCGGTGGCCCCGGGAACCGTGCGCGCACCGAGCTTCGCCAGCGCGATCAGCGCGAAGTTGCGGGCCGAGACGTCGCCCTCGACCTTGCTCAGCGCCTGGCGGATGCGACGGTCGAGCGCGCTCGCGTCGTCGTTCGTCCCCAGGAGGCCGAGGGCCTGCACGGCGCTCTGCACGACCTCGTTCTGCTCACGCGCGCGCGGCTCGAGGCGCGCCAGGCATTCCTCGGCGATCGCCGCGCGCTGGGCGGCGTGGAGCTCCGGCGGCAGGTCGGTCATCAGCCGCGCCAGCGCCGTCGGGCAGTGCGCGCGCACCAGGTGGTCGCGCGTGCGGTCGCGCAGCAGCGCCAGCAGGAAGTCGAGCTGGGCCAGGCGCGAGGTTTCGGGCGGGACGCGCCCGTCCCTCTCCTCCGGCTGGACCAGGGACTCGATCGTCGCGACGGGCACGAGCCCGAGCGCGATCACGCAGGCGACCTCGAGGTCGCGCGCTGCCCCGGCCTCGAGCGTGCGCCCGAGGCGCGCGACGATGCGCTCGCGGTCCGTGTCGTGGGCTCGGCTGCCGATCAGGCCCAGCCCGTAGGCGGCGAAGGTGCGCGTGCGCACGTCCACCTCGGACTGACCGACGAGAGCGCGTCCCGCCGGCCCACCCTCCACCAGGGCCTCGAGCACCTCGATCCCGGAGCGGTGGGCCAGGATGCCCAGCGCCACCGCGGCGGTCTCGCGGATCTCGAGGGTCCTGCTGGCTAGCGAGCGCGCCAGGAGCGGCGCGAGGCGCGAGGCGCCGGACTCGTCGGGAGCGTCCCCGATCTTCGCCAGCGCGACCAGGCACCCGGTCACGATGTCGTTGTTGCTCTCGCCCTCGAGGGCGCGCACGAGCGCCGGGACGACCTCGTTCCGGATCTGCTGCTCGCTCGGCCGGAAGGCGTCCTTGAGCGCGCGTTGCGGGCTCTGGCCGAAGAAGAAGCCCTCGATGCCCGAGTCGGCCTCGCCGCGGCGGATGCGCGTCTTCAGGTCGAGGTAGGGGTCCTTGTTGAATTCCCACCAGAAGGTCCACTCGGTCAGGTCGGGCTCGGCCTGGCCGCCACCGCTGGTCACCGGTCGAGCGAGCCCGCCGCCGGATTGCCCCGGGATGCCAGGACTGCCGGTGGTGGGTCCGGAGCCGGGGCCGGTCGGACCCGCGGGGCCGGTCGGGCCTGCTCCGCCCCCTCCACCGCCGCCTCCTCCTCCGCCGGGCGGCACGACGTCGCCCGGGCCGCGGTACTGCCCGCCATGGGCGTGACTCGGGACGGGCAGCAAGAATCCACCGAGCAGCAAGGTCGTCGCGAACAGGAGCTCCTTCATGGAGCACCTCCGATTCTGGAAGGGGGCGACGACCCGCCGCGGAGATCGCACGTCCCGTGCCGGGTGCGCGCGAGGCTCGCAGCTGCCGGATCGAGGCGCGTCCGCGCTGCGGCGATGTTTCCGTGCTGTAGCGGTGCTGGCCGGACCGGTGCGCGCGAGCCGGTCAGTCGCGCCCGACGACGAGCCTCTGGTCCGGAGTGACGCCGTCCAGTTGCCGCGTCCAGCCGTCGGGCCAGGTGACGACGAGCTCGAGCGTCCCGCTCCCGGCCGGCACGCCGAAGTGGGCCTCCTGGGCCGAGGCCGAGACGAAGCTGCCGCCGGAGTGGATCCAGCGCGTCTGGCGGCGGCCGCCGGCGCTGAGCTCGACTCGGCTCCCGAGGGCCGGTGGCTCGAGCGCGACGACCAGCCAGCCCTGTCGATCGGCATCGTTGCGCAGGAGCCGCAACGGTCCGTTCAGCTCGGACACGACCACATCCACGTCGCCGTCCCGGTCCAGGTCGCCGAAGGCCGCCCCGCGGTCGCAGTGCGGCTCCTTCAGGCACGCGCCGGGCTCGGCCACGTGCACGAAGCGCTCGCCCTCGCGCACGTAGACCAGCGGCGGTTCGGCGTACTCGGCGTCCATCGCCGCCAGGGTCGCGTTCGGGTAGACGTGGCCGTTGAAGACGAGCAGGTCCTCGTCACCGTCGAGGTCGAGGTCGTGGAAGCCGGTGGCCCAGCCCACGTAGGGGAAGGACAGCATCCCCAGGCCGTGGCGGCGCGTGCGGTCGTCGAAGAAGCCATCGCCGCGGTTCACGTGCAGCGTGTTCGTGTCGTTCGAGAAGTTCGTGGTGAACACGCTCGGATGCCCCTGGCCCTCGACGTCGGCGATGGCGATGCCCATGGTCGACTGCGTGGCGCCGTCGACGTTCACGGCCAGCCCGCTCGCCAGGCCACGGTCGACGAAGCGCAGCCCGCCCTGGTTCACGAAGAGGAAGTTCGGGGTCGAGTCGTTGCCGACGTAGATGTCCTGCTCGCCGTCCGCGTCGAAGTCGAGGATCACCGCGCCGAGACCGAAGGCTGGCGCGACGGCGCGGATGCCGGAGGAGTCGCTGACGTCGCGGAAGCGGCCGTCGCCGAGGTTCTCGAAGAGCAGGTCCGGCTCCGCCGGCAATCCGATCGGCCCGAGGAAGACGGGCGCGCCCTTGAAGCTCGAGGGCGGCGGCGGGTGGGCCAGGTCGAAGCGCAGGTAGTTCGCGACGTAGAGGTCCAGGTCGCCGTCGAGGTCGAGGTCGCCGAAGGCGGCCGCCGCGCTCCAGCCGCCGGCGTCGGTTCCGGAGCGCGCCGAGAGGTCCTCGAAGCGCTCGCCCCCGTCGCGCAGCAGCGCGTTCGGGCCGAAGCAGGTCACGTAGAGGTCGTCGCGTCCGTCCGCGTCCGCGTCCCCCACCGCCACGCCGATGCCCCAGCGCCGGAAGGTCAGGCCCGCGGCGGCGGTCGCGTCCTGGAAGCGCAGCGCGCCGAGGTTCTCGAACAGGCGGCAGCCGGGGCCGTGCTCGGG
>DASVAP010000060.1:0-3849 GCA_036376275.1 Planctomycetota bacterium | reverse complement strand
CCCGGCGCGCGACATCGAGGACAAGATCTACAAGATCTCCCCCGACCAGAAGAGCCAGAAGTACCCGCGCCTGCAGATCGCGAACTTCCTCTACCGCCTCGAGGAGGCCAGCCGGCGCGTCAAGGTCACGCGCCTCAAGCTGATCCCCTTCGAGAAGACCACCCCGGGCCAGGTCGTGAAGGACCTGTGGACCTTCGAGGCGGACCTGACGACGCGCACGAAGATCGACAGCGGCGGCGGCTGAGGGAGGTCGGCCCAGGTACGGAGGGGAGGCGGACGCTGCGGAGCCCTCCGCTGGCCTCCGCGATCCGCTTCCCGCCGGCATGCGCTAAGCTGGCCCGCCGCCCACGTTCCGGCCCTCGCCCGCGTATCCCGCCCATGCCGCGTCTCCTCCTGCCTGCGTTCCTTTCCTGCCTCGCCGCGCTGCCCCTCGCCGCCCAGGGCCTCAAGGCCGGCGATCGCCTGCCGCCCGTCGAGCTGCAGGGCCTGACGCAGACGCCGGCCACCGCCTTCGCCGACTACACGGGCCGCACGGTGCTGCTCGAGTTCTTCGCGCACTGGTGCGGGCCCTGCGCCTCGTCCGTGCCGCACCTGAACGAGCTGCAGGCGAAGTACGCCGCGCGCGGCTTCTCGATCGTGGCCGTGACCAGCGAGACGGCCAAGAAGACCGAGCCCTGGGTGAAGAAGTTCGAGGTCGGCTACGCCTACGGCTACGACCCCGAGCGCAAGCTCCAGCAGCTCTTCCAGTTCCAGGGCATCCCCTTCGGGGCCCTGATCGACCCGCACGGCAACGTGGTCTGGACCGGGCACCCGATGCGCCTGACGGACGCGGAGATCGAGAAGGCCCTGGCCGGCGCGCTGACGAAGCCGCTGTGGGAGTGGTCCGCGGAGGCGCGTCCGCTGGCCGACGCGCTGAAGGGCGGCGAGTGGGCGCGCGCGCTGGAGCTCTCGCGCGGGCTGGCGCCGGCCGACGGGCTCGACTACGCGGCCCTGGTCCAGGCGCGCCTGGAGGTGCAGCTCGGGAGCTTCACGAGCCTGCTGGAGGAGAAGGACTACCCGCGCGCGGTGGAGCTCGGCACGCTGCTCGAGAAGGGCCTGGCCGACGCGCCCGAGGGCGTCGCGCTGGTCGAGCGCATGAAGGCGCTGCGCGCCGATCCGGAGGTCATGAAGATCGTCACCGGCACGGCGCGCATGACCGACCTCGAGTCGCGCGCGGGGCGCCTGCGCAACGCCGAGGAGGCCGAGAAGCTGCGCGCCGAGGTGGCCGCCTTCGTCAAGGACCAGGCCGGCGGGAAGCTCGAGCGCCGCGCCCAGAGCCTGCTCGAGGCGCTCGACCGGGCCCTGGAGCGCGCCAAGAAGAACGGCTGAGGCCGGGCGCCCTCGCCATGCCCCTGCGCATCGCGATGTGGTCGGGGCCGCGCAACATCTCGACGGCCCTGATGCGCTCCTTCGGGAGCCGCGCCGACACGGCGGTGTGCGACGAGCCGCTGTACGCCTGCTACCTCGCGCGCCGCGACGTGCCCCACCCGATGCGGGCCGAGATCGTGGCGCGCGGCGAGACCGACTGGCGCCGGGTGGCCGCCTTCCTCACCGGACCCGTGCCGGGCGACCGGCCCGTCTTCTACCAGAAGCACATGGCCCACCACCTCCTGCCGGAGGTCGAGCGCGACTGGCTCGCGGGCCTCATGCACGCCTTCCTGATCCGCGACCCGCGCGAGATGCTGCTCTCGCTGGCCAAGGTGACCCCCGACGCGGACGTGCTGGACACGGGCCTGCCGCAGCAGCTCGAGCTGTTCCAGGCCGTGCGCGCGCGCACCGGACGCACGCCGCCCGTGCTCGACGCGCGCGACGTGCTCGAGGAGCCGGCCGGATGCCTGCGCGCCCTGTGCACGGCATTGCAGCTCGAGTTCACGCCCGCCATGCTCGCCTGGGAGCCGGGCCTGCGCCCGACGGACGGCCTCTGGGCCTCGCACTGGTACGGCGAGGTGGCGCGCTCGACCGGCTTCGAGCGCTGGCGCCCGCGCGAGGGCGAGCTCGCCGGACGCCTGGCGGACGTTCACGCGCGGTGCCGCGAGCCCTATGCCGAGCTCTACAGCCATCGCCTGACGGCCTGAGGGCACCTGCGGCTCCGGGCGCCGGTGTCCCTACGAAAGCGGAGCGCGGGACACTACCTTGGGCCAGATGACGAGGACGTCGCGCACGACCCGCGCCTGGCTGGCGGGCGAGCTGGCGCAGTGGCGGGCGGAGGGACTGGTGGACGAGCGCGCCGCGCAGGAGCTCACGCGCCGCTACGGGCTCGCGGCCGACGCCACGAGCCGGGCCCTGGCCGTCGTGTACATCGTGGCGTCGGTGCTCATCGGCGGCGGCGTGCTGTCGTTCGTCGCCTGGAACTGGGAGCACTTGCCGTCCGTGGCGAAGCTCGGGCTCGGGGGCGCCGCGCTCGTCTCCGCGTACTCGGGCGGGTACTGGCTGGCGGAGATCGGCGGACGGCGACCGCTGCTGGGACGGGCCCTCGTGTTCCTCGGCAGCCTCCTCTTCGGCGCGAACATCGGCATCGTCGGGCAGGTCTTCCAGCTCGACGGGGAGTTCTGGGGCGCGGCCGGACTGTGGGGCGCCGGCGCCGCCCTCGCGGCGTGGTGCCTGCGCGCGCCCGTCGACGGGTTCCTGGCGACGGTGCTCGGGTGTGTGTGGTCGATCGGGCGGATGGAGGGCGGCGGCGCGGCGTGGGCCCCGCTCGTTCCGGCGGTCGTGCTCGTGCCGCTCGCGTTCCACCTGCGTGCGCCGTTGCTCTTCGGCGCGGTCGCGGTCTCGACCTCGTGCACGCTCGCGGCCGCGGCGGTCGAGGAGGAGGCCGCGCTCTTCTTCACGAGCGCATTCGCCTCGGCGGGGCTCTTCGCCGCGCTCGCCGTCGCGCTCCCGGCACGCCTGGAACGCTTCGCCGTGGTCGCGCGACGCCTGGCGACGGTCGTGACGGTCGTGCTGGCCTACGCGCTCTCCTTCCACGAGCTCTCGGCCCTGGGCCGGGCGCGCTGGGTCGCCACGGCCTGGCTGCCCGCGATCCTGCCGCAGCTCCTCGGGATCGCCACCTGCCTGGGATTCGCGGGGCGGGCCGGTCTGGCGCGCATGCCGCGCGAGACCGCGATCGTGCTCGGCGCCGCGGGGCTCCTCGCTGCGGCGCTCTTCCTGCCGGAGCCCGAGGTCCCGCTGGCGGTCCTCGCGAACCTGACCCTGGCGGCGATCGCGGCCGAGGGCGTGCGCTCCTCGGTCCACGACCTCGTCCGCGGGCGCTTCTGGACGAGCGTCGCGCTGCTCCTGACCGTCATCGTCACGCGCTTCGTCGAGTTCGAGACCGGCCTGCTCGTGAAGGCCCTCGTCTTCACCCTCTGCGGGGCGGCCGTGCTGGCCTTCGGGCTCGCCTTCGAGCGACGCGCGACCGCGCGCCGCGCCGGCCATGCGTAGGTTCTGGCCCGTCCTCGTCGTCGTCGGGTTGCAGCTCGCGGCCCTCGCGCTGCTCCCGTTCCGCTCGGCGCGCGCGCGTCTCTTCGGCCAGGAGATCACGCTCCGCACGGCGCCCGTCGATCCGTTCGACCTCCTCGCCGGCCGCCACGTGGTGCTGCGCTACGCGGTCGAGGACGCGGGTGCCCCCGGGCAGGCCTTCGAGGAGGGCCAGACGGTGTGGATCGTCGTGGCCGAGGGCCAGCCCGCCTGGGAGCTCGTCGCGGTCGCGCCTGCGGCCCCGCCGCCGTCCGCAGGACGTGCCTCGCTGCGCGCGACGTGGCGCCACGGCCGACCCTCGCTCGAGGGCGCGGGACGCCTCTACCTGCCCGAGGCCGAGGCGCTGGAGGCGGA
>DASVAP010000047.1:0-22333 GCA_036376275.1 Planctomycetota bacterium | reverse complement strand
CGAAGACGCTGCTGGCCTTCGCGCTCGGGCGCTGCCCGTTCCTGTACGCCTCGTCGGCCGCGGTCTACGGCGACGGGCGGCGCGGCTTCCGCGAGGTCCCCGTGTGCGAGGAGCCGCTCAACGTCTACGCCTTCTCGAAGTTCCTCTTCGACCGCCACGTGCGCCGGCTGCTCCCCCGACCGCCGACGCAGGTGCTCGGGCTGCGCTACTTCAACGTCTACGGCCCGCAGGAGAACCACAAGGGCCGCATGGCCTCGGTCGTCTACCAGTTCCACCGCAAGGCCTCGGCCGGCGAGCCGCTCGAGCTCTTCGCCGGCTCGCGCGAGTTCGTGCGCGACTTCGTGCACGTCGACGACGCGGTCGCGCTGAACCTGCACTTCCTCGAGCAGCCCGGCACGAGCGGGATCTTCAACTGCGGCACCGGCCGGGCGCGCAGCTTCCTCGACCTCGCGCAGGCGACCGTGCGCCACTATCCCGGCGCGCGCATCGTGGAGATCCCCTTCCCGGCCGACCTGGCGGGCAAGTACCAGGCCTACACCCAGGCCGACCTGGCGGCCCTGCGCGCGGCCGGCTACGGGCGCGAGTTCACGGCCCTGGAGGCGGGCGTGGCGAGCTACGTGGCCGTGCTGCGCAGCGCCGGTGGCTACCATCGCGAGCCCGACCCACCGGCCCTGCACGCATGAACGAAGGCGACCTCCGCGCGCTGCTCGCGCGCCTCGCGCGTCCGCGCGTGCTGATCGTGGGCGACCTGATCCTCGACCGCTACGTGTGGGGCACGGTCGAGCGCATCTCGCCCGAGGCGCCGATCCCGGTCCTGGCAGCGCGCTCCAGCGAGACGCGCCTGGGCGGGGCCGGCAACGTGGCCGCCAACCTGCGCGCGATGGAGGCCGAGGTCGAGATCCTGGGCGTGGTCGGCGCGGACGAGCGCGGCACGGCGCTGTGCGAGCTGCTGGCGCGCGTGGGCGTCGAGCAGGCCGGCGTGCTGCGCCTGGCGGACCGCCCGACGACCGAGAAGGCGCGCATGCTGGGCTCCGGCGCGCAGATGCTGCGCGTGGACTGGGAGGAGGCGCGCGCGCTCTCCGCGGCCCAGGCCGAGGACCTCGTGCGCGGGATCGAGGCGCGCATCGCGCGCGCCGGCGCGGTGGTGCTGTCCGACTACGGCAAGGGCGTGCTGTGCAGCCCGGTGCTGGCGGCCACCCTGGCGGCGGCGCGCGCGGCGGGCGTGCCGGTGCTGGTCGATCCCAAGGGCACCGACTACGCCCGCTACCGCGGCGCGACGCTGCTCACGCCCAACCGCAAGGAGGCCGAGGAGGCCCTGGGGCGCCGGCTGAGCGGGCCCGAGGACTGGCCGGCGGCGGCGCGCGACCTGGTGCGCACGGCCGGCGTCGAGGCCGCCGTGATCACGCTCGGCCCCGACGGGATGTACTACCTGCACGAGGGGCGCGAGGGGCACGTCTCGACCGTGGCCCAGGCGGTGTTCGACGTGACCGGCGCGGGCGACACGGTCATCGCGCACCTGGCGCTGGGGCTCGCGGCCGGGCTCGCCTTCGAGGCCTGCGTGCACCTCGCCAACCACGCCGCCGGGATCGTGGTCGGGAAGAGCGGCGCGGCCTCGGTCACGCGCGCCGAGCTGGCGGCGGTGCTGGAGCGCGACCAGCCCCTCGCGGGCTCGGTGCTCGCCCTGCCCGAGCTGCTGCGCCGCCGCGCGGCCTGGCGCGCCGAGCGCAAGCGCGTGGTCTTCACCAACGGCTGCTTCGACGTGCTCCACGCCGGTCACGTGGCCTACCTGCGCGAGGCGCGCGCGCAGGGCGACGTGCTCGTGGTGGGGGTCAACGACGACGCCAGCGTGACGCGCCTCAAGGGCCCGGGGCGGCCCGTGAACCCGCTGGCGGACCGCATGACCGTGCTCTCGGCCCTGCAGGGGGTCGAGGCCGTCACCTCGTTCGGCGAGGACACGCCGCTCGAGCTGATCCAGGCCCTGACCCCCGATGTCCTGGTCAAGGGCGAGGACTGGCGCGACAAGGGCGTGGTCGGACGCGAGTGGGTCGAGCGCCACGGCGGCAAGGTCGTGCTGGCGAAGCTCCTGCCCGGGCGCTCGACGAGCTCGATCGTGTCGCGCCTGCGCGGCTGAGTCGGCCGGCCGCCGAGCGACGGGGCGGCTCGGCCGCGCGGCTCGACGGGCGCGCGGCCACACTTGCACCTCGTCCGCGCGCTCCGGGGTATCCTGCCCGCTTCCCGCGGGTATCCCCGGTCCCGCCCGCCCGCCGCATGCGCCTCCTCCGCTTCCTCGCCGCGCCCCTGGTGCTGGCCGCGCCGATCGCGGCCCAGCTCGACCTGCCCGGCAAGCCCGCGCCGCGACCGAAGCAGCCCGGGGAGGTGCTCCTGCCCCCGGAGCCGCCGCGCGGGGACCTCGCGCCCAAGGGGCCCGTGGCGCCGCTCGAGCTGCCGGGCGTGGCCAGCGCGCCGACCCCGGAGGCGCCGCTCGGCGCGGTCGAGGCCCTGTTCCTCGAGCTCGCGCAGGTGCGCAACCCGGCCGGGACGGCCACCCTGCTCGCGCGCCTGACGGCCCTCGGCCCGGGGGTGCTGCCGCGCGCGCGCGTCGAGCTCCTGGGCGAGCACGGCCCGAGCGTGCTCGTCGCCGGCCGGCTCTGCCTCGCGCTCGGCGCCAGCGCCGAGCGCGCCGCCGTGGCCGAGCGCCTGACGCGGCCGCTGGCGCCCGAGGTGGCCGTGGCGCTGCTCGAGGAGCTGCGCCTGCGCGACCCGGTGCTGGTCTCGCCCGAGTACCTGGCCGGGCTGGTCGACCATCCGAGCACGGCCCTGCGCGCGCGCGCGACCCAGCTCCTCCAGGAGACCCCGGGCGGCGTGCCGCTGCCGGCCCTGGCGCCGCTCTTCAGCTCGAAGCGCCTGGCGACGCGCTCGGCCGCGCTCGAGCTGGTCGGGCGCCACGCGGACCCGCTGGCGCTCAACCTGCTGGCGAGCCGGCTCGGGGACGGCAGCGCGCAGCTCGCGCGTCGTGCGGCGGAGCTCCTGGCGCTGCGCGACGAGGCCGAGACGCTGCTGCAGGAGCGCGCCTTCCCGGCCGTCGAGCGGCCCTCGCCGATCGAGTGGACGCGCGCGCGCGCCTACGCCCTGCTGGCGCTGGTCGAGCGCGAGGAGCGCCGCGGGCTGGTGCTGCTCGAGGGCGCCGAGGGCCAGCGCGCGGCGCGCATCGAGAGCCTGCGGGCCGGGCTCACGAGCTCGCAGCAGCTGGTGGCCGGCGCCGCGGCCGTGGCCCTGGCGCGCATCGGCTTCCGCGCCAGCGCGGCCGAGTGCGGTCCGTGGCTCGAGCGCGAGGTGCCGCACCTGCTCGTGCGCTCCGGGACCGGGGCCGAGTTCCACGCCGACTTCAGCGCCCTCGAGCGCCCCGCGCAGCGCGCGCTGGCCCTGCTCAGCGGCGAGGGCTACGGGGCCGACGGCGAGGCCTGGCGCGCCTGGTGGGTGGCCAGCGCGACGAGCTTTCGCGCGCGCCACGCGCGCATCGAGCTGGGGCCGGAGGCGGCCGACCAGCTCCTGGTCGGCTACCGCTCGGAGGACGGACGCGAGGTCCTGTTCCTCGGCCCGGGCCGGGCGCTCCCGGGCGAGCCGGGGCTCCCGCTGCGCCTGGGCCCCGAGCCGGCGGCACGCTTGCTGGCGGAGCTGTCGAGCGCCGGCGTGTTCGGACCGCAGCGCCTTCCGACCGCGCGCCGTGGCGCCGAGGTGGCCCTGCGCGTCGCGGTGGGGGCGGACGAGAAGGCCTTCGCCCCGGCCTCGGGCGAGGCCTGGCGCGCGCCCCTGTTCGCGGAGCTCGAGCGCCTGCTGGAGCGCGAGCGCTGGCAGCTCCACTGCGATCCGGCCCTGCTGGTCGACCCCGAGCGCTTCCGCGCCGAGGCCGAGCGCTGGGCCGGGCTCGAGCCGCTGGCGCGCGCGCGCGCGCTGGTGGCGCTGCTCATCGGGCGGCTGCAGCGCTCGCGCGGCGCGCAGCGCGACGAGCCGCTGGGCGAGCTCGTGCGCCTCTACGAGGACGTGGGCGTGCCGGTGGCCGAGGACTTCGCGCCGCTCCTGGAGGTGCTCGCGTCCGAGCCGGCGTTCCATCCGCGCGCGGAGCGCCTGTGCGAGCTCGCGCGCATCGCCGCCGGCCTGGCGGAGGCCCAGGGCCTCGTGCCGGACGCGCGCGAGCGCCTGCTCGCGCTCGGGCTCGGCCAGTTCGGCCCCGAGGCCGACGCCGCGCTGACGCGCCTGGCGCGCGATCTCGCGCCGGAGGTCGTCGGCGGCCTGGTGGCCGACTCGCGCCCGCGCGCGCGGGCCCTCGCAGCCCACGGCCTGGTGCGCCACGGCCGGCCGGGAGAGCTCGAGCTGGAGCGTCTGCGCGCGCTGCTCACCGATCCGGAGCCGAGCGTGGGCCTGGCCCTGCTCGCCGCGCTGGAGGCCGAGAACGACGCCCAGCTCGGCGACGCGCTGCGCGACGAGCTCCTGCGCACCGCGCGCGAGGCGCCGGCCGAGGCGCGCATCGCGGCCCTGACCGTGCTGGGGCGGCTCGGCGGCCGCGGCGTGCGCGACGCGGCCCTCGAGGCGGTCGCGGACGCCACGGTGGAGGTCCAGACGGCCGGCGTCTCGGCCCTGGCGCAGCTGGCCGATCCCTCGAGCGCCTCGCTGCTGGCCTCGCTCTACGCGCGCGGGCCGGCCTCGCCGCACCATGCCGCCGCGCGCCGCGGGCTGCGCGCGCTCGGCCCGGAGGGGCGCGAGGAGTGCCGGCGCCTGGCGCGCTCGGCCAGCGCGCGCACGCGCCGCGAGGCGGCCCTGTTCCTGTCCGAGACGCTCGACCCGGCGGCGGCCGGCCTCTTGCTCGAGTGCCTGGCCACGGATCCGGCCGACGAGCGCGTGCTGTGGGAGCTCGGGGTCCTGGCCGGGATCGACTTCGCCGCCCAGGCCCATCCGCCGACCGCGGTGGCCGCCTGGTGGGACCTCGTGGTGCACGACGATCCGCAGGCCTGGCTGGTCTCCGCGGCCGCGCGCGCGGGCCTGACGGTGCCCGAGATCGAGGTCCTGCGCGACGCGAGCCGCGTCGAGGCGGCGCGCTTCTGGCTGGAGCTGGTCGCGCGGGCCGAGCCGGTGCTGGTCGAGCGTGGGACGCGCGAGCTGGAGCTCGTGCTCGGGCGGGAGCTCGCGCGCCCCGCCGGACCGCTCGAGCGCGCGGGCTTCGTGGCCGAGCTCGAGGAGGCCGTGCGCGCGAGGTTCGGCGAGTGAGAGCCCGCCTCGTGCCGGGGGCGCTGCTCCTGGCCCTGGCGGGGGCGCTCGGCTGGCTCGCCTGGCAGGAGTACGAGCAGCCGGTGCGCGCCGCCGTGCGCGACTACCTCTCCTTCCGGCGCGTGGAGGCCTACGAGGACGTGCTGCGCCTGGCGGCGCTCGAGTCGGGCGTCGACCCGTGCCTGCTGGCGGCCGTGATGATCGCCGAGTCGGGCGGGCGCCTGGGGGTGCGCTCGAAGGCCGGAGCGCTCGGGCTGTTCCAGCTCACGCCGGTCAGCGCGCGCTGGCGCGCCCAGGAGCTGGGCCTCCCGGAGCCGAGCGAGGAGGACCTGCTCAGCGACCCGCTGCTCAACGCACGCCTGGGGGCCGACAACCTGGCCTGGCTGCTCGCCACCTACGACGGCGATGTCGAGCGCGCCCTGTGCGCCTACAACGCGGGCGCGCGGCGCATGAAGGAGATCACCGAGGCGGCCGGGGGCTGGACACGCTGGCGCGACGAGCGCACGCGCAGCGGCAGCTCCTCGATCCTGGCCTACGCGCACCGCGTGCTGCACTACCGCGACGAGCTGGTCGCGCGCGGGTTCTTCGCCGAGTTCGCCGTGCCGGAGCCGCCGCCGGCGCCGGCCGGCGCGCCGCCCGCGCCCGCGAGCGCCGCGCCGGGTGCTTCTTCCGGCTAGCGGCGGCGGATAGAACGTCACGGCGACGCCGCCGACCCGTAGCGGCGTCCCGCAGGCCCCGGACCCTCCACCTTGCACGTCGCGATCCTCGGCAACGGCGTCACCGGCGTCAGCGCGGCCCTGCGGCTGCGCCAGCTCCGGCCCGACTGGCGCATCACGCTCGTCTCGGGCGAGTCGACGCACCACTACTCGCGCCCCGCCCTGATGTACGTGTTCATGGGGCACATGCGCTACCGCGACACGAAGCCCTTCGAGGACTCCTTCTGGGGCGAGCAGCGCCTGGCGCTGCTGCGCGGCTGGGTCACGCGCATCGACCTCGAGCAGAGGCGCCTCGAGCTCCACGGCCAGCCGCCGCTCGCCTGGGACCGGCTGCTCCTGGCCACCGGCTCGAAGCCCAACCGCTTCGGCTGGCCCGGGCAGGACCTGGCCGGCGTGCAGGGGCTGTGGGGCCTGGCCGACCTGGCCACGCTGGGCGAGGCCTGCGCGCGCGCGCGCCAGGCCGTGATCGTCGGGGGCGGACTGATCGGGGTCGAGCTGGGCGAGATGCTGCACTCGCGTGGCCTCGGCGTGACCTTCCTCGTGCGCGAGCGCTCCTACTGGGACAACGTCCTGCCGCGCGAGGAGTCGCTGCTGGTCGAGCGCGAGATCGAGCGCCACGGCCTCGCGCTGCGGCGCGCGACGGAGCTGCGCGCGATCGAGGACGACGGCACCGGCCGCGCGGGCGCGGTCGTGACCGACCAGGGCGAGCGCCTGCCGTGCCAGATCGTCGGCCTGACGGCGGGCGTCAGCCCGAACCTCGACGTGATCCGCGACACTTCGATCCGCTGCGCGCGCGGCGTGCTGGTGGACGCGCAGCTGCGCACGAGCGCGCCCGACGTCTTCGCCGCCGGCGACTGCGCCGAGATCGAGGTCCCCGGCGCGCGCAACCTGCTGCAGCAGGTCTGGTACACGGGCAAGAAGCAGGGCGAGCTCGCGGCCGAGAACCTGGCCGGCGGGACGCGCGCCTACGACCCGGGGATCTGGTTCAACTCGGCCAAGTTCTTCGACCTCGAGTACCAGACCTACGGGCGCGTGAACCAGCGCGTCGCCGGCGAGGCGAGCCTGTACTGGGAGCAGGCGGACGGACGCAAGAGCGTGCGCATCGTGCACGTCGGCGGGAGCGTGATCGGCGTCAACCTGATGGGTCTGCGCTGGCGCCACGAGGTGTGCGAGCGCTGGATCGCCGAGGGGCGCACGCTGGCCCACGTCCTGCCGCGCCTGGAGGAGGCGCACTTCGACCCCGAGCTCCACCGGCGGCACGCGCGCGAGATCGCGGCCGCCTTCGCGCGCCAGGGGGCCGCCTGATGCCGCTCGACACACGCACGCTCGACTGGACCCACGACGAGGAGGCCCTGGGCTTCTCGGCGCCGCCGCGGGCGACGCCGCCGCGCCGCACCGGCCTGCACCGGCTCGCGGCCGCGCTGCTGGGGCTCGGCGCGTTCGCGCTGGTGCTCACCTGCGCCGGCGTCGAGCTCGGCGGCGGCTGGAGCGCGCTCCTCGCCACCTTCGGGCTGCTCGGGCTGGGCGCGCTGCTGTGGTTCCACGTCGAGTTCCGCGACACGCCCGCGGGCATCCGCAACGACGACACGTTCTTCCGCGGGATCCAGAACCGCGGCCTGCTCGGCTGGGCCCTCGGGCTCGCGCTGACGGGCTTCTACGTCGTCCTGTACTTCTACGACGACTGGCGCGCGGCCGGGCTGCCGGCCGTGCTCGAGCGCCCGACGCGGCTGCTCGATCCGCTCGCGCGGACCCTGAACGGGGAGGCGGCGAGCCGCTGGTTCCTGTACGGCTTCCTGTACACCGCCGCGGTCGGCCTGTTCGGCGTGCGCACGGCCTGGAAGTACCGCCACAGCCGCTACCAGCTCGTGCGCACGGCCTCGGTCGTGCTGTTCCAGCTCGTGCTGGCCTTCCTGCTGCCGAACCTGCTGCGCCTCTTCCAGCAGCCCGAGTTCTACTTCTCCTACTTCTGGCCGCTGAAGCGCGAGTACCTCTTCCCCGACACCCTGGGCGGGCTCTGGAGCGGCGGCGGCTTCGCGCAGTTCGCGGTCTTCTGGAGCGTGGCGCTGGCGCTGGTGGGGGTCCCGATCCTGACCTACTTCCTCGGCAAGCGCTGGTACTGCTCGTGGGTGTGCGGCTGCGGCGGTCTGGCCGAGACCCTCGGCGATCCGTTCCGCCAGCAGTCCGTGAAGACGCGCGCGGCCTGGCGCGTCGAGCGCTGGCTGATCCACGCCGTGCTGGTCCTGATCGTCGTGACCACCGCGCTCCTGTGGATCAACTCGGCCAGCTCCGGGCGCCTGCTCGGCGGTGCCTCGCAGGCCTTCGCCAGGTTCTACGGCTTCTGGGTCGGAGCCATCTTCAGCGGCGTGATCGGCGTCGGCTTCTATCCGCTGATGGGCAGCCGCGTGTGGTGCCGCTTCGGCTGCCCGCAGGCGGCGATCCTGGGGCTCCTGCAGCGTCTGTGGTCGCGCTTCCGCATCACGACCAACGGCGGGCAGTGCATGAGCTGCGGCAACTGCTCGACCTACTGCGAGATGGGCATCGACGTGCGCGCCTACGCCCAGCGCGGGGCGAACGTCGTGCGCGCCGCCTGCGTCGGCTGCGGGGTGTGTGCGGCGGTCTGCCCGCGCGGCGTGCTGCGGCTCGAGAACGGGGCGCCCGGCGAGCGCTTCGAGGGCGCGGACGACCCCTGGGGGACGTTCCTCGACTCGCTGCGGCGCATGGAGGGGTCGAGCTACGCAGCCTGGGAAGGGAGCGGGCGGACGGGAACGGGAACGGCCCCGCGGCAATAGTTTCCGGCCCGGACGGAGCCGCGAGCCGGCCTTCCACGTCATATCCTTGAGAAGCTGCCCAGCCCGGCTCCAGGGCCACCCCCCCGACCGCTCCGCACCGCGACCGACGCCACCCGAGGTCATGACCGCCGCACGCGCGCTCCTCCCGCTCTCCTTCTCGCTCCTCCTGGCCGGGGCCGGCGCGCCCCTCGCGGCCCAGTCCCCCGGCAGCCAGAACCGGCGCCCGGCGCCGCGCCTGCGCGAGGCCCCCTTCCGGGTCCTGGACAACGTCGAGGGCGACGAGGTCGACCTCCTGAACTACCCCATCAAGCCGATGGTGGTGTCGCCGAACCACCTGACGCTGTGGGCGGTCAACACGCACGCCTCCGAGGTGGTCAGCTTCACGAACCTGGGCGGGTCGCCGAACAAGGTCTATCCGGTGCCGTGGAACCCGGTCTCGATCGAGTACTGGGTCTCGAGCGTCGACGCGCACCACGAGCTGCTGGTCGTCTCGCGCGGCACCTATGCCCTCACGCGCCTGGCGCCCGGGAACGGGACGATCCTGGGCTACCTCCCGCTGCCGGCCGAGCCGGGCGGGACGCTGCTGGTCGGCGACCACCTGTTCGTCGCCTGCTCGGCCCTGGACCAGGTCGTGGAGATCGACCTGCTGACGAACACGATCCACCAGGTGTTCGAGATCGACACGACGCGCCACCTCCTGTTCCTCTCGGCCGACGGCCTCGGCAACGTGCTGGTGACGCCGCTGCTCTCGGGCAACAACACCATGCCGCGGCGCAGCCCGGTGGCCGGGCGCCTGGCCTCCGACCAGGGCGGGAACGTGCTGCAGATGGACAACCCGCTGCACGCCGACATCCCGCTGCCGGACGAGGACGTGTTCCGCATCGTGCCGGGCGCGACGCCGGGCAGCGGGACGGTGGAGGTCGCCGCCAAGGGCGTCGGGACCATGCTCTTCGGGCACGGCGTCAATCCCCTGACCGGGAAGCTGTGGGTGCTCAACACGGAGTCGGTCAACGCCGACGAGGTGCTGGACACCGAGCCGGAGGTGCGCGGGCTCTTCAGCCAGAACCGCCTGACGATCGTGGACCTGCCGGCCGTCGGCGGTCCGCCGGCGACGGCTCACACCTTCGTGTCGCTCGACAGCGTGCCGCCGGATCCGCTGGGCAAGCCCTTCGCGCTCTCCTTCAGCAGCAACGGCGGCGCGGTCCTGATCGGCACCCTGACCGACAACGTCACGCTCCTGAACTCGACCGGCGCGCACTTCACCTCCTGGAACCTGCCGGCCGGCTCGATCCCGCGCGGCGTGCTGTTCGACGAGGTGGCGCGGATCATCTACGTGTACTGCTGGGGCACGAACAAGATCGAGGTGCGCGACGACGACCAGCCGGGCATCCCCCTGCTGGCGACCCTCGACATCGGCTACGACCCGACCTCGGCGCCGCGCAAGCTCGGGCGGCAGATCTTCTACGACGGCCACAACTCGCTGAATCAGAACCTGTCCTGCGAGAGCTGCCACGTCGAGGGCGGGTTCGACCACCTGGTCTGGAACCTCTCGGCCGGCCCGCTCGACGACAAGGGCGTGCTCTTCACGCAGAGCCTGAAGGGCATCGAGTTCACCAAGCCCTACCACTGGCGCGGCGAGCGCGAGCTGATCGACTTCAACCCGGCCTTCTCGGGCCTCCTCGGCGGGGCGAACCTGACCCTGGCCGAGTTCGAGGCCTTCGAGGCCTTCGTGTTCGGTCTGCAGAACCCGGCCAACCCCTTCGAGAACCCGCGCCGCGTGGTCAGCGACGTGCGCCGGCCGGGCTTCGACTTCGACGTGCACAACCAGCTCTCGGCCGTGCGCGGCCAGGAGCTCTACTTCGCGGTGCCGAGCGTCGGCAACGACTCCTGCAACGACTGCCACACGCTCCCGACCGGCACGAACAACGACTTCTTCCCGGACGAGCTGGACGACACCGGGCACCGCAACACCTTCAAGAACACGGCCTACAACGGCATGTGGCGCAAGGAGCAGAAGACGCGCGTGCTGGTCAAGGAGAAGTTCGGGCCGGCCGAGATGCGCCCGCCGCTCGGCTCCGGCGCCTCGCACGCCGGTCTGTCGAACGGCGTGTTCGACTTCAACCTGGAGAACTTCAACCTGCCGGCTCCCGACGAGGAGGACATCGCCTTCTTCGTGCACCAGATCGACCAGGGCCTGGCACCGGCCGTGCACCGCGGCGTGCTCGTCTCGCCCGCCGATCCCAGCCCGGCCGCGCTGAGCGGCTACCTCATGCCGCAGGCGCGCAAGCGCAACTGCGACGTGGTCGTGCTCGGGCGCGTGGACCTGGGCAGCGGCGTGGTCGCCCAGCGCTGGTTCTGGGACCGCCAGGCCAAGCTCTTCCGCTGCGACGACAAGGACCAGCCGGGGCGGCCGCTGTCCTTCTTCACGGCCCAGGCCCAGGCCGGACGCACGAACCTGTTCCTCGGCCTGCCGGTCGGGATGGGCCGGCGCTTCGCGGTCGACCCGGACAACGATCACCTCTTCCGCCAGGACGAGCTGCAGTTCGCGACCGACGGGCGCGTGGCGGACTCGGACGGCGACGGGTTCCTGGACGGGACCGAGGTGCGCTACGGCTCGAACCCGGCCCTGGCCGGCAGCGTGCCCACCACGGCCGAGGTCCCGGCGATCCTCTCCGTGCGCAAGATGTTCCACACCGCGCGCGTGGCCAAGCTGCTGGTCGAGGTCGACCGGCCGGTGACGATCCAGGTCGACTACTCCTCGAGCCTGGGAAACATCGGGCAGTTCGTGGGGGACCCCGAGCCCCGCACGCTGTGGGAGGTCGCGCTGCGCGACCTCGAGCCCTCCAACGCCAACCAGGGCGTGCACCGGATCTACGGCGGGACGATCAGCGTGACCGACGAGTTCGGGCACACGGTGCAGACCCCGCTGCCGGGCTTCGAGACGCTGTCCTTCACGGACGCCTTCGAGTTCGGCACGCCCAGCCCGATCGAGGTCGAGTGCGTGCTGCGCGACCTCTTCTTCGTCTCGGCCACACCGTCCGTGGGGGGCGGCTTCGACCTGGTCTTCCGCGCCCGCGTCGAGGACCGCAAGCTCTCGGCGCCCGCGCCGCTGGCCGGGCATGCCGTGGTCGCGCGCGTGTTCCGCAACGGCAACCAGGCCGCCAACGTGCAGCAGAACGGCGTGCCCGCCGCGAGCCAGATCAAGAGCGAGCTCGGCTTCCAGGACATGTACGGCGGCTTCGGCGGCTTCGGCCCCTTCGCGGTCGGGACGATCAGCGGCGCCGACGGCCTCTCCACGATCTCCTTCCGCCTGCCGGCGGCCCTGAGCGGCGACCAGATCCGCATCTCGGTCGAGATGGCCGGGCGCCCGGTCGATCCGGGCAGCTTCGATCCGGCCCTGCCGTTCTTCGACGACACGAGCCTGTTCGACCTGCCCAACACGCCCGCGGCCTTCCGCGCCACGACGGCGGTCGTCCTGCCCTGAGCGGCGCACTGGTTCTCCGGGCGGGCTGGCGCCCGCCCGGAGAACCAGTGGTCACGCTGACGGCGAAGTCAGTAGCCGATCTGGGGATCGGCTAGCGACGCTCGATGACGCGCAGCGAGGCCGTGCCGAGCGCGCCGTCGAGCGGATCGCTGGCCGTGATCGTGACCGTGCCCGGCACCAGGCCCCGCACGCGGCCCGGCTCGGCCAGGACCAGCGCCACGGCCGGGTTGGAAGAGCTCCACTGGACCTGGCCCGTCAGGTCGGCGCTGCTGCCGTCGTTGTAGGTCCCGATGGCCACGAAGGCGCGCGTCGCGCCCTCGAGCACGCTCGCCTCGGCCGGTAGCACGACCAGGGTCTCGAGCACCGGGCGCACCGTCAGCGAGGTCGCGGCCGAGAGGCCGGTCTTCGACGAGTAGGCCGCGATGGTCGTGCTGCCGACGCCGAGCGCCTGGGCGACGCCGGCGCTGCCCGGGGCGTTGTCGATCGCGGCCACGGACGGGTCCGATGAGCTCCAGGTCACCGCGCCGGTCAGGTCCTGCAGCGTGCCGTCGCTGTAGGTGCCGGTGGCCTGGAAGGGCGTGCTCGTCCCGAGGCCAACCACGGCGTCCTGCGGGGCGAGGGCCAGGGCCACGAGCACGGCGGGTGTGACGGTCAGCTGGCTCGAGCCGAAGATCGCGCTCTTCGGGTCGCGCGCGACGATCTGCGCGGAGCCCACGGCCAGCGTGGTGGCCAGGCCCTGGCTGCCGGGCGCGTTCGAGACCACGGCCACGGCGGGATCGACCGAGCTCCAGGTGACGGAGGTGGTGAGCGTGCGCGTGCTGGCGTCGCTGTAGGTGCCCACGGCGGCGAAGGGGAGCGCGAGCCCCAGGGCCACGGAGGGATCGAGCGGCTGGACCTCGAGCGCCGTCAGGACCGCGGGCGTGACCGTGAGCTGGCCCTCGCCCGCGCGCCCGCTCTTCGGCTCGGTGGCGCGCACCGTTGCGAATCCCACCGCCAGGCTGGTGGCCAGGCCCTGGCTGCCGGGTGCGTTCGAGACCACGGCCACGTCCGGAGCGCTCGAGCTCCAGGTGACCACCTGCGTGAGGTCGCGCGTTCCGCCGTCGCTGTAGGTGCCCTCGGCCGCGTAGGCGAGCTCGAAGCCGAGCGCCAGCGAGGTCGTCGCCGGCAGCACGCGCACCGCGCTGAGCACGGCCGGGGTCACCGCGAGCTCGGCCGAGCCCGCGCGCTTGGTCTCCGGATCGACGGCGCTCACGAGCGTCGTGCCGAGGGCGAGGCCCGTCGCCAGACCCTCGCTCCCCGGCGCGTTGCTGACCTGGGCCACGCCCGGATCCGCGCTGCTCCACGTCACCTGGGCCGTGAGGTCCTGGGTCGAGGCATCGGTGTAGATCCCGGTCGCGCGGAAGGCCTGGGCGAGCCCGAGCGGGACCGCGGCGGTCGCCGGGCTGACCTGGAGCGACACGAGTACCGCTGGCGTGACCTCCAGCGCGCTCGTGCCCACGACCCCGCTGAGCGGGTCCTCGGCGCGGATCGTCGTGTGCCCGACGGTGTGGCTCGCGGCCAGACCGGCCTGCCCGGGCCCGCTCGTGATCGAGGCGACGAGCGGGTCCGAGGAGCTCCACAGGACCGTCTCCGTCAGCTCCAGCGCGAGCCCGTCGCTGAAGACGCCCGTGGCCGTGAAGGCGAGCCCCGTGCCCAGCGCGATGGACGGGTTCACGGGCGCGATCTCGAGCGTGACCAGCACGGCCGGCGTGACCGTGAGCGTGGCCGTGCCCGTGAGCGAGCTGCCCGGAGCGGTGGCCACGATCGTCGTCGTGCCCAGGCCCAGGGTCGTGACCAGGCCGGCCCCGTCGACGTGAGCCACCTCCGGATCGGTGGAGCTCCAGGCGACGAGCTCGGTCAGGACCTGCGTCGTCTGGTCGCTGAAGGTCCCCACGGCCTCGAAGGGCTGCGCGAAGCCGAGCGCCAGGCTGGCCTTGGCCGGCGCCACCTCGAGCGCCGTCAGCACGGCCGGCGTGACCGTGAGCTCGGTCGAGCCCGAGACCCCGGTGGCGGGGTCGCTCGCCACGATCGTGGCCGTCCCGAGCGCGTGCCCCGTCACCCGGCCGGCCGGGCCGGGGGCGTTCGCGACGCTGGCCACGCCCGGATCCGACGAGCTCCAGGCGAGCGCCGCGGTCAGCTCGCGCTTGCGCCCGTCGGAGAAGAAGCCCATGGCCGTCAGGGCGAGGCTCGTGCCCTTCGCGATCGAGGGCGCGACGGGCGTCACGGCGATCGCGAGCAGCTCCGGCCGCTCGACCTCGAGCGCCAGGCCGTCGCTCGCGCTGCGCAGGGCCTGGGCGCTCCCGCAGGCGTGCCCGGGCTGGCCGGGCGGGTTGGTCCACACGAACTGGGCGAAGAGCCGGTCCACGTCGGGCAGGGCCGGCACGAGCACCTCGGCGTACCCGCTGCGCGTCGCCTGGACCGGCAGGCTCGCCACCAGCTCGTCGGGCTCGGTCCCGACCAGCAGCCGGAAGTCGCCCTGGCACGCGCCCGGCAGGCGCTGCGCGCGCGAGAGGTGCAGCACGCCCTGGGCCTGGGCCGGGGCGTTGACGCAGGTCAGGAGCAGCGGCTGCTCGCTGCGCGCGCGCGCCGTCGTCCCGATCGAGATCGGGCCGCGCGCGCCGGGGGTCGAGCGCCCGTAGCGCTCGGCCGCCAGCTCGGCGTCGAAGCCCTCGACGTCGCGATAGGTCTTGAAGGCCCGCCGGGCGCGCGCGAGGCGCGCGAAGGCCTCGCTGCGCTGGCAGCCGAAGAGGTCGAGCTGCGGGACCTGCAGGGCGGTCTTGGCGACGATGTCGCACCACAGCATCCAGTACTCGGCCGCCTGGCAGTCGGCGATCGGGAGCCGGTCCACGTAGACGTGCAGCGGGCCCGTGTGGGCCAGCTGCGAGGCCAGGCGCGCCGCCAGCCAGGTGCTCTCCGGGAGCGCCAGCGGCCCGAACTCGACCTGGTTGCGCCCCGCGGCCAGCGTCACGGGCTGCGTGGCCACGACCTGGCCGCCGGCGAGGAGCTCGATCCCGTCCGCGCGCGGCTCGGCGCTCTCGACCACGACCCGGATCCGGACCTCCGCCGGGACGTCGAGGTACAGCGACTCGCCCGCGCGCATCCCGTCGGCCAGGAGGTCGATGCGCAGGCCCGGGATCCCGAGCGACGTGCGCCCGGCCGCCAGGCCGCGCGTCCAGGCCGCGTGGCTGAAGGGCTCGTCGAGCCAGACGTAGGTGCGCGGCAGGACGTCCTGGGTCAGGAACGCGCAGTCCTGGTCGCTGCCGGCCGCGAAGGCCACGCGCGAGCCGAGCGAGGCCAGGCGGTAGGCGAGGCCCTGCCAGTGGGCCAGCGGCTGGAAGCGCAGCGGGAAGCGCGGTCCGAGCGCGATGGTCTCGACGAAGTCCACCTCGCCCAGCACGGCGTCGACGGCCCCGAGCAGCGGGAAGAAGGTGCGGTAGATGAGGCTGCCCTCGACCAGGAAGCGCGTCAGGTTCGGCACCGCCAGGAGCCGGTCCGGATCGATGCAGCGCGCGTCGCGCGTGAACTGGCTCGCCACCAGCTCGGAGTACCAGGGGAAGCCGCTCCCGAAGTAGTCGTCGAGCGGCCAGATCACGTGGGCGTAGCCGGTGACGGCCCCGGACCGCTGGAGGAAGTGCTGCGCCACGGGCGCGGCCAGGTGGCCGGTGCCGTCGCCGCCGCAGCCCGGCACGATGCCCGGTGCGTTGCAGCAGTCGCCGCCCGCCAGCGAGCTCGTGACGATGCGCGCCTCCTCGGGGCCGACCCCCAGGCCGATCAGGTGGCCCCACTTCGCGCAGTCGAGCCCCGAGGTCTCGACCGCGAGGCTCAGCGCGCGTGTGGGCGTCGAGAGCGGATCGAGCTCGCCCGTGACCAGGCAGGCGAAGTCCGCGAAGGCCGAGTGCGCCCCGGGGTTCCAGACCAGCACGTTGCCCACGCTCAGGTCCTCGGCCTCCATGCGCGCGAGGATCTCCTCCAGCGGCTGGGCCGGCGCGAGGCAGGGCTGGAAGTGCTCGTGCGTGTCGCCCGCGTACCAGCGCACGGCCCCGGAGCGCGGAGGCTCGGGCTGGCCCTCGGCGGCGGGGTGGGGGGGTTGCTGCGCGCCGGGTGCGGCGCGCAGCGCGAGCAGGCAGAGCGAGAGGGGCAGGGCGTTGCGCACGTCGATCCTCGCGGGTGGCAGGAATCGCGCAGGGGGAGGGCGCGCTGGCCGGGCGGTGGAGGGCCCAGGTTAGGGACGCCGGAGCCGGGCGGACAGGAACAGTGCCGAATCAATTTGGGGCGGCGCGGCTCGAGGCGAGCGCCGACCCTCGCCCGGCTACCGCGCGGGCGCGGCCAGGCGCGCCAGGGCCTCGGCCGCGTCGCTGGTCGGGGCGTGGCAGACGTGGTCGCGGCACACGTAGGCCGTGGCCCGGCCGCCGCGGCTCGTCTGCTCGCGCGTGAAGGGCGCCAGCGCGGCGATCGGGGGGTCGTCGCCGTTCGGGCGCAGGTGCAGCACGAGGTGGGGCAGGTAGCGCTCCTGGAAGGCGCGCAGCAGGGCGTGCGTGTCCGGCGCCAGCGGGTCGCCGGCCACCACGACCTCGAAGGCGGGCCCGAGGGCCGTGTCCAGGGCCAGGAGGTACAGCGTGTGGCCGGCCGGCATGCGCGCGGCGCTGCCGAAGGCCGCCAGCGTGCGGCGCGCGCCCTCCTCCAGCTCGCTCTGGCCCGTCAGGCGCGCCAGGCGCAGCCCGTTCCAGGCGGCCACCGAGTTGCCCGAGGGCAGGGCCCCGTCGTAGACCTCCTTGTGGCGGAAGAGCAGCTCCTCGGCGTCGTCGGCCGCCGTGAAGTAGCCGCCCGCGGCCTCGTCCTCGAAGTGCGCGACCATCTGCGCGTGGTGGCGCAGGGCCGCCTCCAGGCGCGGGACCTCGAAGGTCGCCTGGTAGAGCTCGATCAGGCCCCACACGAGGAAGGCGTGGTCCTCGAGCGTGCCCGCGAAGGCGGCCTCGCCCTCGCGCCAGCGCTTGACGAGCCGTCCGCGCCCGTCGACCAGGTGCCGCAGCGCGAAGTCGGCCGCCTCGCCGGCCGCCGCCAGGTAGCGCGGCTCGCCGAAGGCCGCCCCGGCGCGGGCCAGGGCCGCGATCATCAGTCCGTTCCAGTCGGTCAGGACCTTGTCGTCCTTCAGCGGCCGCACGCGCTTCGCGCGCAGGTCGAACAGCGTGCGGCGGGCGCGCTCCAGCCGCTGGCGCAGGGCGCGCTCCTCGAGGGCCAGCTCCGTGGCCCACGCGGAGAGCGAGCGCGCGAGGTGCGGGATCGAGCGTCCGTCGCGCTGCCCGCTGGCCTCCTCGCGGTAGTTGCCCTCGGGCGTGATCTCGAACACGCGCGCGAAGAGCTCGCCCTCCTCCGCCCCGAGGGCCGCCAGGACCTCACCCCGGGTCCACAGGTAGAAGCGCCCCTCCTCGCCCTCGCTGTCGGCGTCCTCGGCCGAGTGGAAGCCGCCGAGCGGGTCGCGCAGGTCGCGCAGGCAGTAGGCCAGCACCTCCTCGGCCGTGGCGCGGTGCGCGGCGTCGCCCGTGACCTGCCAGGCGGCGGTGTAGGCCAGCGCGTGCAGGGCCTGGTCGTAGAGCATCTTCTCGAAGTGCGGCACGAGCCACTCGCGGTCGGTCGAGTAGCGGTGGAAGCCGAAGCCGACGTGGTCGTAGATCCCGCCCGCGCGCATCGCGCTCAGGGTGTGCTCGACCATGCGCAGCGCCAGGGCGTCGCCGCCGCGCTGGTGGCGCTGCAGCAGGAACAGCAGCTGGTGCGGGACCGGGAACTTGGGCGCGTTGCCGAAGCCGCCGCGCTCCGGGTCGTAACGGCGCGCGAGGTCCTCCTGGCCGCGCGCCAGGAGCTCCGGGGCGAGCTCGACGCGCTCCTCGCCGGCCTGTTCGCGCACCACGGTCGTGATCTGGGCCGCGCTGCGCACCACGTCGTCGCGGCGCTCGCGCCACAGGCGCGCGATCTCGGGCACGAGCTCCATCATCCCCTTGCGCCCGAAGCGCGCGCGCTTCGGGAAGTACGTGCCGGTGAAGAAGGGCTGCTTGTCGGGCGTCAGGATGACCGTCATGGGCCAGCCGCCCGAGCCGGTCATGGCCTGGGTCACCTGCATGTAGACGGCGTCCACGTCGGGGCGCTCCTCGCGGTCGACCTTGACGCACACGAAGTGCTCGTTCAGGAGCGCGGCCACCTCGGCGTCCTCGAAGGACTCGTGCTCCATCACGTGGCACCAGTGGCAGGTCGAGTAGCCGATCGACAGGAACACCGGCTTCTCTTCCTTGCGCGCGCGCGAAAAAGCCTCCTCGCCCCAGGGGTACCAGTCGACCGGGTTGCGCGCGTGCTGCTGCAGGTACGGGCTCTTCTCGAACACCAGGCGATTGAACTCGGGCCCGCCGTCCGCGGGCAGGGCCGCCAGCGCCTCGGCCGCGGGCAGCGGGGCGCGCGGGCGGCGCTCCTGCGGGACGGCCGGCCAGAGGATCGGCCCCAGCGCCAGGGCGCACAGGCACAGGAGGACGGGGAGCGCGTGGTCCATGCCGGCGCAGTATCGCACGCCGGCCCGGAGGGAGCGACGGCGATCAGCTCGCGCGCTTCTTCAGCTCGCGCTCGCGCAGCTCGCGCCGCAGGATCTTCATGACCGTGCTCTTCGGTAGCTCGGGCACGAACTCGATCTCGCGCGGCACTTTGTAGGGCGCCAGACGCTCGCGCAGGAAGGTCTGCAGCTCGGCCTGGGCCAGGGTCCGGCCCGGCTTCGCGACCACGAACGACTTCACGAGCTCGCCGCGCTCGGGGTCCGGCAGGCCGATCGTGGCGGCCTCGAGCACACCCTCGTGCTCGTGCAGCGCGGCGTCGACCTCGTCGGGGAAGACCTTGAGGCCGCCCACGATGACCATGTCCTTCTTGCGCCCGACGATCCGGAAGTAGCCGTCCGGGCTCATCACCGCGAGGTCCCCGGTCAGGAACCAGCCGTCCTTCAGCACCAGCGCGGTCTCGTCGGGTCGCTTCCAGTAGCCCTGCATGACCTGCGGGCCGTGCAGGGCCAGCTCGCCGGCCTCGCCTGGGGCGAGCACGCGCGTCGGGTCCTCGACGTCGACCACGCGCGCGTCCGTGTCGCACACCGGCAGCCCGACCCAGCCGATGCGCCGCTCGCCGCGCACCGGGTTGGCGTGCGTCAGCGGCGACGTCTCGCTCAGGCCGTAGCCCTCGACGATCTTCGAGCCCGTCAGGCGCTCGAAGCGCTGCAGGACCTCGGGCGCGATCGGGGCCGAGCCCGACAGGCACAGGCGCACGCTGGAGAGGTCGCAGCCCTCGATCCCCGGCCAGTGGTTCAGGCTGTTGTAGAGCGCCGGCACGCCCGGGAAGACCGTCACGCGGTGGCGCGCGATCGCCTTCATCAGGCTCTTCGTGTCACGCGGGTCGGGCACGAGCACCATGGCCGAGGCGCCCTGCACGGCGAAGTTCATGGCGCAGGTCATGGCGAACACGTGGAACAGCGGCAGGCACACGAGCACGACCTCGGTGCCGGGCTTCGTGCCGCCGAACCAGGCGTCCATCTGCTGCACGTTCACCGACAGGTTGCGGTGCGTCAGCATGGCCGCCTTGGAGACCCCCGTGGTGCCGCCCGTGTACTGCAGCACGGCCAGCGCGTCGAGCGCGACCGCCGGACGCGGCGGCGGCGTGCCGCGCTGCGCGCGCAGGGCGGCGCGGAAGGCCTGCACGCCCGGCTCGCGCGGGATCGGCGCGATCGCGGGCGGCGTGCGCCGGCGCAGCTTCAGCGGCGCGAGCCAGGAGAGCGGCCAGCGCAGGTACTCGGGGAACGAGGCCAGCAGGAAGTGCTCGACCGCGAGCCTGGGCCGCAGCGCGCGCACCTTCTGCGCGTACAGGAAGTCCATCGTCACGGCGTGCGTGCAGCCGGCGTCGTTCCACTGGTGCTCGATCTCGCGCGCCGTGTAGAGCGGGTTCGTCAGCACGACCTGGCAGCCCAGCGCGAGCGCGCCGTAGTAGGCGATCACCATCTGCGGCACGTTGGGCATCTGCAGCGCGATGCGCGTGCCCGGACCGGCCCCGAGCGCCGCCAGGGCCGCGGCGCAGCACTCGACCTCTTCCAGGAGCTCGGCGTAGGACAGGCGCAGGTTGGCGAAGCGCAGCGCCGGGGCCCGCGGATGATTCGTGGCCGAGCGGCGCAGGAGCTCCGGCAGGGTCAGCGGCGCGTAGGCGAGCGTCGGGGCCACGCCGGGGTCGTAGCGCGCATGCCAGGGCCGGGGTTCCATGGCGAGAGGATGTCGATCGGCGGGTGCCGCCTCAATTCCTGAGGAACCCCAAATCTCCGCGCCGACCGCTGCGTCCGGCAAGAACCGGAGGACTCTCCCAAAGGCCGACGGCCTCGCAGGGCCCCACGCGTGATCGAGGGCGCATCGCCCGGCCGGTGCCCGTCCGCTCTCCGCGCCCCCGTGGTCCTTCCGGGCCTCAGCGCACGCGCAGGAGCGGCGTGAAGTAGCGGTAGTAGATCTCCAGCGACAGAACGCTCATCGCCGTGGCGTAGGTGCGCTCGTCGTCCTCGTCGCCCGCGTACTCGGCGTAGACGTCGAGCGGGCGCCACGAGCCGTCCGGCTCCTGGGCCGGGAGCAGCGTCTCCTGCAGCGCGCGGTTCCAGCGCTCCCACTCGCTCCCGCCCACGCGGAACAGCGCCAGGGTCGCGTAGTACCAGAAGTACGGGTTGCCGCGCGCGCGGTGCACGAAGTCGTCGTCGCCGGTGTAGCGGTAGCCGTCCGGAGCGCGCGTCAGGACGAAGCGCCGCGCGGCGGCCAGCTCCTCGCCGGCCGGATCGACGCCCAGCAGCGACAGCGCGAACAGCGCCGCCGGGGTCGAGGCCGGCAGGATCGGATAGCCCGACGACAGGCGCTCGGGATCGTGGTCGTAGCGGAAGGCACGCGCGCGCGGGTCCCAGGCGTTCCGCAGGAACGCGCGCGCCGCCTCGAAGGCCTGGTCGGGCACGCCGAGCCCCCCCAGGCGCGCCGACTCGAGCGCCATGACCTGCCAGGCGGTGACCGAGACGCGCGGCCACTCGTCCCGGTTCCACACGCGCCCGTCGGCGTAGTAGTAGCCCCAGCCGCCCAGGAAGCGCGGGTCCTCCACGCGGCTCTGGTGGCGCAGGATCTCCTCCAGCGCGCGCTCGAGCGGCGCGCGCAGGCGCTCGTCGCCGGTCAGCGCGAAGCACTCGGCCAGGGCGTAGGTCGCGATCCCGTGCCCGTAGGAGCAGGAGCTGCCGAAGTGCCCGCTGGCCGCGTCCTGCGCCGCCAGCAGGTGGGCGACCGCGCGCGCCGCGACGCCGGCGTGCTCCGTGTCCCCCTCCGGCACGTGCCCGGCGCCGAGGAAGGCGAGCAGCGCCAGCCCCGTCTTCCCGATGCGCACGTCCAGGTACTTCGAGTGCGCGTCCGAGCGCTGGCCCCAGGCTCCGTTCCGCTCCTGGATGCGCGCCAGGTAGGCCAGGCCCGCGGCCACCGCGCGCTCGGTCTCGGCGCTGCCGCCGTGCTCCTCCAGGGCGCGCAGCTTCTGCGCGCCGAAGCGATTCCGGTAGGGCGTCTCGGCCAGGCGCGGGGCTGCGCCTGGACGCTCGGACGCAGCCGGCGGAGGCGGAGCGCTCAGGGCGAGCGGCGCCGGCGCGACCGGGACGGGCGCGGCCTCCGCCAGGTCCGGGCGCGTCGGCGCGCTCGGCGTGCGCGGGCTCGCCGTCGACGAGCGCGGAGCCAGGTCGGCGGTGGCGTCGAAGCGCGCGCTGGGCGCCGGCTGGGCCGGCTCGCCGGCCGGAGGATCGGGCGCGCGCAGGGCCGTGGCCGCCGGGCTGGCGGCCGGCGCGCGCGCCAGCTCCGGCGCGCCGCGCGCGGGCGCCGCCGGGACCTCGGCGGGCGGCGACGGGGCCGCGAGCGGTTCCGGGGCGAGCGCGTGCGGAGCGCTCGTCCCACGCCGGCGCGCGCGGGCGCGGCGCGCGCGGGCTCCGGAGGCGCGCCGAGGGTCGTCGCGAGCCCCAGCGTGGCGTCGAAGAG
>DASVAP010000033.1:0-47421 GCA_036376275.1 Planctomycetota bacterium | reverse complement strand
CGGCGCGGTCCTTGGACATGTTCACGAGCTTCCCGTCGCGCGCCTCGACCCACACCTCGTCGCGCGCGCCGGTCGGCTCGGAGACGAGCAGGAGGTCGGGCGCGGGATGGTCGAGCAGCGCGCGCAGGGCGCGGCGCTCGTAGACGATGTCGGACTCGAGCAGCAGGAAGTCGCCCTCCGCGATCTGCTCGCGCGCGCACCACAGCGAGTAGAGGCTGCCGCTCTCGGCGTAGCGCGGGTTGTGGACGGTCGTGACGAGCCCGGGGCGCACGCGCGCCGCCAGCTCCGCGTAGCGCTCGGCGTGGTGCCCCGTGGCGATCACGATGCGCTCGATGCCCTCGGCCGCCAGGCGCTCGATCGATTCGGCGACGATCGGACGGTCGCCGAGCTCGAGGAAGCCCTTGGGGGCGCGCGCGCCGACCTCCTTCAGGCGCGCGCCCAGGCCGGCGCCGAGGATCAGGGCCTGGCGGACGCGGTGGGAGGGCGGCATGGGTGGACGCGGCCCCTGGAAGGGCGGCGCGCAGAGGGTATTCTGCCGCCCCGGGAGCCGCCAGACACCCCCGCCCGGCATGAGGGTCTTCTTCGACACGCGCGAGCTCTACTTCCTGACCCAGTACCTGCCGGTCTTCCGGGTGCTCGCGGCGCGCGGGGTCGAGTGCCGCTTCGCGCTCTACGAGAACCGCCCGACCCAGCTGGCCGCCTGCCGCAAGGCGGTCGAGCGCCTGCGCCTCCCGGCCGAGTGGTTCGGCACGAAGGAGGCGGGGCTCGCCTGGTACCGACGCGAGGCGCCCGACTGGATCGTGTTCGGCAACGGCTACGCGCACCTGGCCGAGCTCCCGCCGGCGACGCGCACGGCCCAGCTCTACCACGGCATCGGCACCAAGACCGACGTCTACAGCCCGCCGCTGTGCGCCATGGACGTGCGCTTCGTCGAGGGCCCCTACTACGAGCGCCAGCTGCGCGCGCTCTTCCCGGAGGCGCAGCTCGTCCCGGTCGGCTACCCCAAGGTCGACCCCTTCGCCTACCCCGACGCCGAGCGCCCGCGCCTGGACCTCGCGGCCCTCGGGCTGGACCCCGCGAAGCGCACGCTGCTCTACGCGCCCACGCACATGCCCAGCTCGTTCCCGAGGATGGCCGACGACTTCCCGGCGCACTTCGCGGACTTCAACGTGCTCGTGAAGCCCCACTCGCTCTCCTTCTTTGGCGGCAAGAAGAAGAGCCACCGGCGCCTGATGGAGCTGTGGGCGCGCGCCCCGAACGTGCACGTGGCCGCCTTCGACGCCTACGACCCGCTGCCCTACATGCTCGCCGCCGATGTCCTGATCAGCGACGAGTCGAGCGTGCTGTTCGAGTACGCCGTGCTCGACCGCCCGATCGTGTGGTGCGACTTCCTGTGGGTGCACTGGACGCGCCGCGGGCCGCTGGCCTACCGCCTGAAGAAGCGCCTCGACGCCGGGATCGCCCCCTACCGCGCGATGGCGGCCCACGCACCGCGCTACCGCGACCTGCGGCGCATCGTCGAGGCCGAGCTGGCCGAGCCCGACCGCTTCCGCGCGGCGCGCCGGCACTGCGTGGCCGACCTGATCGGCCCGACGGACGGACGCGCCAGCGAGCGCATCGCCGACCACCTCCTGCACGCGCCGCGCCCCGCCGCACGCGCGCTCGCCACCGCCCGATGAGGACCCTCGACCGCGTGCCCGCCTGGTTGTGGCTGTGGGCCGGACCGGCCATCGTCGTGGCCCAGGTCGCCACCAAGGTGATCGGCGAGAGCACCTACCGCGGCTGGATGCGCGGCGAGCGCGGGATCGTCGAGAACCTCACGGTGGCCTTCCTGCTCTCGGCCCTGGTCTGCGCGCTGCTCGCCTGGCGCGAGCGGCGCCGCGTGCGCTGGCGCCTCTTCGGGCCCGCCGCGCTCGTCTTCGCCGCGGGACTGCTCTTCTTCGCCGGCGAGGAGGCGAGCTGGGGCCAGCACTGGCTCGGCTTCGAGCCGCCCGAGTCGATCGCGCAGCGCAACGACCAGGGCGAGTTCAACCTCCACAACGACCCGGTCTTCGAGAAGGTGCTCGACCAGCTCCCGCGCACCCTGCTGACGCTCGCCGCGCTGGTCGGCGGCGTGCTCGCGCCGCTCGTGCGTCGCCGGCGCGGCCTGGCGGGCCGCGACTTCGCCAGCGCCAGCCCCTGGGACTGGGCCTGGCCGAGCCTGGCCTGCCTCCCGGCCGCGGCCCTGGCCCTGACCGTCACGCTGCCCGAGAAGGTCTGCAAGGCCCTCGACCGTCCGGTCCCCTACCTGATCGAGATCAGCGCCGGCGAGACCAAGGAGTACTGCCTGGCGCTGTTCCTGCTGGTCTACGCGCTGGGCCTGCTGCGCGCGCTGCGGGCCGAGGGTCAGTCGATGTCGCCCACGTAGCCGAGCCCGCGCAGCTCGTCCAGGGCCTCGGGCGAGAGCGCGTCGCCGTCGGAGCGCAGCGTGGGCTCGCCGAAGGCCGGCAGGAAGGCCTTCATGTGCTCGACCAGGTTCGGCAGGGCCGTGGACAGGTCCACCAGCTCGCCCGGGTCGTTCTCGAGGTCGTAGAGCTGGAACGAGTCCGCGTAGGCGATCAGCTTGTGACGCCCGAGCGCGACCGCGCGCGCCGGGCGCTTCGCCAGCGCGCCGAGGTGCTGGGCCTTGACCGCGTCGCCGTAGAACTCGATCGCGGTGACGTGCGTCCCCGCGCCCTCGACGGCGCGCAGGTCGCGGCCGGGGCCGGGCAGATCGAGCCCACCGATGGCGGCGATCGTCGCGGCCACGTCCACCAGGCTCACGGGCGCGTCGGTGACCGGCAGGGTCGTGCCCTCGGGCGGGAAGACGAGCAGCGGGACGCGCGCGACCTCGTTGTGGACCGTCGTGCCGTGCTCCAGGACGCCGTGCTCGCCAAAGGCCTCGCCGTGGTCGCTGGTGACGAAGATCCACGCGCGGCGCAGGAGGTCCAGGCGCTCCAGCTCGGCGAAGAGCCGGCCCAGCTCGTGGTCGAGGGCCAGGAGCTCCTCGTCGTAGCGCGCCTCGAGCTCGGCCCGCCGCGCGGGCGACTGGGCGAGGTCGAGGTGCTCGGGACGCTCGCGCACGTCGCTCGGCGCGAAGCGCCCGCGGAAGGGCGCGGGCGGCGCGTAGGGGCCGTGGGCGTCGACGTAGTTGGCGAACACGAAGAGCGGGTTGGGGCCCTCGGACCAGGGGCGCACCAGCGAGAGCAGCGTCGCGTTGACGTCCGTCGCGCGCGCACAGCCCTTGGCCGGCTCCCACAGGAGGCCGGGCAGGAAGCGCTGGCGCAGGGCCTCGCCGACGAAGGGCAGCTCGTCCTCGTCCGGCGCGCGCAGGTAGCGCTCGAAGCCGCGCCCCAGGCCCTCGACCGAGCGCAGCCAGTGGTTGCCGTAGGCGGCCAGGGTCGCGTAGCCGCCGGCCCGCAGGCGCTCGGCCAGGGTCGGGTGCTCGGGCCGCAGGCCGAAGCCCAGGCGCACGCTGCCGTCCAGCGCGAAGTGCGCGCCGTGCACGCTGGGCCACTGTCCGGTGAACAGCGAGGCGTGCGAGGGCACGGTCCAGGTGCCGTTGGCGAAGGCGTTCGGGAAGACGACCGCGTTCGGGCGCTCGCGCCGCAGGCGCTCGAGCTCGGGCGTCGTCATGCGCGCGTAGCCGTAGGCCGGAAGGTGGTCGGCGCGCACCGTGTCGAGCACCAGCAGGAAGACGCTCGGGCTGTCGCCCGCCCCGCGCGGCGCCGAGGCGGCGTAGCCCGGCGGCGGGCGGCGGTGCTCGCCGTCCCCGCGCTCGAGACGCGGCAGCAGGGCGACGAGCAGGGCCGGCGTCATGGCGGCGAGCGGTGCGAGGCGGGCCAGCCGCGCCGGAGCCCGCGCGAGGAGCTGCGTGATGGCCGCCAGGAGGCCGGCGAGCAGCAGCACGAGCCCCACGCCCTCGAGCCATGGATCCCCCTTGCGCCCGAGGTGCTCGGCGAAGGAGCCCGACTTCTGCAGCGCGCACGCCTGCGCGGCCGCCGTGGCCAGCCCCAGCGTCGCCGGCGTCAGCGCGCGCGCGGCGCGGGGGGCGAGCACGAGCGCGACCCCCAGTGTCCCGGCCGCCGCCGGCACGGGCCCGACGCAGGCCCACAGGACCGCGCCGCTCCAGGCCGCGAGCGTGGCGTGCGCCGCCAGGCCCAGCAGCAGGGCGACGAGGCCGAGCGCCAGCGCCGGCGCCAGGGTCAGCCCGACCGAGAGGGCGAAGTAGGCCGGCGCGTGGAACCAGCGCTCGGCCCAGGCCAGGACGAGCTCGGTGCCGGCGAGCCCCAGCGCGGCGCAGAGCACCGCCCAGGCCCCGTCCGCGCGCGCCGGTCGCCGGGCCTCAGGCGGCGGCACGCGGAGCCTCCGTGCGCGTCCACCAGGACTCCATCGGGCTGCCGTGCAGCACGCGCTCGACCGTGGCCACGTGGGCCGGCTCGAGCTCGTCCTTCCAGGCGCGCGCGATCGACTCGGCCCCGCGCGAGAGCGCGGCGACGCGCGCACCGATCTCGGCGCTCCAGGAGAGCCCCAGGAACTCGTACACGCCACGCGTGATGCGCTCGGGCTCGCGCGTCAGGTCCTCGTAGAGCACGAGGCAGTGGCCCGGGCGTCCGCCGCCGGCCTCGAGCAGGGTCTCGTTGACCCAGCGCCACCACCACAGCTCGCCCTCGAAGCGCTCCATGCGCTCGATGTCCCCGAAGCGCGCGGCCCAGCGCGGGTCGCGGCGCGCGACCTCGCGCAGGCGCTCCTCGTCCTTCCAGCGATCGGCGTTGCCGCGCCCGCGCTGCTGGCCGCCCTCGCCGCGCACCCAGCGCTTCAGCCACGACTTGGCGAAGCCGCCGGGGTGGCGCACGAGCTGGATCACGCGCGCGCCGGCGCGCGCGCGCAGGGCCCAGCCGCCATAGCCGACGGCTGCGTTGAGCTTGAAGACGTGCGTGCTGCGCGCCAGTGCCGCGTGATCCACCATCCAGCGCGGGAAGACGTGCTCCTTGCCGTCCATCGGCTTGCGCCAGTGCACGAGCCGCTCGACGGCGCGGATGCGCTGGCGCAGGAGGAAGTAGCCCAGCCGGCGCCGGCCCGCCCGGATCCAGGCCTTGTCGACCTCGGTCAGGTGGTCGCGCGGCCCGAGGCAGCGCGCCGCCTGGCGCACGGCTGCGTCGTAGAGCCGCGCCAGCTCGGGCTCGTCGTCGACGAAGAAGCGGAAGGGCGCGAGGCGCGCCAGGGCGCTGCGGTCGAGCTGGTCGGGCTCGTTGCGGCAGTGCGTGTGCGCGCTCTGGTCGAGCAGCCCGAGCAGGTAGTTCGTGCCCGAGCGCCCCTGACCGATCAGGAGCGCGTAGGCCAGGTCGGCGGCGGCGGAGGCGGGGGCGGGCATGGCGGTGCGGATCCTCAGGCGCTCTTGCGGCGCGAGTGCTCGGCCGGGCTGGGCATGCGCACCAGCTCGCCCCTGGGACGGCGCGAGGTGAAGAGGCGCCGCGCGGCCTTGCGCACGACGAACACCGCCGTGAGCGCGATCAAGATCAGATCGTAGGAGACCGACTTGTTGCGGATGTAGTGCTGCTCGCCCTCGAAGCGCAGCCTCCAGTCCTCCACGGTCTTGTCCCCCAGCGCGTTCTCGAGCACCGAGACCTGGCTGACGTTGGTCAGGCCCGGCTTGACCAGGTAGCGGTGGTTGAAGCCCGGGATCTCGGCCGCGAGCATCTGGTTGAGGCCGGGCGCGATCGGGCGCGGCCCGACCAGCTCCATCTCGCCGCGCACGACGTTCCACAGCTGCGGCAGCTCGTCGAGCTTCGTGTCGCGCAGGATGCGCCCGATCCAGGTCACGTTCGGGTCGTCGAGCGTGACGCCCTTCTCGTAGCGCGCGACCTTGTCGCTGCCGCTGCGCATGGTCGTGATCTTCCAGATCGTGAACTCGCGCCCCATGAAGCCGGGGCGGCGCTGGCGGAAGAAGAACGGCGCGCGCGCGGAGATCCGCACGGGTAGGTAGAGTGCCACCATCAGCGGCAGCGCCAGGACCAGCAGCACCAGCGCGACCAGGCGCTGGAGCAGGGCCCACAGCGTGTTCGTCACCTGCCACTCGCGGTGCACGCGCGTCGGATCGACGCCCTCCAGGGAGAGCACGCCGCGCGCCGGGGGGTCCGGGCGCCGGCTCACGCGCTCTTCCTCCGCTCGCCCGCGTCATCCTGCGTGTCGGCCGGACGCTGGTTCCACTCCTCGAGCAGGTCGCGGATCGAGCCGGCGGCGTGCTTGACCCCGCCGAAGGCTCCGGCCGCGCGGCGGTGGGAGGCGACCATGTCCGCCAGGCGCTCCTCGACCAGCGACAGGATCGGGCGCCACGAGCTGGGCACGCCCTTCTCGCAGGCGCCGTCGCAGCCGGCGTTGATCAGGCTCTTGAGCGTGTCGACGTCGAGGCGTCCGGAGAAGGCCACCACCGTGGCGCCCTTGTCGTGCGCGCGGATCTCGCGCGCCAGGTCGCCCGCCACGAGCCGCCCGCCGAAGTCGTTGTCGAGGAAGTAGAAGTCGAAGCTGCCCGAGACGTCCGGCTCGCGGCGCGTGGTGATCTCGAGGTCGGGGAAGCGGCTCGAGAGCAGGAGCTCCAGGTGCTCCAGCGCGATCGGGTCGTCGTCCACCAGCAGCGCCGCCGGCCGCTGGGTCCCGTAGGGGCCGGCCGTCTTGCCGCGCGGCAGCGCGCCCGAGACCAGCGCGCCGAGCAGGAGCCGCGCCGCGAAGGGCAGGCCCTCCACGAAGTAGCGCCGGAACAGCCGCTCGGGTTCCTGCGCCACGCGGTGCAGCCACTCCAGGCCCGCGCGCTGCATCCAGCGCGGCGCGCGGCGCACCTCGCCGGCCAGGAAGCTGAAGCTGATGCCGACCCCCAGCCACCAGGCCTCGGGCCGGTCGTGGCGCAGGTGGCGGATGACGAGCTCCTGCTTGGGCGAGCCCAGCGCGACGAACACGATGTCGGGCCGCGCGTGGTGGATCTTGCGCGAGAGCCGCGCCATGGCCAGCGCATCGCGGTCGAAGCCCACCGGCGGACAGTCGGTCCCGGCCACCTCCAGGCCCGGGAAGCGCGCCTGCAGCGCCTCGGCCGCGCGCCTGGCGGTGCCCGGGTTGCCGCCCAGGAGGAAGATCGAGCGCCCGCGCCCCGCGGCCCCGGCCGAGAGGCTGGTGATCAGGTCCGAGCCGGCCACGCGCTCGGGCACCGGCGTGCGCTGCAGCGCCAGGGCCCACACCAGGATCTGGCCGTCGACCACGCGCAGCGTGGCCTCGGAGTAGAGCTCGGCGAACTCGGGATCGCGCGCGATGCGCCGCATGTGGTCCACGTTGGGCGTGACGACCCAGCCGCCGCGCCCGGCCTCCAGCTCGTCCAGGACGTACTCGACGCACTCGGCCTGGCTGAGGGCGTGCACGGCCACGCCGCGCAGGTCGACCTCCGGCAAGGCGCCCGGCCGCTCGGAGAGCGGCAGGTCGCTGCGCTTGGCCACGATGCGTAGGCGGCTCGGCTTCACGGTCGGCGCGCGCGCTACTGTCCCCGCGCTTCCCAGCCCTGGATCAGGGCGCGGTACTTGACGGCCTCGGAGATGGGCTGGTGCAACCACTCGAGCACGCTGAAGGTGTCGAAGGCCGTGCGGCCACCGACGAAGTCGTAGGCCACGAACAGGTCGACCCCGCGTGCCTGGGCTCCCTCGATCAGGGTGCGGTAGGCGGCGTACATCTCCGGGCTGTTCTGCACGGCGATGGCCGCGTCGAGGTCGATCCCTCCGCCCGGTGAGCGCGGGACGATCGACTGCCCGCCCTCGTAGGTCAGGAGCCGGATCGTGCGCCCGAGCGAGGCCGTGTACTGGTCGCAGATCGCCTTGTGCTCGCTGATGCGCGGCAGGGTCTGGCTCTGCAGGTTCGCCAGCGCCGCGGCCATCAGCTCGGCCGCGGTCGAGTCCCGGTTCACCGGATCGCGGTCGGCGCGGCAGCCGAAGTAGGCCCCCACCGCCAGGGCGTCGAAGTTGCCCTCCAGGAAGCGCGTCAGGGCCGTGGCGATGCCCGGGTTGTGGAGCTGCACGCCGGCCACGCGCACCACACGCCGCGGCGTGGCGGCGAAGACCTCGCGCCAGATCTCGAACACGCGCTTGGCGCGCTCGGCGACCACCGCCATGGCCGCGATGCCACGGCGCTGGCCCTCCTCGCGCGCCCACTGCCCCACCAGGAAGTCCGTGTTCCAGGTCTCGTTCGAGAACTCGACGTAGACCTTGGCGCCGTGGTGCAGGGAGTCACGCACGGTGCGCGCGAAGCGGCGCACGTAGTCGTCGTCGGCCACGTGCGGGATGCAGAACCACGGGTCGGCCTGCAGCTCGTTGCACAGCTCGATCATGTACTCGAGCGCCACGCCCTCGTGGGTCGTCTGGCGCACGTGGGCGGTGGTCGAGCGCTTGTTCCAGCTTCCGCTGGCGGTGTACACGCGCATCCAGGGGTAGAAGCGCAGCACCGAGAAGGGCTTCAGGCGCTCGAGGAAGTCCGGATGAAAGGCGTGACAGCTCTCCTCCTGGCCCGGGAGCCACACGCGCACGTCGCGGATCGGGTCCAGGAGGTCCACGTTGCGCAGGGTGACGCCCGGCTGCCCACCGCTCAGGCCGTCGACGCGCGCAACGATGCGGCCCGGGCCCTGGCTGACGATCCCGACGTGCCCGCGCAGCTCGACCGTGCCCTTTCCGCGCCAGGTGACGACGTACTCCCCGACCGGCATGCGCCCGCGCATGGTCACGAAGAAGTCGCAGGCCACCGAGCGGTTGTGCGTCGGGCGCGGCCAGCCGAAGGCGTCGAGCGGCACCTGCTCGCGCGGCTGGGCCTGGCGTCCGCCGAGGGCGCGCACGGGCGGGAGCTGGCCCTCGTCGACGTAGTACCAGTCGGAGGCCAGCTTCATCGCGTCGGCGAAGACCCAGGCGCGGTCGAAGGGCGTGATCGGCCGCAGGTTCATGCCGACCGGCACCGGCGCTGGCGTGGACTGGGCGCGCGCGGTCGCAGCCAGGACGAGCCCGAGGCCGGCCGCGCAAAGGAGACGCCGCCAGGGGGCGGGAAGGGAAGGGAACATCGAGCCTCTCTTCGGCCGCGGCGGGTGCGTTTCTTCTCGCAACCGGGTACGCGGGACCGGCTTCGCCTCTACGCGGCGCGCGCCCCGCGGTGGGCGGCTCCGCGCCGGAAGGAACTACTCCTGCCCGTCCAGGCGCGCGTTCCAGGCCCGGAAGAGGTCGCGAAAAGTCTTCAGGAGGTAGCGGCCCGAGACCTCCGAGGGCGGCTCGGAACGGCGCGCCTCGAGCTCGGCCAGGCAGCGGTCGAGGGCGGCCAGCATCTCCGGCAGGTCCTGGGGCGAGCGCTTGTCGCACACGCCGTTGCAGCCGGCCCCGAGCAGCTCCTTGAGCGTCTTCGCGTCGAGCGTGGCCGAGAAGGCCAGGATCAGCGCATCCGGCCGCTGGGCGCGGATGCGACGCGCGAGCTTGCCCGCCAGGCGCACGCCCTCGAAGTCGTCGTCCAGCAGGTACACGTCGTACTCCCCGGTCGGGTCGGGCTCGGTGCGCACGTCGACCGCCAGGCCCGGGTAGCGCTCCTGCAGCACGGCCCGCAGGAACTCGAGCGCGTAGGGATCGTCGTCGAGCAGCAGGGCCCGCATGCGGCCCGTGGAGGCCCTAGGTTCCCGTGTCCGAACGCTCATGCGCCCCTTCTTCGGCAGACGTCGGCGCGGCGCCTGACGTCCGCTCGGTCTTCCGCCAGCGCGTCTCGCGGCGCGCGAAGAACTGCAGGTAGAGCGCGACCTTCGCGCCCACGTAGGCCGGCGTGGCCCGCAGCGTCCGGCCCAGGGCGCCGACCCCGGCGAAGCGCGCCAGGCCGGCCGCGACGCCCAGCGCGAACAGCCCGCCGGCCGCGAGGACCACCCCGAGGGCCGTCCCGTCGCGCAGCAGCCCCCCGGCGGCCAGCGCCAGCGCCAGGGCGCCGCTCCAGGCCAGCGCCAGGAAGGCGAGCGGCGGCACGAGGAGATCCAGCCCGAGCGCCACGAGCCCGAGGTCGAGCCGCACGAGGCCGCGCAGGAGCAGCCCGGGCGCCGCCCTGAACACGAGCCACAGGTGCCCGTGCTCCCAGCGCCGCCGCTGGCGCAGGGCCGCGTCGCGCCGCTCCGGCAGGACGCTGCGGACGCGCGCCTCGGGCACGAAGCGCGTGCGGTGCCCGCGCCGCGCGAGGTCGATCGCGAGCTGGTAGTCCTCGGCGATGCTGCCGCGCCCGTGCGGCGCGTGCCGGATCTGGTCGAAGGGGTAGGCCGAGCCGGCCCCGTTCAGCATGCAGGGGAGACCGAGGCGCGCCAGCCCGCGCGGGCGCACCACGTTCTTGAGCAGCAGCGCGAGGCTCGAGAGCGAGGCGAAGTCGTCGCGCGCCGCCGCTCCGAAGCGGTAGTCGCCCTGCACCGGGCCGCCGTGCTCGGCCGCGGCCCGCGCCAGGGCGCGCACCGCGCCGGGCTCGACGCGGCAGTCGGCGTCGACGACCACCACGACCTCGGGCGGATCGGCATCCAGGTGGGCCAGGCCCGCGACGAGCGCGTCCGGCTTGCCGCCCGTGCCCGCGTCGCGCACCTCGAGCACCTCGGCCCCACGCGCACGCGCGATCATCGCCGTGCGGTCCCTGCAGTTGTGGGCCACGACCAGCACGCGGTCGCCCTCGCCCAGCTCCGGCGCCAGCGAGCGCAGCGCGTCGGGCAGGCTCTGTTCCTCGTCGTGGGCCGGGACCAGCACGACCAGGCGCGGCACCCTGACCAGGGTCGGACGCCGGCGACGCGCCGGCAGGCAGGCGGCCAGGCACTCGAGGCACAGGATCGCGCTCGGCACGAGCACGAGCCCGGCGGCGAGCAGGGCGAGGAGCGCGAGCGGGTTCACTGCAGGTGGCGGTCGTCGACCTCGTTCTCGGCCAGGCGCAGCCTGCGCTGCCAGGCGGAGAGGCCCAGCACGCGCGCCAGCTTGGACTGGACCAGGTGCGCCAGGCCGTAGCGCGCGCGGCGGAAGCGGAAGCGCCCGAGCCAGTCGTCGAGGGCGAGCAGCAGGCGCCGCGGCGCCGTGACGCGCGCGGGCGGGACGCCGCTCTCCTCGTAGCCGCGCTGGCGCAGCATCGGCCCGATGCGCGCCTCCAGCAGGGCCAGCTCGACCGGCGCGAGCTTGCGGCGCCACTGCCCGATCAGGCTCGGGTCCGGGCGCTCGTAGGAGGAGTCGCGCGCGTAATCGAGCATGCCCGCGTCGTACTCGGCCCCGAGGAAGGCGCACAGACGCGCCAGCTCGCGCTCGGGCGCGCGGATCAGGTCCTCGTAGCGCAGCTCGAAGACCTGGGCGGGCTCGAGGCGCGCGGCGAGGCGCGCCCAGCGCTGCTCGGCCTCGATCCAGCGCTCGGCCCCGTGCCACACGTTGCCGGCCCAGCCCATGCCGATGCAGGAGCGGGCCACGTCGCGCCCGTCGCGCACGAGGTGCACGAAGCGCGCGCGCGGCCACAGGCGCAGCAGGCGGTCGAAGTGCTTGTGACAGGTCGCACCCTGGATCGCCTTGCCCGTGCGGGCGCCGTACTGCGCCAGGAAGCTCTTCATCAGACGCGGGTAGTCGAGCGCGCGATCGATCGCGAAGCCGTGCGGACGGAAGATGCGGTTCGTCTCCAGCCACGCGTAGGTCGGCTCGAGCGCCGGCCAGCCGCCCTCGTCGGGGACCTGCTCCACCAGGAACTCGAACTCGGGCGCGCACTCGATGGCGCGGTGGTGCGCCAGCATCAGGCGCAGGAGCGTCGTGCCCGAGCGCTCCGAGCCCACCAGGAAGAAGGGTTCCGCCTGCCGTTCCGCGACCGGGGTCGTCATGCCTGTCGTCGTCATGCCTGCCATGTGCGCCGTCCTTCGCTCGTGCCGAGCAGGTGGGCCACGCCGCCGGCGCCGGCGGTGAAGGCCTGGATCTCGAAGGCGTTCAGCAGCCCGTCGAGGGTGATCAGCAGCGAGGCCACGCCCAGCACCGCCGTGGTCGCCAGCAGCGGGTGGCTCCAGTGCTCAGGCGCCAGCTCGCGCCACACCAGCCAGGGCGCCAGGAGCTGCATGCCCCACAGACCGACCAGGGCGAACACGCCGAACAGGCCCAGGTACAGGATCCAGCGGCTGTCGACGAGCACCGCGTGCTGGTCCTTGACCTCGCGCGAGCGGTTGCCCGTGAACTCGCGGAAGTCGTCGAAGCCGAACCAGGGGCGCTGGGCGATGCGCTCGGCCAGGAACTTCTCGGCCTCGATGCGCACGTTGAGCGAGACGGCGCGGCGCTGGCCGAAGACCGACTCGGCCGCCGCCACCAGCTCCTCGCCGTCCCAGCGCAGGCCCTGGCGCACCCCGACGTAGAGCGGCGGGATCGCGATCAGCGCGACCAGCGGCAGGGCCACGCGCCGGCGCGCGCCGAGCAGCAGCACCGCCACGCCGATCCCGAGCAGCAGGATCGCGTAGGAGGACTGCACCAGGAAGGTCAGCACGACCAGCACGGCCACGATCGCGCCCATCGGCAGGCCCCACAGGCGCCGCAGGCTGCCCGTGCGCCACAGCCAGAAGGCGCACAGCGCCGCCAGCGCGTTGAACAGCGCGTAGGCCAGGCCGTGCGAGACGAACACGTTCGGCCGCCACAGCCCGAAGGCGCGCCGCGCGTGCTTGAAGGAGCGCAGCATGACCCCGTAGAACTCGAGGTGGAGCTGTGGGCTCATCTTGATCTCCCACAGCGCGAAGGGCACGTACACGAGCGCCCCGGCGATGACGGCCCGGATCAGGTGCTGCTGCGCCTCGGGCTCGCCGAAGTAGATGCGCCCCAGGAACCAGGGCACGGCCCAGCGCACCGTGAAGTCGAAGGCGTTCGAGGCGCCCTGGTAGGCCCCGTTGCCGTTGACCACGGCCGAGAGGAAGGGCGCGCCGCACAGGAAGAGCAGCGGCAGGTCGACCTTGCGCGGCCGGAAGGCCAGCACGCGCCGGTGATCGCACAGGAGCGCCGCCAGGCCGATCCCGAGCACGATCGCCAGGCCCTTGTCGTAGTTGGGCATGCCCGGCAGGTCGTAGATCACGTTGGGCAGCAGCAGGAACCCGGTCACGAGCCCCGCCGCCACGGCGCGCGGTGCCGGCAGCAGCATGAACAGGAGGAAGCACAGCGGGTACCAGCCCGCCATGGCCGCGTCGACGACCATCCCGTAGTTGCCCACGGGTCAGCGCTCCTCCTCGGAGACCCCGCGGCGCGCGCGCCGCGGCGCGAGCGTGCGCAGCCAGACCCAGGCCGCCAGCGGCAGGCCGAAGGCCACGCTGGCCACGAGGCTCGCCACGGCCGGCGAGCTCCAGCCCTGCGCCACCACCAGGCGCATGCCCACGACTCCGGCGCCGAGACAGCCCAGGAACGCCAGCGAGTAGAGGCCCAGCACGCGCCCGAGGCGCAGGCCCAGGGCGCGCATCGCCACCCAGCCGGCGAGGCAGCCGGCCACGTTGCCGAGCGCGTTGCCGAGGATCGCGCCGGCCAGCGAGCCGCCGCCGAGCGCGTAGCCGCCCATGATCCCGGCCACCGTGACCGCCGCGTTCCAGCCCGCCATCGAGGCCACCGCGCGCGAGTTCCCCAGCGCCAGCAGCGTGCAGCGCGGGACCTGCTGCAGGATCATGAACCACACGACCACCGCGAAGAGCTCGCCCAGCGTCCCGCCCTCCGCGAACGAGGCCTCGTAGAAGAAGCCGAACATCGCCGGCGCGAACAGGCCCGCGCCGAGGCACACGAGGAGACACGCCGGCAGGTAGCGCGCGCTGCTCTTGCGCAGGGCCGGGCCGAGCGCCTCCGGCCCCGCGCGGACCGCCTCGGCCAGGTGCGGGATCAGCACCTTGTTGGCCAGGGCCGTCATCGGCTTGGAGGCCTGCGCGCAGAAGTTCCAGGCCAGGCCGTAGACCCCGAGCGGGCCCGCCGCGAGCAGCTTGCCCAGGTACAGCAGGTGGAACTGCTGGGCCACGAAGCTGACCGTGGTCGAGCCGATGATCCAGCGGCTGTAGCCGAAGAGCTCACGCGCCACCGCGGCGTCCCAGGCGAAGCGCACGCGCTCGGCGCGCCAGTACAGGTGGCTCGCCAGCATGCGCACGCCGCCCCCCACCAGCGGCCCGAGGGCCAGACCCAGCACGCCCGGCGAGAGCCAGCACCACAGGATCGAGGTGCCGATCGAAACGAACAGGCCGAGCACCTCGAGCAGCGCCGGCGCCGCCAGGCGCATGCGCCGCTCCTCCACGTGCGAGCGCACGCAGTACAGCCCGTTGTTGACCGCCTCGAGCCCGGCCAGCGGCAGCAGGAGGAACAGGAGTGGCTCGCCGTAGAAGCGCCCGATGGGCCAGGCGAGCAGGCAGGTCAGGATCCACATCCCGACACCGCGCACGAGCTGCACGCTCGCCGCCGTGCCGAGGAACAGGCGCTCCTCGCCGCGCGGGTGGGAGATGACCGCGTTGCGCAGGCCCATGTCCGAGACCATCTCGACGAAGGTCAGGAACGTGCGCATCAGCATCACCACGCCGAAGTGCTCGGGCAGGCACAGGTACGTGAGCACGACCTGGCTGACCAGGCGCAGCGCGCTCATCGCCCCCATGGATCCCAGCGTCCAGGCCGAGGCTCGCGCCACGCGCCGCGGCGCCGGCGGCTCGTCCGCGACGAGCCGCAGCCTGGCCGGATCCGGCTGCGCTCGCGGGTGGGCGTTCATGGGTGGTGTCGCCGGGGAGGCCCGCGCCCTAGGCGCTTTCCTTCTCTTCCAGCCCGAGGAAATCCGTCCCGCGGGCGCGGGCCCTGTCGGTCTCTCCCTCGTTCGCGGGCGGACGCGCGGGGCGCGCAGCGCCGAACTCGGCGTTCGGGCCGGGCCCGTAGTTGATCCCGCCGGTGTAGGCGCGCGCCCCGCGGCGCGCGCGCGCCCCGTTCGGCAGGCAGCCGAGGATGCGCGCTCCGACGCCGCTCAGGATCCCGGCTGCGCGCTTCAGGTTCGGCGCCCTGGAGACCTCGAGGCGCAGCACGAACACGACCGCATCCGCCTGGGACGCCAGCACGCGCGCCTCCGAGGTCTCGAGCACGGGCGGCGCATCGATCACGATGCACTCGTAGCTCTCGCGCAGCGAGGCGAGGAGCTGGACCAGGACCGGCCCCTCGCACAGCTCGGCGGCCCGGCCCTGGGCCTCGCCGGCGGGCAGGAGGTCGAGCCCGCTGGCCACGCGCGGGACGACCACGCCCTTGAGCGGCGCGGCGCTGCCGAGCAGGCCCGCCAGGCCCGTGCCGAGCGGCACGCCGTAGATCTCGTGCTGCGCCGGCCGGCGCATGTCCGCATCGATCAGCAGCGTCTTCTTGCCGGCCCGCGCCAGGGCGCAGGCCAGGTTGCTGGCGCACACCGACTTGCCCTCGCCGGTGCTGGCCGAGGTGACGACGACCACGCCGGAGCCGCCCGGCAGGGCGAAGACCGTCGCCGTGCGCACGCTGCGGAAGGCCTCGGCCGCGAGCGAGTGCGGGTCCTCCTCGACGAGGCGCGCCAGGGCCACGCGGTCCGAGCCGCGCGGCAGCTCGGGCAGCACGCCCAGCACGCTGGTCCCGAGCAGGCCGGGCACGTCCTCGACCTCGCGCACGCGCCGGTCGGAGAGCCCGAGCAGCAGCACCAGGCCGAAGGCCAGGATCCCGCCCGCCCCGAGGGCGTACAGGTACGTCTTCTCGGTCTCCGGGTAGACGGGCCGCGTGGCGGCGCGCGCGTGCTCGATCACGGTCAGGTTGAGCGCGCCGGTCTGGTTCTCGAGCTCGAGCTGCGTGATGCGGTCGTCGAAGCCCGCCACGCGCGCGCGCAGGTGCTCGCGCTCGGCCATCAGGGTCTTGATGCGATCGAGGGTCGCGTTCTGGCCGGCCACCTGGGCCAGCAGCGCCTCGTGCTCGGTCTCCAGGCCCTGCTCGAAGCGCAGGGCGCGCGCGTGCTCCATCTCGGCCGTGCCCAGGTGGTTGGCGGCGTACTCCTGGCCGATGCGCTCGTCACTGACGAGCAGCGACTCGGCCCGCTGGCGCAGGGCGATCAGGTGCGGGTTCTCGCTGCCGATCTCGCGCAGCTCCAGGCGCTCGACCTCGCGCAGGAGCTCCTCGCGCTGGCCCTGCAGGCGCTTGTACTCCTCCTCCAGGGCCGGGATCTGGGCCTTCGAGCGCAGCAAGAGGCCGCGCGCGCGGAAGCCGGCCGGGTCCTGCGACAGCGCGCGCAGCTCCGCCAGCTCGGCCGCCAGGCGCCGCGTCTCGAGCCGCGCCGCGTTGAGCGACTGGCCCGCGCTCTCGAGCTTGGTCTGCAGCGGCGTGCGCTCGGCCCCGGCCAGCCACGAGTTCTCGGCCTGCAGGCGGGCGATCTCGGCGTCGGTCGTCTCGAGCTCCTTCTTGGTCGCATCCCACTCCGAGCGCACGATCCCGGCCAGCTCCTCGGCCGCGGCCTTCTTCTTCTCCCTGTGGAACTCGATGAAGACCCGCAGGGCCTCGTCCACGACCGTGACCGTGTCGGCGCGGAAGGGCGAGTAGCAGTAGATGAAGAAGCGGTCGGTCTCGACGTCGATGCCGGTCGTCAGGCACTCGTTGAGCTTCCCGAGCAGGGTCGTGTCGCCCAGGCGCTCGGGCGCGAAGGTCGGCAGCTCGGCGACCCCGGGCGCGGCGCCGATGCGCTTCAGGAGCGGCACCGACTTCAGCAGGCTCTGCTGCTGCTTCAGCACCGTGCGTGGCTTGTTGGTGGCCTCGCCGGCGCCCGACTTGAGCGGGTTGACCGCGCGCGCGTCGACCTGCACCTGGGCCGTGGCGACGTAGATCGGCTCCTGGCGGTCGAGCCACAGCCGGGCGAGCCCGAGGGCCACCAGCGGGACGCTCAGCAGGACCCACTTCCCGCGCCACAGCATCTGCAGCATGCGCCCGGCGTCGGCCTCGCCCGCGGCCGGGGCGGGGGCCGGCGCGAGGCGGATCGGGTCACCTTGGGTCATGGGCGCGGGGCTAGAGCGGGGTGGTGCTGGTGGTGACCGTGGCCGAGGCCCGGAACCCGAGGATCTGGCTGAAGAACTGGCGCAGCCAGCTCCCCTGGCTGTGCTCGACGGCGATCACGTCGCCGTCCTTGATGCGCACGTTCGAGGCGTCGAGCAGCGAGGTGCCGTCGATCTTGAAGGTCGCGCCGAGGACCGTGCCGTCCGACCTGACGCGGTAGACCGTGGCCCAGCGCGGCGCGGCCGTCTCGTCCACGCCCCCGGCCGAGGCCAGGGCCTGCATCAGGTTGTACTGGCGCGGCGCGGGGTAGGTGAACACGCCGGACTTCTTGACGAGGCCGATCACGGTGAAGGCGCGCTCGGGCGCCGGCTCGACCACGACCGTCTCGCCGCCGCGCAGGGCCACGTCCTCGAGCGGGATCGCCGCGAGCTGCACGCTCAGCGTGCGCGTCACGGTCGCGCCGTCCTCCTGGGTCAGCACGCGGATCTCCTTGGCTCCGCGCTCGCCCTTGATCCCGCCGGCCTGCATCAGGGCCCCGAAGACGGTCATGTGGTCGCTGCGCAGCTCGTGCAGGCCCGGCTGGTTCACCGCGCCGGTCACCGCCACGCGCACGGTCTTGTACTCGCTCACCGTCACGACCACGCTCGGCCGGAAGGCGAGGCGCGCGGGCTGCTGGAACTCGCCCGCCAGCAGCTCCTCGATCTCGCCCGTCGTCTTGCCGGCCACGGCGACGTCGCCCACCATCGGGAGCTGGATCGCGCCGGCGCCCTCCTTGACGCGCGCCTTGTAGGTCACGACGCCGGGGTTGCCCTCGCTCGCGGCCGCGTCCAGGTCGACCTCCTGGGGCAGCTCGACCTCCAGCAGGTCCCCGGCCACGACCCGGTAGGGTCCGCTGACCCGCATCGAGCCCACGTCGAGCTCCTGGAGCTGCACGTCCGCCGGCCCGGCCGCCTCGAAGGCGCGCAGCTCCTCCCCCGTCGGCTGCACCGGATACACGATCCGCAGCCCGATGCAGCTCGTGCTCAGCACGCCGAGCAGCGCGCACGCAGAGAGACGGGCGGATCGAGCCGCGAGTACGGACATGGAGACGGGGGACGCCTGCGGGCTGGAAGAGGGGCGGGCCAGGGCTCCGGTCGGCAGAAAATGCCCTGCGGCTTGAGGGGCGGGGGTGCGCGGTGCGCTGGCCACGCCGCCCACCGCGTCTCCAGCCTCGCCCCGCGCTCCGGCAGCGATCCTCCCTCCCGGATCGATCGGCAGCCCAGCCCGACCTGGTACGCCATCCGAGCCCCAGGAGGCGAGCCCTCGTCCCCGGGAATGCCCATCGCCGGGGATTGTCAGGGAGGCCCCGGACCCCTCAAGCAATCGGGCCCTTTGGGGCGGGATCGTCGCCGTCCCCGGTGGGCGTCCAGCTCCGCGCCACGGCCGTCGAGCGCCACCTCGCCGCGCGCCGCGGACGCATCGGTGCGGGCGCCGGCGACGGTGTGGAGAATGGCGCGATGCTCGCGCTCCTCTCCCTCCTGGCCCTGCAGGCTCCCTCGCTCCTGCCCCCTGCGCCGGCGGGCTGGCGCGGCGAGCGGCTCGACTTCCCGCTCGGGTTCGCGCCGGAGCTCGACTACCGGGGAGTCGAGGACCTGCTCTTCGCGCCCGGGATGTTCGTGCCGGACTCGGACTCGTACTTCTCCTACGCGCTGGCCCTGCGGCTGGAGGGCGAGGTGGCGGTGGACGAGGGCATGCTCCAGCGCTTCCTGGAGACGTACTACCGCGGCCTGTGCCGGGCGGTGGCGGCGGACCGCAGGCTCGCGCTCGACGTCGACGAGATCCGCGCGCGCGTGAGTCGCGCGGGCGAGGGCTTCCGCGCAACGGTCTCGATGTTCGACGCCTTCACGACCGGCGCGGCGCTCGATCTCGCCCTCGAGCTCGAGTGGCACGCCGCGCCACGCGCGACGGAGATCCTCGGCCTCGCCTCGCCGCTCGACGCCGGGGCGCCGGTGTGGGGCGAGCTGCGCGCCCTGGCGGCCGCCTGGCGCGCCCAGCGGCCGGCGGCCGTCCACCTGAACCACCTGTTCGCCGTCGTCGATCCGGAGACCTACGCCGCCCTGGCCGGCTCGGACTTCCTGCGCGAGACCTTCGCCGTCTCGGAGGAGCGCACCACGGTGCGCGCGGACCTGACCTACAGCGGCCTCTACCTCTACGGCCAGCACACCTACTTCGAGTTCCTGGCGCCTGGCGCGCTGAGCGGGACGGGCCTCGCCCTCGGCGTCGACCGGGCGGGCGCGCTCGAGGCCTTCGGCGCGCGCCTGGCCGAGGCAGGCGTGCGCAGCCAGGGCGGGCCGATCACGCGCCGGCTCGGGGACGAGGAGCTGCCCTGGTTCCGCATCCTCGGGGTGGAGATGCCGACGGCCGAGCTGACGCTCTTCGGCATGGAGTACGAGCCACGCTTCCTCGAGCGCTGGCACGCCGGCCAGCCGCCCGCGTCCGGCGGGATCGCGCGCGCCGCGGTGCTGGAGCGCTACGCCGCGGCCCTCGGACGCACCGAACTGCGCGGCCGCGCGCCCTTCCTGGACGTGCGGGCCGTCGCGCTGGCCCTCTCCGAGCCCGCCCGCGCGCGCCTCGCCGACGTGGCCGTCGCCGCCGGCTGGGAGGTCGAGCCGCAGGGCGAGCGCCGGATCTGCACCGGTCCCGGGCTGCGCCTGGAGCTCTTGCCGCCCGCCGCTCCGGAGGGGCCGACCGGCGTCGTGCGCTTCGAGCTCGAGCTGCGCGCCCCCGTCGCGCACGAGCCCCTCTCGCTCGGGCGCGTCGCGGTGAGCTTCCGCGAGCGCACCGCGGTGTTCGAGCTCCGGCCGTAGCGCACCCCTCGGATGGCCGCAGACGCTGCCCCGCATCGCGGCCCTCGCCGCGAGCGCACCCGCTAGACTCCGCCCTGCCATGCCCACCCCCGCCCCGTGCCGCGCCGCGCCGCTCCTGCTCGCCCTCGCCGCCGCTTGCTCCCCGTCCGACGCGAGCGCGGGAGCGCTTCCGCCGCCGTCGCGCGAGGGCTGGGTCGCGAGCGGGCCGTTCCCCGGCTTCACGCTGATCGCCCCGCTGCGCTCGAGGCGCGCCTACCTCGTCGACATGTCGGGGACCGCGGTGCACAGCTGGGTGACGGCGGCCACGCCGAACGCGATGGTCCTGACCCAGCGCGGCACGCTGCTGCGCTGCCTCGACGTGCCGGACGACCATCCGATCTTCCGCGGCGGCGGGGCGAGCGGGTGGCTCGAGGAGCTCGACTGGGACGGGACGCGGCTGTGGCTCTTCCGCTGGGACTCGCAGGACGGCCTCAGCCACCACGACGTCGTGGAGCTGCCGAACGGGAACGTGCTGATGATCGCCTGGGACCGCCACACGCGCGAGGAAGCGCTCGCGGTCGGGCGCGATCCGGAGCTCCTGGCCGGCGACGAGCTGTGGGCCGACGCCGTGTACGAGATCCGGCCGACGCGCCCCGAGGGCGGCGAGGTCGTCTGGTCGTGGCACTCCTGGGACCACCTCGTGCAGGACTCCGACCCGTCCGGGCCCGACTACGGAGACCCGAAGGCGCGGCCGGAGCGCATCGACGTCAACGGCGACCGGGACGTCGTGCCGCCCACGGAGGAGGAGGAGGCCGCGCAGCAGGCGCAGATGGCGGCGCTCGGCTACGGCGGCGACGCGGACGCCGCAGCCGACGCGGAACCCGAGGACGACCCCGAGGAGGCGGCCTTCAAGCGGCGCATCGAGAACGCCGACTGGATGCACTCGAACGGCCTCGCCTACAACGCCGCGCTCGACCAGATCGCGATCAGCGTGCGCCGCTACGACGAGATCTGGATCCTCGACCACTCGACGACGACCGCGGAGGCCGCGGGCTCGACCGGCGGCCGATCCGGCAAGGGGGGCGACCTGCTCTACCGCTGGGGCAACCCCTTCGCCTACGGCATGGGCCGCTGGGAGGACCGCCAGCTGATGGGCCAGCACAACGTGCAGTGGATCCCGGAGGGGATTCCCGGCGCCGGCAACCTGATCGCCTTCGACAACGGCACCGAACGCGACCGGCCGTGGTCGGAGATCGACGAGTGGTGGCCGCCGCGTGACGCGGACGGGAACTACCTGCGCGCCGAGGGGCAACCGTTCGGACCGGACGAGACCGAGTGGACGTACACGGCGCCGGAGCCGTCCGACTTCTTCTCGAGCTTCATCTCGGGCGTGCAGCGCCAGCCGAACGGGAACACGCTGATCTGCTCGGGCGCGCAGGGCTGGGTGTTCGAGGTCGATCCCGCCGGCGGGGTCGTGTGGGACTGGCGCAACCCCTACGGCATCGACCCCGAGATCGATGAGGAGCCCAAGCCCGACTCGGAGCTCACCCCCACCGCGCTCTTCCGCGCCGAGCGCTACGCGCCCGACCACCCGGGCATCGTCGCCCTGCGCGCGAGGGGCGCGCCGATCCCGCTCGACCCGGGCAGCGGGCCCGCCACCAACCAGTACGTGCCGCCGCCGGAGCCCGCGGCCGAGGGCGGCGAGGGCGGGGGCGGCTAGGCCCGACCCGCGTGGCGCTGCTCGCGGGCTGGACTCTCCCCGTCCTCAGCGCGGGTTGGCACCCGCAACCCAAGGAGGTGCGTTGGAACCCGTGCGGCGCGGCAGAGCCGCCGGTCTCCAGACGGGTTGCTGATGGCGTCCGGCTTCGCCGGACGCGGCGAGCGACTACCTCCCGCAGAATCGTTGCGGCACGCGAAGACTCTCGGAGACAGTCGCTCAGGACGCCCGCGCCCGGCCAGGAGAGCCGCTCGACTCCCGGCCCAGCTCGCGATGGCTCCTCAGCTTCCACGGCGGGGGAGCTTGCCGAACCACCAGGTATCCGCGCGCAGGGCTCCCGTGCCGTCCTCGCCGCCGAACAGCACGATGTGATAGCCGTCGGGCCCGGTCGTCATCCCCGGCAAGGCGGGCACCTGGGGCTGCACGCGGGTCCACATGCGCGTCCAGTCGGAGCCGTCCCACGTCCACGTGTCCGTGAGGTCGGTGCCGTCATTGCCGCCGTAGAGCACGACGTGCCCGCCGCCGAGATCGGTCGCCATCGTCGCGTGCCAGCGCGCCGCCGGAGCGTTCGGAGGAGCGAGCTGCGTCCAGCTCGTGCCGTCCCAGCTCCACAGGTCGCCGACGATCGGGCCGCCGAGCTGGATGCCGCCGAACAGGAGCACGGTCCCCGAGGCCGGATCGAAGGCCATCGCGTGGCCGGTGCGCGGCGTCGGCGAGACCGCCGGCAAGGCGCGGGTCCAGCTCGCGCCATCCCATTCCCACGTGTCCCCCATGAGCGAGGAACCCGAGCTCCCGCGCCCGCCGAACATCACGATGCGATCGCGCTTGCGGTCGTACACCATCGCGTGATCGAAGCGCCGGGGCGGGAACGCGGCGCTCGAGACCTGGGTCCAGACGCCGCCGGCGTACTGCCAGGTGTCTCCGAGATAGCCGTTCTGGCCGGAACCGATGACGCCACCGAAGAGCAGGGTCACCCCGCGCCCTTCGTCGTACGCAAGCCCGTGCAGCGCACGCGCGCTCGGCCCGGGCACGACCCTCTCGGTCCAGCGGACACCGTCGTACTCCCAGGTATCGCCGAGATAGGCGCTGCCGTTCCAGCCGCCGAACATCACGATGCGGTGTGCTGCGAGATCGGTCGCCATCCGGTGTGCGTCGCGCGGCGGCGGAGACGTGCTCGGCAACGCCTGCGCCCAGCGCTGGGGCACCGGGTAGCTCCATGCGGTCTGGGCGGTGGCCGCAAGGGCAAGGTGCGCGGCGGCGGCCGCGAAGGCGATGACGGCCTTGACGATTCTCATGTCGGGACCTCGTTCTCGGGGACTGCGAGGACCGTCGAAGCCGGCCCTCGCCGGGACCGAGTGCAACCCACACGCCAGCTCCGATGCGGCTCAGTGCGTAGGGCCGATGCGTCCGGAACGCCCCGGCGCGGCGGGAAGCTCCTCTCGTGAACCGCAGGGACGGCAATTCCGCGCCAGGACCGTGGACAAGCTCCACACGCCGTTCCGACCTCGCTGCCGCGAGCCCGAGCTCGCCGCCGACGGATCGCAACGAGGTGCGGCTCGACGCGACGGTAGCTGCACGCTCGCGGACCTGCCCCCCGGACCTACGCGCTCAGTTGCTGCGGCACCGTGGACTCTTCCCGATACATCACCACCCTGCCGAGCCGGAGAGGGAACGGATTGCAGCGGCTCCGTACACTTCTCCCCGCGGAGCCGCGCAGGGGCGGAGGACACCGAGATGTCCTTGTGGAGCAGGGCTCCGTAGGATCGGCCACCCGGCTCGCAACCTGAGTGCGCAGAATCGGGGATCAGGGTCCACTGATCCCAGTGACCGTACTGGATGTTCCGAACGCGTAGCGAGACTCGAGCCTTCCCAGCTCCTTCAGACGCCCCTGGACACATCACGATGAAGGCGACTCGACTCTGTGCGCTGTTCCTCGTCGCGGCATGCGCCGCCCCCGCTTCGAACTCGCCGACACCGCCGCTCCCCCCGCCAGGCTGGATCCGCGAGACTCTCCCGTTGCCACCCGAGTTCGCTCCCGACCTCGCACCGGGAGTCGAGTCCCTGCTCTTCGCGCCCGGCTTCCGCGACCCTGCGTCCGACGAGTACTGGACCTACGCGTTCGCGGTCTGGATGGACGAGTTGCTGCCGGATGCCGCCGCGCTCGATCGCTGGCTCGAGACCTACTACGACGGTCTCATCGCGGCGGTCGCCGCGGCGCAGGGCACGGAAGTCGAGGACGACCCCGCCGACGTGCGCCTCGAGCGCATCGCGCCGGACGTCTTCGACGCCACGATCCGTCTCATCGATGCGTTCGGGACCTTCGAGCCGTTGACCCTCCATCTCGTCGTGACGTGCGCTTCGACCGACAGCGCGACGATGCGCATCCGCGCGAGCCCGCAGCGGAAGGAGCACGAGATCTGGCGCTCGCTCGAAGCGGCGGCGTCGAGCCTCGAGAGGCCTTGACGCGCGCGTCCGTCGGGAGACGGCTCGGCAACCCGGTACCTTCGCGACGATTCGTGGCGGATCGTCTCCGTGACGTCGTTTCGCTCCTCGAAGACGCGCTTCGGAAGCGAGGGCGGGGACGGCTGGACCCGACACGCGTGACGCTGCTCGGGGACGGAGCGGCCGCAACCCGTCGAGCTCGCGACCCCACAGGCTCGAGCCGCCCTCCTCGTCCACCGCGACGAATGCCAGCCGCTTCCCGTCGGGCGACAGCGCGGGCGGCCCGGAGACCGCCCCCATGCGCATTCCGTCCAGAGTAGACTCGCTACCCCTGGCTGTGAAACACGCCCTCCCGAGCCGCCGACAGCTCCTCCACGCCGCCGCCGGCCTGTCCGTGGCGAGCGCGCTCCCGCGCCTCGGCTCTACCCAGGAGCCCTCGCTCGAGCACACCCTGACGGAGATCGCCGGCTCGCCGCGCGAGCGCGGACGCGCCTACGGGACGCAGTTCCAGGGCGGGATCCGTTCCTTCCTCGAGAACGAGATCTGGCGCGGCTACGAGGGACGCCCCAACCCGCGCGAGCGGCTGCTGCGCTTCGCCGGAGCCTGCGGGAAGGCGATCCAGCGCTTCTCGCCGGAGATCCACGACGAGATGGAGGGCATGGCCGAGGGCGCGGGGCTCTCGCTGGAGGAGGTCGTGCTGGTCACGAACCACGAGGAGCTCTGGCACCAGGGCCTGGTGCCCGCCAGCGACCACTGCACGGTCTTCGGGGCGACGAAGCCCGACACGGCCGAGGGCGCGACCTTCGTCGGCCAGACCTGGGACTGGATGGAGAGCGTCTACGGGCGCTCGTCGATGCTCCTGTGGAAGCGCAAGGAGGGGCCGAGCGTGCTCGCCTACGCCTACCCGGGGCTGTGGACCGGGGCCGGGCTCAACTCGGCGGGCCTGGCGCTGTGCTGGCACACCGGCTACGGCGGCGGTGACGAGCCGCGCGTCGGCGTCCCGGCCTACGTGCTGATCGCGCAGATGCTCTACCAGGAGACCCTCGCGGCGGCCCTGGAGGAGGCGCGCCGCGCCGGACACGCCGGCTGGTTCTCGTTCCTGGTCGGCGACGCGCGCGGCGAGCTGCGCACCCTGCGCGGGAACCCCAAGCGCCTCGAGATCGACGACGGGGCGCGCTGCAACGGCGGCCGCGTCCGCGCCGACGGTCGCGAGAAGGTCGACCTGGCGCGCCTCCAGGCCGAGTGCACGCGGGTCCAGGTCGACACCACGATCGACTCGATGATCTTCGACTGCACGCGGCGCGAGGCCTGGGTCACGCGCCGCGCCGGGGGCGTCACGCCCTGGAAGCGCTTCGGCTTCCCGGCCTGAGCCGCGAGGCGCCGATCGTGACCCGGCCGGAACCTGTCCTGGTCGGAGGTCGAGCGGGAAGCGTGGAGCCGATCGTGTGCGGAAAGCGCGGCGTCGGCCCCGGGACGGCTCCTCGCGAGCCGCGCGGAGCGACGACCGCCAGGAGTCGTCGCCCACCGCGTCCGACGGAGCCGGACGCCAACAGCACCTCCTGGATGCCGGCGGCCCTCCAGGACCCCCGCGGGATCGACCGCGCCGCCTGGGTTGCGGGCGTCAGCTCGCGCGGGAGATCGACCGGCGAGAGCTCCCCTCAGCCCGCGGCGGCGAGGGTCAAGCGTGCGAGGAGCGCGTCCAGGACGCGCTGGATCTCGAGGCGCGGCGCCCCGGCGCGGATCGCGTCCTCGCACTCGCCGGCGGCCTGGGAGATGGCCGGGAATCCGAAGGAGGCGGCCGTGCCGCGCAGGCGGTGGACCAGGGTGCGCACCTCGTCGAGCTCGTCGCGCGCGGCCAGCGCGGAGAGGTGGGCGGCCTGCTCGGCGAAGGAGCCGACGTAGCGCTCGACCAGGGCGCGGAAGCGCGGGTGCTGGGCCAGCGAGAGCACGCGGCCCGGGGCGTCGTCGGCGGGAGGCGGCGACGTGACCGTGGCGGCCGGGCGCACGTGGCGCGCGAGCGTGTCGAAGAAGACCGAGGGCACGATCGGCTTGGTCACGTAGGCGACGCACCCGGCGGCCCGGCAGCGCTCCTCATCGCCCGCCAGGGCCAGGGCGGTCAGCGCGATCACCGGGCTCTCGACGCCGGCCGCGACCAGCGCGCGCGTGGCCTCGAAGCCGTCGACGATCGGCATGTTCATGTCCATCAGCACGGCGTCGAAGGGCTGCCCCTCGCGCTGGGCGGCGCGCGCGCGCTCGACGCCCTCGCGGCCGTCGCCGGCGGCCGTGCACTGGGCCCCGGCCTCCTCCAGCAGGAAGCGCAGCACCTCGCGGTTCTCGAGGCTGTCGTCCACGACCAGGATGCGCCGGCCGCGCAGGCTGGCCGGCAGCTCGCGGGCCGGCTCGCGGGCCGGCTCGCTGCGCGGCGGCAGGGCGAGCAGCGTGCCCTCGGCCCCGCGCAGCGGCAGGCGCAGCGTGAAGGTGCTGCCCGCCCCCACCGTGCTCTCGGCCGTGACGTCGCCGCCCAGCAGGCGCGCCAGGCTGCGCGAGATCTTGAGGCCGAGGCCCGTGCCGCCCGCGCGCTGGTTCACCTGCGTGAAGGGCTGGAACAGGCGCTCCATGGCCTCGGCCGGGATGCCGGAGCCGGTGTCCTGGACGACGAGCTCCAGCGCATCCGCCGCGCACGCGCGCACGCGGATGCGCACCGAGCCGCGCGCCGTGAACTTGATCGCGTTGCCCGCCAGGTTGAGCAGGATCTGCTTCAGGCGCGTGGGGTCGCTCTCGAAGGTGGCCGGGCAGGGCCCCTCCAGGACGACCGCGAAGTCCAGGCTCTTCTCGCGCGCCAGCGGCGCCAGCAGGTCCTCGACCCCCGCCAGGACCTCGGCCAGGGCCGTCGGCTGGCGCTCGGGCTGCATGTGCCCGGCCTCGATCTTCGAGAGATCGAGCACGTCGTGCACCAGGCCCAGCAGGTACTCGCTGCTGCGCCGCAGGTTGCGCAGCCACAGCTCCTCCAGCGCGCGGTCGGCCGTGCCGCGCGCCAGCAGCTCGGCGTAGCCGCGGATCGCGTTCATCGGCGTGCGCAGCTCGTGGCTCATCGAGGCCAGGAACTCGCTCTTGTAGGCGTTGGCGCGCTTCTCGGCCTCGACCGCGCGCTCGAGCTGGGCCAGGGCCTGCTCGCGCTCGCGCACGGCGATGGCCTGCTCGACGCCGCGCGCGAAGGCCTCGACGATGAGCTGCGCCGCGGCGACCTCGTCCTCCTCCCAGGGCCGCTCCTCCTCGTGCACGAAGCCGAACAGGCTCTCGAGACGCCCCTGGATGCGCACAGGGAGCAGGAGCAGCGCGCGATCGCCCGGGTCGAGCAGCCCGCGCAGCGGACCGCCGCGCGCGCCGGGGGTCACGCGCAGGACCTCGCCGCGCTCCAGGACCTCGGTCGCCCAGCGGTAGTTCTCGCCCAGGTCGGAGGGCCCGCCGCGCTCGTGGCGCGTGCCGTGCTCGGGCGTCCACTCGTGCGTGCGCAGGAGCCAGCGCCCGCCCTCCCTGAAGCGATGGAGGTGCGCGCGGCGCACGCCCAGGACGCGCGCGATGCCGGTCAGGACCTCGGCCACGGCCGCGTTGAGGTCGTGGGCCGCGAGCAGGTGCAGCGCCACGCGCCGCGAGGTCTCGGCCAGGGCCAGCAGGCGCTGGCGGCGCGCCTCGGCCAGGCTGCGCGCGCTCTCGTCGTGGGCCACCAGGGCGTAGCCGGAGCGCCGCGCGCGGCGCGTGTCGCGCACCTCGCTCAGCGTGGCGCTCAGGCGCGTGCGCGCGCGCGGATCGCGCCAGGAGCGCAGCTCCAGCTCGCCGGCCCAGCCCTGGCGCGTGAGGTGCGCGATGACCTCCTCCTCGATCCAGGCCCTGCGCTCCGGCGGCACGAGCTCGGCCAGCGTCAGCCCCGGCACGTCGTCGGCGCGCGCGATGCCGAGCTGGGTGGCCGCGGCCGGGTTGGCGTAGGTCGCGCGCAGGTCGGGATCGAACAGCACGACCATCTCGGAGCTGCCGTGGACCAGGCTGGCGAGGTGGTCGCGCTCCTCCAGCACCTCGGTTCGGCCGCGCAGCTCGCGCGCCAGGGCCAGGACGTGCGGCGTGCCATCGAGCTCCGCCAGCCACAGGCGCGTCTCGCTCGCGCGCAGGGCCCCGCGCGCGCAGCGCAGGTGCCCGAGCAGCGTCTGCGGCCCGTCGGTGCGCGCGGCTGCGACCAGGCGCGCGAAGCCGGCCGCGGTCAGGCAGGTGAGGAGCTCCCAGGCCGCGCAGCCGTCGAGCTCCGCCTCCGGCAGGCCGAGGGTGGCGCGGGCGGCGGCGTTGAGGCCGAGCAGGCGCCCGCCGAGGTCGAAGACGAGGCATTCGTCGCCGGCACTCGCGAGCGGACCGAGCACGGGGGCGAGGGCGCGCAGGCCCGGGGTGGAGTCCATGGAGTCGGGGCGCATGTGGGAGCCTCCCCCTATCGACCGGAGCGCACGCGCGACCCGAGCGGGCAGGCCCCGCCGGGGGATACGAGATAGAGTGCCCGCCGCCGATGGCCGCGCCCGAGACCCGAGGCACCCCGCCCTCCACGCGCGCCCTGGCGGGCCTGTTCGCGCTGGCCCTGGCCGTGCGCCTGCTCGCCCTGGCCGAGCTCGCCGGCAGCCCCTGGAGCGTGCTGCCCCTGGGCGACGCGCGCGCCTACGACCAGTGGGCGCGCGAGCTGGCGGGCGGAGCGTGGCTCGGGAGCGAGGTCTTCTACCAGGCGCCGCTCTACCCCTACCTGCTGGGCGTCGTGTACGCGCTGCTCGGGCCGGCGCCGGGCGTCGTGCGCGTCGCGCAGTGCCTGCTCGGAGCCCTGGCCGCCGTGTGGGTCGCGCGCGGGACGGCGCGCTTCGCGTCGCCGCGCGCCGCGCTGCTCGCGGGGGGCGTGATGGCGCTCTACGCGCCGGCGATCTGGTACGACCTGCAGCTCGAGAAGACCTCGCTCGCGACCAGCCTGACGGCCTGGCTCTTCTGCACGGCGGCCACGCGCGGCTCCGGGAGCGGCTGGCGCGCCCCGCTCGCGGCCGGCGTCGGGCTCGGCGCGCTCGCGCTGCTGCGCGAGAACGCGCTGGTGCTGGCGCTGCCGCTCGGCTGGGCCTTCGCGGGCGGCGTGCAGGAGCACAGGAAGCGCCTCGTGGCCTTCGCGGCGGGCATGGCGCTGTGCCTGGTGCCGGTCGCCGCGCGCAACCTGGCGGTGGGCGGCGTGCCGCTCCCGACGGCCTCCAACGCCGGCGTGAACTTCTACATCGGCAACGGCGCCGAGGCCGACGGGCAGTACCGCCCGCTGGTGGCGGGGCGCGGGCACGCGCAGCACGAGCGCGCCGACGCCGAGCGCATCGCCGAGGAGCTGGCCGGCCGGCCGCTGAGCGCGGTCGGCGTCTCGCGCTTCTGGCTCGCGCTCGCGCTGCGCGAGATCGCCGAGGAGCCGGGACACCTCGCCTGGGTCCTGGCGCAGAAGCTGCGCCTGCTGGCGCACCGGGGCGAGATCATGGACGCGGTCGCGCTCGAGGTCTTCGCGGACGAGTCGGTCGTGCTGCGCGCGCTCGGGTGGTGCGGCTTCGGGCTGCTCTTGCCGCTGGCGCTGGCCGGGGCGGTGCTCGCCTGGCGCCGGCCGGGGACCGGGCCTGCGCTCGCGGCCGCGGCGCTGCTCGCGCTCTCGATCGTGGCCTTCTTCGTGGTCGGACGCTTCCGCCTCGGGCTGGTGCCGTTCCTGTGTCCCTTTGCCGGGCTCGCGCTGCTGGAGGGCGCGCGCTCGGCCCGGCCAGGCGCGACGCTCGGCGCGCTCGCGATCGGAGGCCTGCTCGCCTGGTGGCCGCTGCCCACGGAGGGCGATCCGCGCGCGACGAGCTTCTCGAACCTGGCCAGCGAGGGCCTGCGGCGCGGCGACCACGCCGCCGCCGAGCGCTGGGCGCGCGAGGCCTGGCGCCTCGATCCGCGCTCCGCCGATGCGGCCTTCAACCTGGGCGCCTCCTTGCGCGCGCAGGGCGAGCTGCAGGAGGCGGTCGGGCCCTACGAGGCGGCCATGGAGCTCGAGCCGGCCTACGCGGCCGACTGCCTGGCCGAGCTGGGGGCGATCCGCGCGCTCTCCGGCGACCCGGAGGGCGCGCGAACGCTGCTCGAACGCGCGCTGGCGCTCGACCCGCGCCACGCCGGCGCGCTGCGCTTCCTCGCGGCGCTGGAGGCACGCGCGCGTTCGGAGTGAGTTCGGCGGCGCGCGCCGCGGCCCCGCGCGCCGCGCGCTTACCGATGCCTTGCCGCGCTGGCGTCAGGACCGGAGCACGCCGCGGACGATCGACGGCCCAGCGCGCGAGGAGGCGCAACGACGATGAACATCAAGCAAGCTCCGCACGGCATCAACGTGGTGGTCGAGACCGAGCAGGCGATCTACATCGGGCGCATGGGCAAGCTCGAGGGCGAGCAGGCCCGCCTGCACCACGCCGCCGTGTTCCAGGTCGCCCCCGGGCAGAACCCCGAGGCGCTGATCCGCGAGACGGCCCGCTTCGGCGTGCCGGTCGAGCACGCCGAGATGCTCTTCGAGACGCGCGGCATCAAGCGCATCCGCCGCCTCGGCGACGTGCCGAAGGCCTGAGGGAAGCGCGCTCGGTTCCGGGAAGGGTTCCGGGGGCCTCGTCCAGGCGTGGGCGGGGCCCCCGGTCGTTCGGAGAGGAGCGCGGAGACGCGGAGGGAAGACGCGGAGGACGCGGAGTCGGAATCGGAGGAAGGCGGGCGAAGAGAAGTAGGGAGAAGCCGGGCGCGGCGGGATGGGACGCCCTCGAGGACGTCCTGGGCAATCACCCCGAGCGCCCCAGCACGCCTGACCTCCTCACACCACGCTCCCCCTCCGCGTCCTCCGCGTCTTCCCTCCGCGTCTCCGCGCTCCTCTCCCTCTTGCTCAACGACGCGCCCACAGCTCGTCGATCCGGCGCGCCAGCACGAAGTCGTTGTCCGTCAGCCCGCCCGCGACGTGGGTCCACAGCACGAGCTCGAGCTGGTTCCAGCCGGTCAGGTGGAAGTCGGGGTGGTGCTGCTCCTCTTCCGCCAGCATCCCGACCCGGTTCGTCCAGGCCAGGGCGGCGCGGAAGTCGGACAGGTGAAAGGTGCGGCGCAGGCGCGGGAAGTCGAGCGTCCAGTCCGGGACGAGGGCGTGGCGCGCGCGCGCGGCGGCGGGGTCGAGGGCGGGGGTCGCGCGCGTGCAGGGCGCACAGTGTTCGGGCAGCGGCGGCGTGGTCATGGCGGGGTCTCGGGGCGGACGCTCGCGCGAGCGCGAGGCCGAGGAGGCGGATGGTCGAGAGAGTATGCTCGCGCTGCCCTCGCCATGGCCCCCCTGCCCTCGATCCCGGCCTTCTACTTCGACCGCGCCGACCTCGCCCGCCGCGCCGAGGCGCTCGGCGACTCGTTCCAGAACGCCGCGCCCTTCCGGCACGTCGTGCTGGAGGATTTCCTGCCGCCGGAGGTGATCGAGCACCTGATCCGCGAGTACCCGGGCCCCGCGGACATCGCCTGGAAGATGCACGGCCCCGGGCGCACCGCCTGGAAGCGCGAGGCCGACAGCGCCAAGCTCGGCTGCGACGACGAGACCCAGTTCCCGCCCTTCACGCGCCACTTCATGGCGCAGCTCAACTCGGGCGTGTTCCTGGCCTTCCTCGAGCGGCTCACCGGGATCGCCAACCTGATCCCCGACCCGACCTACGGGCACTGCGGATTGCACTCCACGGGCCGCGGCGGGCGCCTGATGATGCACACCGACACGAACCGCCACCCGCACGGGAACGACATGCACCAGGTGCTGAACCTGATCGTGTACGTCAACCCGGACTGGAAGGAGGAGTACGGCGGGCACCTGGAGCTGTGGAACGAGGCGCGCCAGCCCGTGCGCCGCATCCTGCCGGTCGCCAACCGCGCGGTGCTGTTCCACACCGGCACGCGCTCGCTGCACGGCCACCCGCACCCGCTGACCGCGCCCCCGGGACGGCGCCGCAACAGCCTGGCCGTCTACTACTACCTGCGCGAGCGCCCGGCCAGCGAGGAGTACGAGGGCATGCAGAAGTCCGTGCACTGGTACCCGGCCACCGAGGAGGACCGCGCCTTCGTGCGCGAGCGGCTGGAGCTCGCCACGCGCGAGCTGGCGGGCCTGGCGGGACGGTCGGTGGCCCTCGCGGCCGAGCTGGTGCCGTTCCCGCTGCCGAAGGAGGCGCTCGATCCCTCCGGCCGCGTCCCGCTCTACTTCCTCGGCCCCGACGACCTCGGCGACCCGGCCGCCTTCGCGCGCGCGCACCTGGGGGCGGCCGTGGCGCACCAGGGGCTCTCGGCGGCGGAGTTCCTGGCGGCCTACCGGCCCTTCGCGTTGCTCGGCACGACCTCGGGCCAGGGCAGCGCCGCGGCGCGCGCGATCCCGTGCCTGCTCGACCGCGACGGCGACGTGTACGTCGTGCGCGGGCCGGAGGCGAAGGAGCCGTTCTGGGTCGGCTACCTGGACGAGATCCTGGCGAGCGTGCCGCGGTAGGAAGAAGAGGAGAGGAGCGCGGAGACGCGGAGGGATGACGCGGAGGGCGCGGAGGAGGAAGGGAGGGGGGGGAGGAGGAGACGGTCAAGGGGGCGTCGGGGCGAGGACGACTCGGCGGATGCCTCGGGAGAGGATCGGGACGTTGAAGTTGATGAGGAGGCCCAGGGGGCGGTGGGCGAGGCGGAGGTAGGTCAGGAGCTGGGCCGTGTGCAGGGGTTCCAAGGCGTGCACGGCTTTGAGCTCCACGATCAGGGCTTGCTCGACGAAGAGGTCGAGCCGGTAGCGGAAGGGAGTCGGCGTGCCGCGATAGGTGATGGCCAGCGGGACCTCGCTCTCGGTCCGCAACCCGCGCTCACGCAGCTCGTGGAGGAGGCAATACCGGTAGACCGACTCCAGGAGCCCGGGCCCGAGCTCCCGGTGGACCTCGATCGCCGCCGCGATCACCTGCGCGCTGAGAGCGCGTATCGCCATCCATCCCTGGAGCTACTCCTGCCCCAACGACCCTCCTCACCCGCCCCGGTTCCCCGATTCCTCCCTACTTCTCCCCTCTTTTCCTTTCCCTCCTCCGCGCCCTCCGCGTCTTCCCTCCGCGTCTCCGCGCCCTTCCCTCTTCTCCGCTCACTCCCCCAGGAACCAGTGCACGTACCCGCACCGGCCGCAGACCATGAGTCGGCCGTCGGGTGCGCAGGCCGACGCGCTAGGGCTCTTCCTTGCCGAAGAGCCCCACCTTCACACCGTCCAGGTCTCGCCGGCGTAGATCAGCTCCTCGAGCGTGCCCTCGCCGCGCTTCGCCTTGGCGGCGCGCAGCTGGGCGTGCACGGCCTCCTCGAAGATCGGGGCCTGCACGGAGCGCAGGAGCCCGATCGGGCGCGGCATGGCCGGGTCGTGGTGCAGGTGCGACATCACGAAGGCCGGGCCGGGCGAGGCCGTGTCGGGGCGCCACACGTCGGCCTCGGCGGCGGGCACGATCTTGGGCTCCCAGCCGACGATCCGGATGCCCTTGTCGAGCTCCTTGCCGAACACCATTGGCTGGCCGGGGCGCAGGTCGATGGTCTTGTCGTCGCGCACGCCCTTCTCGGAGAAGGACTCGAAGCAGGCGTCGTTGAAGATCACGCAGTTCTGGTAGATCTCGACGAAGGCCGTGCCCTTGTGGTGCGCGGCGGCGGCCAGGACCTGCTCCATGTGCTTGAGGTGCGAGTCGATCGTGCGCGCGACGAAGGTCGCGCCGCAGCCCAGCGCGAAGCCGAGCGGGTCGAAGGGCCGGTCGACCGAGCCCATCGGCGTGGACTTGGTCTTGAGCCCGACCGGCGAGGTCGGCGAGTACTGGCCCTTGGTGAGGCCGTAGATCTCGTTGTTGAACAGCAGGATCTTCAGGTCGACGTTGCGGCGCAGGATGTGCGCCATGTGGTTGCCGCCGATCGAGAGCCCGTCGCCGTCGCCGGTCACCATCCACACGGAGAGCTCCGGGTTGGCCGTCTTGATGCCCGTGGCGATGGCCGGCGCGCGCCCGTGGATCGAGTGGAACCCGTAGGTGTTCATGTAGTACGGGAAGCGGCTGGAGCAGCCGATGCCCGACACGAAGCAGATCTGGTGGCGCGGGATGCCCAGCGTCGCCATCAGGGCCTGCACGCTGTTCAGGATCGCGTAGTCCCCGCAGCCGGGGCACCAGCGCACCTCCTGGTCCGACTTGAAGTCCTTCTTGGTCAGCGGGGCGGGCGGCGTGGGAACGGTCTCGGGGGACATGCTCATTTCTCCAGCAGCGATTCGACCTTGGCGACGAGCTCGGACGTGCGGAAGGGCAGACCCTGCACCTTCGGGTAGCTGATGATGTTGTGCTGCGGGTACTCGCTGCGCAGCACGCGCGCCATCTGGCCCATGTTCATCTCGGGCACGAGCACCGAGCGGAAGCAGCCGAAGATCTTGTCGAGGTTCTTCGGCAGCGGCCACACGTGGCGCAGGTGCAGGCTCGAGACCTTGCGGCCCTTCTCGCGCAGCTTCTCGATGGCGCTCGTGATCGCGCCCTGGGTCGAGCCCCAGCCGACGACCAGCAGGTCGCCGGTCGAGTCGCCGAGCACGTTCGGGGTCGGGATCGACTCGCGCACGCCCATGACCTTGTTCTGGCGCATGCGCACCATGAACTCGTGGTTCTCGGGCTCGTAGTTGATGTGCCCCGTCAGGTGCGCCTTCTCCAGGCCGCCCACGCGGTGCTCGAGGCCCAGGGTACCGGGCTTGACCCACGGCCGCGCCAGGTGCGCGTCGCGCGCGTAGGGCAGGAATCCGCCCTCCGGGACCGCATCGAGGAAGCGCTTCGGGAACGGCTTCAGGTCGGCGATCTTCGGCAGGCGCCAGGGCTCGGCCCCGTTGGCGATGTAGCCGTCCGACAGCAGGATCACCGGCGTCATGTAGGTCGTGGCGATGCGCACGGCCTCGATCGCGGCGTCGAAGGCGTCGGCCGGCGAGGCGGCGGCCACGACCGGCATGGGCGCCTCGCTGTTGCGCCCGAAGATCGCCTGCAGGAGGTCGGCCTGCTCGGTCTTGGTCGGCAGGCCCGTCGAGGGCCCGCCGCGCTGGATGTCGACGATCACCAGCGGCAGCTCGATCGAGACCGCCAGGCCCATCGCCTCGCCCTTGAGCGCCATGCCCGGCCCGGAGGTCGAGGTGATGCCCAGGTGTCCGGCGTAGGCCGCGCCCAGGGCCGCGCAGATGGCGGCGATCTCGTCCTCGGCCTGGAACGTGATCACGCCGTGGTTCTTGAAGGTCGAGAGCGTCTCGAGGATGCCCGAGGCCGGCGTGATCGGGTACGAGCCGAGGAAGATCGGCAGCTCCGCCAGCTTCGCGCCCGCCACCAGGCCGATCGCCAGCGCGTCGTTGCCCATGATGTTGCGATAGGTGCCCTTGGGCAGCTCGTCGCAGCGGTGGACCTCGAAGCGGCCCTGGAACAGCTCGTGGATGTCGCCGGCGTTGTAGCCGGCCTGCATGGCGAGGATGTTGGCGTCGGCCAGCTCGGGACGCTTGGCGAACTTCTCCTTGAGCCACTTGAGGGTCGGCTCGAGCGGGCGCGAGTACAGCCAGTACATCAGCCCCAGCGTGTAGAAGTTCTTGCAGCGCTGGACCTCCTTGGTCGAGAGCGGCGTGCCCTTGAGCGCCTCGCTGACGCGCTTGTTGATGTCGATCTCGATCACGCGGTAGGCCGCCAGCGTCCCGTCCTTCAGCGGGTTCTTGGCCAGCGCCGCCTTCTTGAGGTCACTGTCCGAGAACTGCCCCGTGTTGACGATCAGGACCCCGCCCGGCTTCAGGTCCTTGACGTTGACGATCAGGGCGGCCGGGTTCATGGCCACCAGCACGTCGGGCTGGTCGCCGGGCGTGTGGATGTCGGCCGAGCCGAAGCGCACCTGGAAGCCCGAGACGCCCGGGCGCGTGCCGGCGGGGGCGCGGATCTCGGCCGGGTAGTCGGGGAAGGTCGCCAGGTCGTTGCCGACCAGGGCCGAGGTGTGCGTGAACTGGTTGCCGGTGATCTGCATCCCGTCGCCGGAGTCGCCGGCGAAGCGGATGACGACCTCTTCCTGCTGTTGCAGCGGCAGCTCGGAGCCCGGGTTCTTGGCTTGGCTCATGGTCTGGGGGGCCTTTCGTGCGGCCTGCCACTCCCCTCGCGCGAGGGGGTCGGCTCGGCGTTGCGGCGAGAGATTCTAGGGCGCTCGGGCGGCCAGCGCACGGCTCGCGGGCGATCCCTTGCGCGCGCGGCCACGCTCGACCGAGGATGGGGCCGATGCCCGCCCCCAGCGACCGCCCGCGCTTCTCCGGCGCCCTCTCGACCGAGGCCGAGCCCGCGCGCGCGATCGCGGAGGCCGTGGCGGAGCTCGAGGCCGGGCTCGCGGGCGCGACGCCGGACCTCGTGCTGGCCTTCGCGACCCACCACCACGGGCCGGCGCTCGAGGGCCTCGGCCCGACGCTGGCGCGGCGCACGGGCGCGCGCCACGTGGCCGGCTGCACGGCCGAGAGCGTGATCGGCGGCTCGCGCGAGGTCGAGGGCCGGCCCGGGCTCGCGCTGTGGGCCGCCTGCCTGCCGGGGACGACGATCCGCTCGCTCGCGGTCACGGCCCATGCGGGCGAGGACGGCAACCCGGTGTTCTCGGCCCTGCCGGCGGTCGACGACGAGGAGCGCGCCGGGCTGCTGCTCCTGGCCGATCCGTTCACCTTCCCGATCGACGCCTACCTCGCACGCCTGAACGAGGCCCTGCCCGGAGTCCCCGCCATGGGCGGGATGGCGAGCGGCGCGCTGGGGCCGGGTCAGACGCTGTTCTTCACGGCGGACGGCGTGCGCGACGCGGGCTGCACCGTGATCGCGCTCGAGGGCGGGATCGAGCTCGTCACCGTCGTCAGCCAGGGCTGCCGGCCGGTCGGCAAGCCCTGGGTCGTGACCGATTGCGAGCGCAACCTGATCAAGAAGCTCGGCGGGCGGCCGGCGCTCGAGGTCCTGATGGAGACGCTGAACGAGCTGGGCCGCTGCGAGAAGCCGCGTGCGAGCATGCCCTTCCTGGGGCTCGCGATCGATCCGCGCCGCACCGAGTTCACGCGCGCCGACTTCCTCGTGCGCGGGATCATGGCGCTCGACCAGCGCAACCGCGCGGTGGCCGTGTCGGACTTCGTACGCCGCGGCCAGACGGTGCAGCTCCTCGTGCGCGACGCGGCCTCGGCCGGCGAGGACCTGGAGAGCCTGCTGGCGCCCCACGGACGGCTCGGCGCAACCGATCCGCGCTCCTGCGGGGCGCTGCTCTTCTCCTGCAACGGCCGCGGCGCGCGCATGTTCGGCAAGCCCGACCACGACGCGAGCTGCGTGCAGCGCGGCCTGGCGGCCGAGGTGCCCCTGGCGGGCTTCTTCGCGGCCGGCGAGATCGGCCCGGTCGGCGGGCGCAACTTCCTGCACGGTTTCACGGCCTCGGTGGCGCTCTTCCGGCCCTGCTGAGGTCGGCCAGGCCGGTCTCCGCGCCCTCCGCGTCTCCGCGTTCCTCCGCTTCCGCTCCGAGGAGAAGAGAGCGCGGAGGCACGGAGGGAAGACGCGGAGGGCGCGGAGGCAGAGGATGGGGAGGGCCGCAGCCCCGGGGCCAGGCTGGAGCGGGGTGGGGATCGAGCCGATACTGCCCCCATGCTGAGCGACCACGAGATCGAGCGGGACCTGGCCTTCGCCATCGAAGCCGCACGCGAGGCGGGTCGGCGCGTGACGGGCCTGCGGGCCGAGAAGCGCTGGGAGGGCAAGACCCTGGCGGATGTCGGCGACCAGGCGGCGGACGGCTTCCTGCAGGGCTTCATCCGCGGGCGCTACCCGGAGGACGGGCTGCTCTCGGAGGAGACGGTCGACTCGGTCGAGCGCCTCGCCAAGGGACGCGCGTGGATCGTCGATCCGCTCGACGGGACGCAGGAGTTCAGCGAGGGACGCTCGGACTGGGCCGTGCACGTGGCCCTGACGGTCGGCGGGCGCTGCGCGCTCGCGGCCGTGGCCCTGCCGAGCGACGGCGACGTCCTGTGGGGCGTGGCCGTGCCGGGCAAGGAGCGCGCCGGCTCGAGCGCCGGGACGAAGCTCCTCCCGGGCACGGGCGCTCCCGGCGCCCGCGCGCGCATCGTCGTCAGCCGCAGCCACACGCCCCCGTGGGTGACGCGCTTCGCCGCGGCGCTCGGCGCCGAGTGCGTGCCCTGCGGCAGCGCCGGCTACAAGGTCGCGCGCCTGCTCGTCGGCGAGGCGGACGTCTACGCCCACACGGTCGGCCTGAAGGAGTGGGACACCTGCGCGCCCGAGACGGTCGCGCGCGCCCTGGGCTGGCACGTCTCGAAGCTGCGCGGCGAGGAGCACCTCTACAACCAGCGCAACCCGAAGAACCACGAGCTGGTCGTGTGCCGGCCGGCCTGGCGCGAGCGCGTCCTGGCGGCGCTGCGCGATTCCGGCGCCCTCGAGCCGGCCCCACCGCGGGTCAAGGCCTAGCCCGATCGCCAGATCGGCTACTGACTTCGCCGTCAGCGTGACCGCCGCGGTCCGCCGGGCGGGCGCGAGCCCGCCCGGCGATCCGCGGCGCATTCCGGACCAGGCTCCCGCGTCCACAGCGATCGCCCACGGATCCACCCCATCCGCGTGACCGCACCCACCCTCCGGGCGACCCCATGCCCGCCCGCTGATCCGCTGCGCGCATTCCCCGACGAGCTCCCTCCCCCACCCCGCCCCTCGTCCGAGCGCGCGATTCTCCGACTCCCGGCGACACCGCACCCTCCCCGTCCCCGTCCAGGGCCTGGATGGGCCAGCCCGACGGGAGCCTCGCCGGGCCGAGCCATGCGACGAGACAAGTCGGCGGGCCCCCTTCTCGGTCTGGCCCATCCCGCTAGACTGGCCGTCCCCCCTGGTGGCCGCGGCCTCCATACCCCTCTTCCCGCAGCCACCGTTCCTGGAGAGAAGGAAGATGTCCCCGCGCCTCCCCGCACGGCGCGCCGTGGCTCTCGGCGCGTTCCGACGGCCCGTGCTCGTCACGCTGGCCGCCGCACTGGCGGCTGGCCTCTCCTCTGCGGGCCCGCAGACCTTCCAGCTCGACGCCGGACCGGACGTCGACGTGCTGGCGCCGGCGACCTTCGTCGACCTCGCCGCCACGCTCACGGGCCCGAAGCGCCTGGACGTCCCGAGCACGCGTCGCGTGGAGTGGGCGCAGCTCTCCGGCCCGCCGGTCAAGTTCCTGGACGAGGACACCTTCACGCCGCGGGTCATCCCGACGCGCGCCGGACGCGTGCACCTGGCGGTGCGCTTCCACGACCCGCTGGCCGGTCTGCTCAGCGACGAGGTCGTCGTGCACTTCTGGACCGGCGGTCCCCCGGGCGAGCTGACCGGCGAGACGCGCAAGTGGCACAAGCTCGCGCTGACCTTCACCCACGACGAGGTCCTTTCCGAGTCGGGCACGCCCAACCCGTTCCTCGACCTGCGCCTGCTCGTCAGCTTCTACCACCCGGACTCCGGCACGCGCCGGCTCGTGCCGGGCTACTTCGCGGCCGACGGCAACGCGGCCGACTCGGGCGCCGCGGCGGGGACGCGCTGGCGCGCGACCTTCACGCCCGACCAGGCGGGCACCTGGCACTACGCGGCCTCCTTCCGCGCCGGGCCGGGCATCGCGCTGAGCCAGGCGCTCGAGCTCGGCCGGCCGCTCTCCTTCGACGGCTCGGGCGGGAGCTTCCAGGTCGCGCCCGCCGATCCCTCCGCGCCCGGCTTCCTGGCCCGGGGGCGCCTCGACTACGTCGGCACGCACCACCTGCGCTTCGCCGAGACGGGTGAGCACTTCCTGAAGAACGGCGCCGGCAGCCCCGAGAACCTGCTCGGCTACTACGAGTTCGACGCCACCTTCGACCAGGGCGGCCCGCAGAGCGCGCTCAACACCTCCGGGCACTTCGACGGCCTGCACCACTTCGACGCGCACCTCGGCGACTACGAGGACCTGGGTGTACCCACCTGGCGCGGCACCCGCGGGCGGCGCCTGTTCGGCGCGCTCTCCTACCTCGCCGGGCGCGGCGTCAACAGCCTCTACACCGTCACCTACAACATCGACGGCGGCGACGGCCAGGAGGTCTGGCCCTGGACGCCCTCCAGCGACAAGCTGCGCTTCGACGTCAGCAAGCTGGCGCAGTGGGAGCGCGTGCTCGAGCACATGACGCGCGCCGGGATCGCCTGGCACGTGATCACGCAGGAGACGGAGAACGACCACGCCCTGGACGGCGGCACGCTCGGGATCGAGCGCAAGCTCTACTACCGCGAGCTGGTGGCGCGCTTCGCCTGGGCCCCGGGCCTGATGTGGAACCTGGGCGAGGAGAACACGAACACGACCGAGCAGCGCATCGCCTTCGCCGACCAGATCCGTACGCTCGACCCCTACGATCACCCGATCGGGATCCACAACGTGGTCGGCGACCTGTTCGGCACGCTGAACCCGCTGCTCGGCACGCACCTCGAGCTGGTCTCGATCCAGGGCGATCCGGTGCTGACCCCGCCGCGCGCGCAGCAGCTGATCCAGTCCTCGGCCGGCTCCGGACGCCCGTGGGTCGTCAACTTCGACGAGCAGACCCCGGCCAGCCACGGCGTCGTGCCGGACGCCTTCGACTTCTGGCACGACGTGATCCGGCGAGATTCCCTGTGGCCGATGCTGCTGGTCCAGGGTGGCGGGTGCGAGTGGTACTTCGGCTTCGGCTTCCCGCACACCGACCTCGACTGCGAGGACTTCCGCAGCCGGGAGAACCTGTGGACGCTCGCCGCGCGGGCCACGGAGTTCCTGCGCGCGCACGTGCCCTTCGCCGAGATGGCCTCGGCCGACGCGCTGGCCGGCGGGGGCATCGAGGCCCACGTGCTGGCCAAGCCGGGCGAGCACTACCTCGTCTACCTGCCCTTCGGCGGGCAGGTCACGCTCGACCTGGGCGCGAGCAGCGAGAGCTTCCGCGTGAGCTGGTTCGACGCCCGCAACGGCGGGCCGCTGGTGGACACGGCCGTGGCCCAGGTCGCGGGCCCGGGCCAGGTCGCGCTCGGCCCGACCCCGGGTCCGGGCGACTGGTGCGTCTACGTGCGCCGCGCCGCCAACTCGCCGCCGGCGCTGCTCGAGGTGCGCGCCGAGCCCGCGCGCGTCACGGGCGGCCAGGACTTCGCCCTGCTGGCGCACGCGCGCGACCCGAACGGGCCGAGCGACCCCCTGACCGGCACGGTCGAGCTGCGCGATCCGGCCGGCACCTTGCTGGCGACCTTCCCGCTCACCCACCGCGGCGGCACGCTGCTCTCGCACTACCTGCCGGCCGTCCTGGGGGGCACGCCGGGAACCTGGACCGCGACGGTGACCGTGCAGGACGCCGCCGGCGCGAGCGTGACGGGCAGCACGCCCTTCGAGGTCTACTGAGCGGCGGCGATCCTGGCGCGCGAGCCTCGCGCGCCCGCCCCGGGGCTGCGCTGACGGCGAGATCAACTGGCCGAACTTCGATCGACTACCGCGCGTGCACCTTCACGGTGCGCCCGATGTCGTCCATCACCGCGCGCAGACCGTCGTAGTCGGGGTGCTTCAGGCGCACCCAGGCGTTGGCCATGTAGCCCGCCTCGACGCCCTGGGTCGGCGTACCGGGTCCGGGGAAGTGCATGTCGAGGATCCACTGCCCGTGGCGACGTTGCAGCTCCTCGACGCCGTCGGTGTGCGAGATCCGACCGTCGCAGTCGGGCCGCAGCGCGATCATCCCGGCCGCGAAGCGCCGCGAGGGGCGCACGTCGGTCCCGCCGTGCACGATGGCCTTGGCCCACTCGACGTAGAGGTCCATGTCGTTGGCGGCGCCGTAGAGGTCCCACACGAGCACGCCCGGCGGGCGGCAGCCGATCTCGGAGAACTTGAGGCCCTTCGGACCGAAGAACCACTCCATGTGCGTCGCGCTCGTGCCGATCCCGAGGGCCCGGATCACGCGCGCTCCCAGGGCCATGACCTCGCCGTAGTTCTCCCTCGTGACGCGGTTCGTGGTCACGACCTGGGGCGAGATCCAGCGCGTGCGCATGGCCTCGAGCACGTTCGGGTAGTAGTGCGAGACGAAGTCGTGCACGACGCGCCCGTCGATCGTGAGCGTGTCGTAGAAGCCCTCGTGACCCTCGATGAACTCCTCGACCGCGACCGAGCGACCATCGGCCACGCCGCTCGCGCGCAGGGCCTGCTCGAGCTCCTGCGCGTTCCCGGCCCGGTGCGTGCCGGCCGCCCCGGCCGAGTCGCGCGGCTTGAGGATCAGCGGGTAGCCGACCTGGCGCGCGAACTCGCGCACCTCGGCCGCCGAGCTCGTGCCCAGCGACTGCGCGCAGGGCACGTCGGCCTGGCGCAGGGCCTCCTTCATGGCCGGCTTGTCGCGGCACAGGAAGGCCGTGCGCACGCTGGTGCCGGGGATCGTGCAGGCCTCGCGCACCTTCGCCGTGGGCAGGATGTGGGCCTCCACGGTGGCCTCCAGGCGGTCGACCCACTCGCGCGCCTGGGCGCGCTTCACGGCTGCCAGCAGGGCCGGCTCGTTCGTGACCGAGGGGATCTGCTCGTAGCGGTGTAGCCAGCCCTTCAGGTCGCCGTCCAGGGCGTCCACGGAGCGCTCCCCGATGCCGGTCACGCGCGCCCCGACGGCGTGCAGGGCGCGCACGAACTCGCGCTGGTTGCGGGGAAAGGCGGGCTCGACGAAGACGACGTGCATGGGGACCCCTGGGCTCACGACCTCCGCAGACGGTAGCAGCCCGCCGCGCGCGTCCGGACGCCACGACCAGGGATTCCCGACCTCCGCGCTCCCGGTGGGATAGCGTCATTACCAGGGGAGGAGCACCCCAACCCATGTCCATCCTCCTCGCCCTCGCGTTCCTTCCCCTCCCCGCCCAGCCGCAGGACCTGAAGGAGGTCGCCGTGCTCGAGACGAGCCGCGACCCGGCCGGCCTGGTGCTCGTGAACAGCCTCTCCCTGGAGGATGACTGGCTCGCCGCCGGCGGGGCCGACCCCGACGGATTCGAGGCCCAGGCGCTCTTCCAGCGCGACAGCCGGGGCTGGACCCTGGCGAGGGTGCCGGCCAACGGCAGCCTCGTGGACCTGGACGGGGAGCGCTACGCGACCTCCGACTCCGAGAACCAGGAGACGACGATCGTGCGCCGCGACGGCGCGGGCTGGGCGCTCGAGGCCCGCATGCGCCAGGCGTACTCGAGCCTGGACGGACAGCGGCTCGTCACCTCGGGCTTCGATCCCCGGGGCCACGCTCGCGTTCAGGCCTGGAGCCTGGAGTCCGGCACGTGGCAGCCCGACGGCGAGCTCGTCCCGCTGGCGCCCCAGCGCCCCTACGAGGGCGCCTTCCCGCTCGAGCTCTCCGGCGACACCGCGGCCTTCGCGGCGCGCGGCAGCTCGGGCGACGCCGCGGTCCAGGTCTTCCTGCGCGGCCGGGCCGGCTGGAGCCTCGCGGCCGAGCTGGTGCCGGCCGAGCTCCTCGGGTCCGGCCTCGGCGACCTCGGGGCGATCCAGCTCCACGGCGACACGCTGGCCGCGGTCTTCTCCGGCGCCGGCGAGCGCGCCGTCTTCGTGTGGGAGCGCGAGCAGGGCGCCTGGCACGAGCGCGCGCGCATCCCGGCCGGCGGCGAGGTGTGGAGCATGGCCCTCGAGGACGACACGCTCGCCCTCGGGCTGGGCGACCTCGGCGTGGTCCAGCTGCACGAGCGCAGCCTGGGACGCTGGTACCCGGGTGCGCGACTGCACGCGAGCAGCGGCGAGGGCATCGGGCGCGCCGTCGCGCTCCAGGGCCGCATGGTCGCGGCCGCGAGCAACGCGACGCGCGCGACGGGCGCCGGCCGCGTGTTCCTCTACCGGGTCCCGCCCTACGCTCGCCTCACCTCCTACGGCTGCGGTTTCAACCCGGACGGCAGCCTGGTCGTGCTCGCGGGCACGCCCAAGGCAGGCGGCACGATCCGCCTCGGACTCGACAACCCGCTCGGCACCCAGACGCCCGGAGCCCTGGCGGTCCTCGGCCTCTCGCCCCAGCCGGACAAGAACTACCCGTGTGGCACGCTCGTCCCGCGCGCCGGCATGGCCGGTGGCCCCGGCGAGCTCCTGATCCCGGGCAACGGGCTGATCCGCAACGTGGGCGTCTGGTCCGGCATGGGCCAGCCGGTCGGGACGGACCTGGTGATCCCCATGAACCTCGCGCTCGTCGGCCGCACCTACTACGTGCAGGGCGCCCTGCTCGACCTGCGCCCGCGCGCGCGCGTGCGCCTGGGCCTGACGCAGGCCCTCGAGCTCGACATCGGCGCGCCCTGAGCCCGAGCGCTCGATCCCGGACGGACCGGCCCGGCAAGCGCCCGGCCGGTCCGTTGCGTTATGCTCGGCGCGCGATGACCGGCTTCGTCTTCCATCCCGGCCACGACGAGTGGCACGGGCAGACCGTGGTGGTCTACACCCGCGGCCCACGCGTGATCGCCGGACGCTGGGACGCCGTCCAGGGCGGCGAGCTCCTGATGCGCGACGCGGCCGTGCACGCCGATCCCGCCACGCGCGCGCGCTGGCTGTCCGACGCGAAGCAGTACGGCATCGCGGTCGAGCACCGCACGCTCACGCTGCCCCACGCCGAGGTCGAGCGCGTCGTGCGCCTGCGGGACGTGTAGCGCGCGCCGCCCTCCTCCGTCCTCCGTCTCCGCGCCCTCCGCGTCTTCCCTCCGCGTCTCCGCGCTCCTCCGATCCCGCTCCGGAAAGGCGCAACGCTCTCGGGAAGGCGTCAGCCCTCGAGCGCCGGCAGCTTCAGCCCGCAGCGCGCCAGGAACGGCGCGAGCTGGTCGCAGAAGATGCCGTCGAGCTCGGCGGCGCGCTTCGTCTTCAGTCCGAGCTTGAGCGCGCGCGCGTCGTTGGGCGAGTCGGAACGGCCGAAGGCGTGGCGCGCCGCCACGACCCAGCGATCGAGCAGCTCCTGGGCGTGCGGGCGGTTGCCGGGCTCGGCGCAGTACTCGAGGAAGCGCGTCGGCTCGGGGCGGTGCTGGGCGGCCTCCACGTGCCGCCTCGCGATGGCCGCGAAGGGCGCGTAGGCGCACTCGACGAAGCTCTGCATCGCCACCTCCTCGGTCAGGCCGCTGACGTAGTAGGCCACGCCGAACTCCAGGCGCGACTCGGGGTAGGGCACGTGCTCGGCCCGGTCGCGCACGGCGGCCTCGATGTCGGTCCAGCCCAGCTCGCCGTAGAGCGCGCGCACGCTCTGGAACAGCTCCAGGGCCCGGTCGAGCTCGCCCACCACGCGCTGCTTCGTGTCCAGCTCGGTCACGAACTTGAGCCCGTGCCCGAGGATGTTGATCACCGCGAGCTGGCGCCAGGCCAGGCTCTCGACGATGCGGCGCAAGAGGACACGCGACTCCTCGTCGAGCGTCGGGGTCGGGATCCTCGTCATGGGGAGGCCTTCGCTCCGGAGCCGCGCGGCGGCTCCTTGCCGGTGAGCTGGTCGTCGGGGATCACGAGCCGCGCGACGGGCTCGCCGCGCACCAGGTGGCGCTCGACGATCTCGTCGACGTCGGCGAGGCGCACGCCGCCGTACCAGGTGCCCTCGGGGTAGACGACGATCGTCACGCCCTTCGCGCACTGGTCCAGGCACCCGGCCTTGTTCACGCGCACGATGCGCTTCAGCCCGCAGGCGTGGGCCTTCTCCTTGAGCGCCGCCGCCACGGCGACCGAGCCGCGCGCCGAGCAGGACCCGCGCGGGTCGTCGGGCGTGCGCTCGTTGGTGCACACGAAGAGGTGACGCTGGAAGCGGGCCATGGCGCGAGCCCTCAGTGATACCGGATCGGGTGGACGCGCGACAGGCCCAGGGAGCCGGGCGTCATTCGCCGAGCAGCGCCCGCGCCAGGATGCCCTTCTGGATCTCGCTCGTGCCCTCGTAGATGCGCAGGGCGCGCACGTCGCGGTAGAGACGCTCGACGACCGAGCCGCGCTTGACGCCCAGGCCCCCGTGGAGCTGCACGGCGCGGTCGCAGATCCAGCCGGCGGACTCGGTGGCGAAGAGCTTGGCGCGCGCCACGGCGGCCGTCGCGTCGGCGCCGGCGTCGACCCGCGCGGCGGCCTCGTCCACCAGGAGCTGCGCGGCGCGCAGGCGCACGTCCATCTCGGCCAGGTCGAAGCGCAGGGCCTGGTGGCGCGCCAGGGGCTTGCCGCCCTGCACCCGCGTCCCGAGGTGCGCGCAGGACTCGTCCAGGGCGCGGCGCGCGAAGCCGTTCGCCGCCGCGGCGACCGAGGTACGGAAGCGCCCGAGCGTGGCCAGCGCGAGCTCGAGGCCCTGGCCCTCGCGGCCCAGCAGGAACTCGGCCGGCAACTCGCAGCCCTTCAGGATCACGTCGCCGATCGGGTGCGGCCCCAGGACCTCGAAGGGCTGCACGTCGAGACCCCAGGCGTCGGACGGCACGAAGAACATCGAGAGCCCGCCACCCTTCTCTCCTGCCGGCGCGGTGCGCGCGAGCAGCGTGAAGAAGCGCGCGATCGGCGCGTTCGAGATGAAGGTCTTGTGGCCGTCGAGCACCCAGCGCTCACCGCGGCGCTCGGCGCGCGTGGCGACGTCGGCCAGGGAGGAGCCCGCGCCCGGCTCGGTCAGGGCGAAGGCCGCGATCGCCCTGCCGGCCGCGACCTCCGGCAGGACCTCGCGCCGCAGGCGCTCCGGACCGCCCAGGGCCACGGCGAAGGAGCCGAGGCCCTGCATGACGAGCATCACGTCGAGCATCCCCGAGTGGTAGGCCAGCTCGTCGCGCAGCGCGACCAGCGCGCGCACGGAGACGGTGTCCGCGCTGCACAGCCCCTCCGTCGGCGCCCCCCCGTCCCGCGCGGGCACGGTCCAGGCGAGCAGGTTCTCCTGCGCCAGCGCGGCCACGGCCGCGAGCGCCGCGGCCTCCTCGTCCTTCTGCGCCACCGACGGACCGAGGCGCTCGCCCAGCGCGCGCGCGCGCTCCCGCAGCCCCGCGAGGCTCACGCCGGCGCTCCGGCGCGCGCCCCCGGGGCGTTCTTCACGAAGTCCGGCGCGCGCTTCGCGAGAAACGCCTCGTAGGCCTCGCGGTAGTCGGGGTGCAGCATGCACTCGGCCTGGATCCAGCCCTCGGCGCCGAGCGCGGCCTCGAGCGTCATGGCCGCCTCGGCGTCCAGCATTCGCTTCGTCACGGCGAGGCCGCGCGTCGGGCCGGCGGCGAGCTTGCGCGCCAGCGCCTGCGCCGCGCCCTCGAGCTCCGCGTCCGGCACGACCTGGTTGTAGAGCCCGATCGCCTCGGCCCGGCGCGCGTCGATGAAGTCGCCGAGCATGAGGAGCTCCGTGGCGCGCCCGAGCCCCACCAGGCGCGGCAGCAGCCAGGCGGCGCCCATGTCCGCGCCCGCCAGC
>DASVAP010000027.1:0-41806 GCA_036376275.1 Planctomycetota bacterium | reverse complement strand
GCGCTGGCTGGAGGAGCGCCGATGAAACCGAAGCGATCGCAGGGCCGGGCGCGTGCGCGGATCCTGGCCTGGAGCGCGGCCGCCGCCCTCCTCGCCGCGCCCCTCGCCGCCGGCGACGGCGCGCCCGTGCACTGGGGCGAGCGGCGCCTCGATCCGGCCGCGCTGCCGGCCGAGCTGCCGCCGGCCGCGCGCGCCGCGCTCGAGGCCTGGCTGCCCTGGGCCGGCGCCCACGCCTACCGCCTCGACCTCGACGCCAGCGGGCGGCTCCTGCTCGCCTCGCGCGCCTCGAACGACCGCGCCCCGGCGCTGCTCGCCCTGGCGGGCCAGGTCCTGGCGCGCTTCGACCAGGAGCTGCCGGCGCCGGCGGTGCGCAAGGTGGCCAAGGATCCGCTCCTGGCGGCCAAGGCCCCGCCGGAGAAGCCAAAGCCGGCCGGCGGGGACTCACCCCTGCCCGAGGATCCCGAGGGCGAGGGCGACCATCCCTGGACGCTGGCCCCGCCCAAGCCCGCGCCCGTGACCAGCGCGCCGGTCGTGGTCACGAAGTGGGGCTCCCACGGGGCCCCGCTCGACACGCAAACGATGACGCTCTTCGTCGCCACCGACCAGGACGACTTCGAGAGCCTGCTGAAGGACCTGGCGGCGCGCTTCCCGTACCTGGAGACCTGGTCGAGGGAGGCCACGGCGCTGCAGGGCTTCGTGCTCGGGGATCCGCTGTGCGCGGCCTACCTCGAGCGGCCGGACGGCGTCGAGGAGTGGGACCCGGAGCACGAGCTCGTGAACCGCTTCGCGCGCCTGTGCCTCCTGCGGCGCTTCGGCGACCTGCCCAACTGGCTCGTGCAGGGCTACGCCTGGCACATGGAGATCGCCCTGAAGGGGGCCGTGTACTGCTTCCCCTGGCGCGACGAGTTCGTGTGGGCCACCGAGCACGCGGGCTGGCCCGCGGCGGTCCGGGACCGCTACCAGAAGGAGCGCCTCGCGCCCGGCCACTTCATGGGCTGGAAGCGCGGCAAGTACGTCGACGAGGCGGCCAAGGCCAGCTGGGCCTTCACCGCCTACCTGGTGGCCCGCGAGCGCGAGAGGCTGCCGGAGCTGCTCGACGAGCTGCGCGTCTTCCGCGAGGAGCACGGCCGCATCCAGGACGACCCCTCGAGCTGGCGTCGCAACCTCGAGTACGAGATCCCGGTGGCGGACCAGCAGGCGCTCTTCACCCGGGCCCTCGGGGACGGCTACCTGCAGCGCGCCACGCTCTACCTGCGCCAGGAGCTCTGAGCCGGGGCGCCGGGCGCCTCGGGGGTTGCTTCGCGCCCCGGCGCCACGACAATCGCGCTCGCCATGCAGCAGAGCGAGCTCGCCCTCTTCGCCCAGGAGTTCCAGCGCGTCCTCGGCCCGCTCGCGGAGGGGCTGGGCGAGGCGCGCACCCGGCTCGCCGCGCTGGCGTCCGAGCTGCCGGCCGCGCGCGAGCTCGCCGCGAGCCTGGCCGCCCTCGCCGCCGAGCTGGAGGCCCTGGCCACGCGCGTGGCCGAGGAGCGCAGCCACCTGTTCGTCTACGGGCCGCCCAAGGCCGGCAAGTCGACGCTGATCGAGGCCCTGATGGGCGTCGCCACCGGCGCGCCCTCGAACCTGCCCAGCTATCCGGCCCTGACCGTGCTGCGTCCGGGCGCGCGCGAGTCGGCCCTGGTGACCGCCTTCGACGGCAGCGCGCGCGCGCCGGCCGACCCGGCGGCCCTGCGCCTCGTGCTCGACCACGCCCACGCCGAGCTGGCCGCGCGCGTGCGCGCGGCGCACGCCGCCGGCGAGGTCTTCGATCCGCCGCGTCACCTGGCTCCGGCGCCGCGGCGCGTCGAGCGCACGCTGCCCTCGCCGGCCCTGGCCGGGGCCGCGCTGGAGCTGGTCGAGTGCCCGCCGGTCCACGCGCCGCTGCTCGCGAGCTACGGCGAGACCTGGCTGGGCGAGCCCGAGCGCGCGCGCGCGGCGGTGTTCGTCGTGCGCGCGGCGCAGCTGGCGGACGACACGGTCTTCGACGGCATCGAGGAGCTCCTGGAGCGCTTCCAGCCGCTGTTCCTGGTGCTCAACGTCGACGCGCGCGCGCGCGAGCTCGGGCCCGACGGCGAGCTCGTGCCGGCGCGCGAGGCGAGCGACCCGGCCGCCCTGGTGTCGGCCTTCGAGCGGCTCTCGACGGCCGAGCCCCTGGCGCGCGCCATCGAGCGCGGCAGCGTACCGGTCTTCGCGCTCGACTGCCTGGCGGCCGCCGCCGCGCGCCGTCACGGGGTGGAGGAGCCGGCCGGGCCGAGCGCGCGCTTCGCCGACCTCGCGCGCGCCCTGGCGGCGGTCCTCGACGGGCACGAGGCCCTGCAGGCCCTGTGCGCGAGCGCGCTACGCCGCGCCGGCGAGCTGGGGGCGGAGGCCCGCGAGCTGGCGGCCACGCCGCTGGCCGACGAGCTGGCCCGGCGCACGGCCGAGAGCCAGCGCGCCGAGGCGACCCTGGCCCGGCGCCTGGAGGCGCTCGAGCGTCTCGGGGCGCGCGAGCGCGCGCGCTGGGAGACGGCGCCCTTCTTCGACGAGCTCGGCGCGCGCCTCGGCGCGGCCACGCTCGCCCGCGCCCGGGCCCTGGCCCAGGAGCTCGGCGCGCCCTTCGCGCGCGCGATCGAGGACTGGTTCGCGAGCGGCGCGAGCCTGGCGGAGCTCGTGGGCGCGGGCCTGGGCCCGCGCCTCGACGCCGCGCGCGTCGAGCTCGCGCGCTCGGCCGGGCGCGTGCTGGCCGCGCAGCTCGCGCCGGACTCGGACCTGGCCGAGCGCGCCGCGCGCCTGGCGGAGGAGCTGGCCCCCGGCGGCCTCGACTTCCGCGCGCTGGTCGCCGCCGCGGCCGAGGGCCTGGCGGGCAGCGCGGCGAGCGAGCAGCCGGCCGCGCTGCGCGTGCTCGACGTCGAGGCCGTGCCGGTGCGCGCACGGCTCGGCCAGCGCCTGACCTGGCGCTCGCCGGCCGACGTGCGCCGCGCGCTGCTCGGACCGCCCGAGGCGCCGACGGCCGCGCTGCCGAGCCGCGAGAAGCACGAGCGCCTGGGCGACGAGGGCCGCCGGGCCCTGCGCCGCTCGGCCTGCGAGCGAGCCCTGGCGATCCTCGAGGAGGAGGCGCGCAGCCACGCGCGCCGCCTCGCGGACGGGCTCGTCACGCGCTTCCTGGAGGGGCTCGCGCGCGCCGTCGAGGAGGCGCGCGCGCGCGCGGTCGAGCCGCGCCGCCTGCTGGCGACGCGCGTGGCCGAGCTGGCGGCCCAGGGCGCGGCCCTCGCGGCGCTCGCGCCGGCCAGCGCGCGCGCGACGCAGCGGCTGGAGGAGCTCGCCCAGCGCTTCGGTCCGCGCGACCTGCTCGTGCCCGCGCCGCGCTCCGAGTCGCCCTCGCCGCCCCGCGCCCCGACGGGTCCCCGCCCCCGAGGACGGCGGGAGGAGCGCGTGTGACCCGCCCGCGGGTGGCGGTGCTGGTCGCCCTGGCGCTGGCCGCCTGCCGTCCGGAGGCTCCGGCCCCCGCCGCGCCCGCGCGCCTGTCGGTCGCCGAGGCGCAGGCTGCGCTGGAGGCGCGCGAGGCGACGCGCGCGCCGGCCCCGGTCGCCGCGTCACCGGCCTCCGCGCGCCCCGCCCCGCCGCCCACGGGCGAGGTGCTCACGCTCGGCGCGCGCCTGCTCGACCACGAGGCGCGCCCGCTGACCGGGGCCGAGCTCGCCTGGCTGAAGCCGACCGAGGGCGACTGGCAGGCCGTGGGCGCCAGCGCGCGCGCCGACGCGGCCGGCGCGGTCTGGCTCGTGCTCGCGCGGGCCGAGGTGGCCGGGGTCGCCGAGCTGCAGCTCGTGGCCTCGGCCGAGGGCACCGTGCGCCAGCTCCTGCGCCTGCCGCGCGCGCGCTTCGAGGGCCAGAGCCTGGTCAGCCTGGGCGAGCTCCAGCTCGCGCGCGGCGGAGGCCTGCGCGGGCGCGTGCGCGACGAGTGGGGCGGGCCGCTGGAGGGCGTGGGCGTGGGCCTCGGGCCCGAGCTGGCGGCGCTCCCGGGCTGGAGCGAGGAGCTGCGCCCGCTGGCGGCCGTGTTCCCGCTCCTGGTGGACATCGCGCCGGACCTCGCGCCGCCGATCGTGCGCAGCGCGCCGGACGGGAGCTACGAGCTCGGCGGCCTGCCGCCGGGACGCTTCATGGTCGTGGCCGCGGCGCCGCCGGACGCCGCGCGCCTGCTGGTCCCCGCGCGCGTCGAGGGCGTGACGGTCGAGGCCGGGCAGACGAGCACGGTGCCGGACCTCGTGCTGCGCGCCGCGCGCCCCGAGGAATCCGTCGCCGGCCGCGTGCTCGCGCCGGACGGCAGTCCGCTGGCGGGGGCCGGCGTGGTGCTCGTGCACGCGGGCGCGAGGTATGCGGGCGGGGGGACGACCAGCGACGCGCACGGGCGCTTCGCGCTGCTCGTTCCGGCCGGCCTGGAGGTGGAGCTCCACGCGCACGATCCGCAGGGACGCCACGGAGCGGCCGTGCGCGGCGGCGTGCGGGCGGGCCTGGCCGGCCTGGAGCTGCGTCTCGCGGAGCGCTGACCGCCCGCGCGGGCGCCTTTCACCGTGCTCGGCTTGCTCGGCCTGCCGTCTGGGCTAGGCTCTCGCGCGGGATGCGCGTCCTCTTCGTCTATCCGAACCTCTACACGCAGATGGGGTTCAACCACGGCCTGGCCTCGCTCTCGGCCGTGCTGAAGCGCGCGGGGCACGAGACGCGCCTCGTCAACCTGAACGAGAACCTGCCGCCGGTGCCGAGCGACGACGAGCTCGTGGCCCTGGTGCGCACCTGGCGGCCCGGCCTGATCGGCTTCTCGTGCCTGACGATGCAGTACGTCGAGGCCCAGCGCCTGGCGCGTGTCCTGCGCGCCGCGGCGGCGCGCGACGGCGCCCCGCTCGCGCCGCTGGTCGTGGGCGGCGTGCACCCGACGATGGTGCCCGAGGCGGTCATGGCCGACGGCCTGTGGGACCACGTCGGGGTGGGGGAGTGCGAGGACGCGCTGCTGGCGCTCGTCACGCGGATCGAGCGCGGCGAGAGCCCCGACGACGTGCCCAACTTCGTCTCCTGGAGGGGCGGGCGCCGGCCGGCCGCGGCCGACTCGGCACCGGTGAGCGAGGCCCTGTGGGTGCGCAACCCCGTGGGCGAGTTCCCCGACTTCGCGGCCCTGCCGATGCCCGACTACGAGCTGTTCGACACGGGCCGCATCACGGCCCAGAAGCAGGGCTGGTTCGGGCTGATGACCTCGCGCGGCTGCCCGTACCGCTGCACCTACTGCCTGAACCACAAGATCGTCGACCGCTACCGCGAGGAGCTCGGGCGCGGGACCTCGCAGATCGGCTTCTTCCGCTTCCGCCGGCCGGAGCAGATGGTGGCGGAGATCCGCTGGGTGCTGGAGCGCTACCCCGGGATCGGCACCTTCATCCTCGACGACGACCTGTTCACGCTCGACGCCCCGCACGCGATCGCCTTCGCGCGCGCCTACCGCGCGGCCGGCTTCACCGTGCCCTGGGTCGTGAACAGCCACGTGAACCGCCTGGACCCGACGCTCGCGCGCGAGCTGGCCGAGGGCGGCTGCCGCATCCTCAAGCTGGGCATCGAGTCGGGCTCCGAGCGCGTGCGGCGCGAGATCCTGAAGCGCTACATGACCGACGACGACATCCTGGAGACCGTGCGCGTGGGCGAGGCCCACGGGCTGCACACCTCGGGCTTCGTGATGGTCGGCCTGCCCTACGAGACCCACGCCGAGCGCCTGGAGACGGTCGACCTGCTGGCGCGCGCGCGCATCGGCCGCTTCCGCACCTCGATCTTCTATCCCTTCCCGGGCACCGAGAGTCACCAGCTGGCGATCCAGGGCGGCTTCGTCGACCCGGCCCGCGCCGGCTCGCTGACGGACTTCACCGTCAGCTCGTGCCTCGACTTCGGGCCCGAGGAGAACCTGTTCGTCGAGAAGCTCGCCGCCTGCATGCCCTGGTTCGTCAACGCGCGCGCGGCGGCCCACCACGACTTCCCGGCGGCGCGGCGCTACGAGCCGCTCGTGACGGAGGTCCTGGCCCTCGACCGCGCCGGCTGGGAGCGCTTCCAGCCGCGCCTGCGCGAGCTCGACCGCGCGCTCTCGGAGGCGGCCACGCGTGCCGGCGAGCTGCACTACTCGATCCGCTACAACGCCTTCATGGGCGTGCGCTCGGACTTCTTCCTGGCCGAGGAGGCCGGTGTCGAGTGGCTGACGGCCGCGGCCCGGCCCGTGCCCGAGCGGCTGCGCGACGCGGCGCTGGCGGCGGCGGCCGACGAGGTGTGCTGAGGGGCGAGGCGTGGCGACGAACGTGGTCCCGGACTTCTCGGCCCTGCGCGTGGCGGTCGTGGGCGACCTGGTTGCGGATCACTACCTCTACGGCGAGCCGGTGCGGCTCTCGCGCGAGGCGCCGGTGATGGTCCTGCGCCACCGCGGCGAGGAGCTGGGCGCGGGCGGGGCCGCCAACGCGGCCCGCAACCTGCGCTCGCTCGGGGCGCGCGTGCACGCCCTCGGCCTGGTCGGGCGCGACCGGTCCGGACGCGAGCTGGTCGCGGGCCTCGAGCGCGACGGGATCGACGTGGAGGGCATCGAGACGCTCGCGGACTGGCTGACGCCCACCAAGACGCGCATCCTCGGCACCGAGCGCGGGCGCGGACGCCACCACGTGCTGCGCATCGACCGCGAGCCCGAGGGCGTGCCGCCGGCGCCCGTGCGCGCGCGCCTGGCCCAGCGCCTGACGGAGCTGGGCGGCGAGCTCGACGCCGTGCTGCTCTCGGACTACGGCTACGGCCTCCTGCGCGCGGAGCTGGCCGGCGCGGCGCGCGCGCTGCGCGTGGCCGGGCGCGTGGTCGTGCTCGACCCGCGCCGCGCCTTCGAGTCCTTCGCCGGGCTGACGGCGATCACGCCCAACCTGGGCGAGCTGGCCCTGGCCACGCGCCGGCCGCCGGAGGAGCTGGACGGCCCGGCCGCGATCGAGCGCGCGGCGCGCGAGCTCCTGTTCCAGGCCGGCCCGGAGCACGTGCTGGTCACGCTGGGGAACCAGGGCATGCGCCTCGTCTCGCGCACCGGACCGACGCTGGCCGTACCCGCGGCCGGCTCCGAGGCCCTCGACGTCAGCGGCGCGGGCGACACGGCCGCCGCCGCCTTCACCCTGGCCCTGGCGGTCGGGTGCGACGGCGCGCGCGCGCTGCGCCTGGCCAACGCCGCCGCCGGCGTGGTCGTGATGGAGCCCGGCGCCGTCCCGTGCGCGCTCGACAAGCTGCGCTCGGCCCTGCCGCTCGCGCCCCAGCCGGGGCTGGCGGCGCCGGTGGCCTGATCCGAGCCGATGCGCGGGCGCGCGGGGGCGGCGGCCGCGGAGAGGGAAGGGGAGCCTGACAGGTGGCCGTGGCGAGCGCGCGCCCCTTTACTCGCGCGGTCTCGCCCGGGATCCTCTCGCCCAGGTCTCGTGCCGTCGCCGACCCGTTTCCTCGATCGTGAATCGCTGGCCGCGCTGCTCGCGCGCGCGCGCCGCGGGCGCGTCGTGCTGGCCAACGGCTGCTTCGACCTGCTGCACGTCGGGCACGTGCGCTACCTGGAGGCGGCACGGGCCCTGGGGGACACGCTGGTCGTGGCCCTGAACACGGACGAGTCCGTGCGCGCGGCCAAGGGGCCGGGGCGGCCCGCGCTGCCGCTGGCGGAGCGGGCCGAGCTGGTCGCGGCGCTGCGCTGCGTGGACTTCGTCACCGCCTTCCCCGAGCCGACGCTGGAGGCGACCCTGCGCCTCCTGCGCCCGGCCGTGCACGCCAAGGGCACGGACTACACGGTCGAGAGCGTGCCCGAGCGCGCGCTCGACCTCGAGCTCGGGATCCAGATCGCGATCTGCGGCGACCCCAAGGAGCACTCCTCGAGCGCGCTGGCGGCGCGCCTCGCCCGCGGGGGCGGGCGGTGACGGCTCCGGAGCCGTCACCGCGCGAGCGGCCCGCGCCCTGGTTCGCCCTGGCGGGGGTCGCGATCGGCTTCGCCGGGGCGCTGTGCGGGATCGGCGGCGGGATCTTCGCCGGGCCGCTGCTGCACGGGCTGCGCGGCGTGCCGCTGAAGCGCGCCGCGGCCACGGCGATCCTGGTGGTGCTGGCCACGACGGTGTCCTCGACCGCGGCCGAGCTGGTGCGCCGCGACTCGCAGCTCGTCTGGCCGATCGTCGTGCCGCTGGCCCTCGGCGCGCTGGTCGGGGCGCAGCTCGGCTTCGCGCTGGCCCGCCGCATCGACGAGCGCCGCCTGAAGCTGGTCTTCGCCGTGGTGCTGGCCGTGGCGGGGCTGCGGCTCCTCTTCTTCACGAGCTCGCTGACGGGCGTGGCCGCGCTCGACGCGGCCGTGGTGGCGGCCCTGGCGCTGGCCATCGGCGTGGGCGGGGGCTTCCTCACGCCGCTCCTGGGCGTGGCCGGCGGCGTCCTGATGGTGCCGGCGGTGTTCCTGCTGCTCGGCACGAGCTTCGGCGTGGCGCGCGCGAGCGCCCTGGCGGCCGGTGCGGTCGCGGCCCTGCGCTCGCTCTGGCTGCACGCGCGTGCGCACAACATCAGCTACTCGCTGGGCCTGCCGCTGGCGGCCGGGGCCCTGCTCGGCGCCCTGGGCGGGGTCCAGGCAGCGCACCATCCGGAGCTCGTGCACGGCGGGCGGCTGATCCTGGCGGCGATCCTGCTCGTGCAGGCGCTGCGCTTCGGGCTGGAGCTGCGGCGGGGGTGAGTCCGCGCGGGCGTGCGCCCGCGCGGCCGGCAGGGGCGGTCACGCTGACGGCGAAACCTGAGAGCGATCTTGGATCGCTCAGGCGAACAGCCCGCGCTGCTTGTAGACCTGCGCGACGCGGTCGAGCGCGAGGATGTAGGCCCCGCGGCGCAGCGAGACGCCGTGCTTCTGGGCCGACTGGTGCACCTCGGCGAAGGCCGTGACCATGGTCGCCTCGAGGCGCTTGTTCACCTCGGACTCGGGCCAGAAGTAGCCCATGCGGTCCTGGACCCACTCGAAGTAGGAGACCGTCACGCCGCCGGCGTTGGCCAGGATGTCCGGCACCACGACGATGCCCTTCTTGTCGAGCACCGGGTCGGCCAGGTGCGTGGTCGGACCGTTGGCGCCCTCGACGATCAGGCGCGCCTTGACGCGCTCCACGTTGCGCGAGGTGATCTGGTTCTCGACCGCGCACGGGCACAGGACGTCGCAGTCGTACTCGATCACCTTCTCCTTGGGCGTCAGCTTCTCCGCGCCGGGGTAGCTGTCGAGGAAGCGCCGCTTGTCGCGCGGCTGGCGGTTCTGTTCCTCGATCCAGGCGATGATGGGCGGCACGTCGAGGCCCTCCGGCGAGTGGATCGCGCCGCGCTCGTCCGAGAGCGCGACGATGCGGTGCCCGGCCTGGTGCAGGAGCAGGGCGCCGATCCCGCCCACGTTGCCGGCGCCCTGCACGGCGATGCGCGCCTTCTCGGGCATGTCCGGCATCGTCTTCAGGGCCTCGCGCATGGCGATCATCAGCCCGCGCCCGGTGGCCTCGCGCCGGCCCTTCGAGCCGCCCAGGGCCAGGGGCTTGCCGGTCACGACCGCGGTCGAGGTCTGGCGCACGTGCATCGAGTACGTGTCCATGATCCAGGCCATCGTCTGCTCGTTCGTGCCCACGTCCGGGGCCGGCACGTCGCGGTCGGGCCCGAGGATGTCCATCATGTTGGCGGTGTAGCGGCGCGTGAGCCGCTCCAGCTCGCCCATCGAGAGCAGCTTCGGGTCGCAGATCACGCCGCCCTTCGCGCCGCCGAAGGGGATGCCGACGATCGAGCACTTCCAGGTCATCCAGGCCGCCAGCGCGCGCACCTCCTCGAGGTTCACGTCGGGCGCGAAGCGGATCCCGCCCTTGCAGGGGCCGCGCATGAAGTTGTGCTGCACGCGGTAGCCCGTGAAGCAGCGCAGCTTGCCGTCGTCCATCAGCACCGGGATGTTGACCGTCATCTCGCGGTCCGGCTGGCGCAGGACCTCGCGCACGCCCTGGTCCAGCCCCAGGACGTCCGCGGCGGCGTTGAAGTTCGCCTCGGCCGAGAGGCGGGGGTTGAACTCGTCGGTCGAGGAGGCGTGCGCTTGGGGGACGGTGGCTTGCGTCATGACGGGGAGTCGGAGGTGGGACCGCACGGCCCCCGCGGGGGCCGTCCGAGCCGACTATTCGAGCTTCGGCCGCCCCGGAGGGGAACCCCCCGGCGGTGGAAGGCCCCCGGCGACCCTGCCCGGGGCGCCGGCTCGCCTGGTTGACCCGCTCGCGCCGCGCGAGTCTGATCGGCCCGTTGCCGCGCGCCTCCACCCTCCCGCGCCACCTGTGCGTGCGCGCGCCGAACTGGGTCGGCGACCTGGTGATGGCCACGCCGATCCTGGAGGCGGCCGTGGCGGACGGGCGCTTCGAGCGCGTCACGGTCGTCGTGCGCGCGCACCTCGCGGCGGTGCTGGCCGGTGGGCCGCTCGCGCCGCACCTGCGTCCGCTGGCGCGTGGCGCCGCCGAGCGCGCCCTGTACCGCGAGCTCGCCCCCGACGCCGTGCTGCTCCTCTCCAACTCCCTGGGTGCCGCCTGGCGCGCCTTCCGGGCCGGGATCCCGCTGCGCGCCGGGGCCGCGCTGGCCGGGCGCGGGGCCTTGCTCACGCACCGGGTCGTGCCGCCGGCGCGCGGCGGCCGGCGCGTGCCGATCCCGAGCGCACACCTCATGGCCGACGTGGCCGGACTGCTCGGGATCCTGCCGGCCAGCCTGCACCCGCGCCTGTACGTCGCGGACGGGGCGCGCGCGGCCCTGCGCGCGCGCCTGGCGGAGCTGGGGCTCGCGCGCGAGGAGCGCTACGCGCTGTGCACGCCGGCAGCGGCCTTCGGGGCGGCCAAGATGTGGCCGCCGGAGCACCACGCGCGCGCGCTCGACCTCCTGCACGAGCGCTTCGGCCTGCGCGGCGTGGTCACCGGCGGGCCGGGCGAGGAGGAGGTGCTGCGCGCCGTCGCGCGCGCGGCGCGCCATGCGGTGCTCGACCTCGCCGACGAGCCGCGCGACCTCGAGCGCCTCAAGGCGCTGGTGGCCGAGGCCGCGCTGCTGGTCTCGAGCGACTCGGGCCCGCGCTGGTTCGCGGCCGCCCTCGACGTGCCCTGCGTCACCGTGATGGGGCCGAACTTCCCCGCGCTCACGGCCAGCGCGCTCGAGCGCTGCGAGGTCGTGCGCCTCGCGGACCTCGAGTGCGCGCCGTGTCTCCAGCGCGTCTGTCCGCTCGGGCACCACCGCTGCATGCGCGCGCTCGCGCCCGAGCGGGTCCTGGAGGCGGCTGCGCGGCTGCTCGCGGCGCCGGCCGCGGCCCCAGCGTGATGAGACCCGCGCCATGAGTCCCGGCGCGCCGCTCGCGCGCGACGCGCGCCTGCTCCTGCGCCTCCCGGCCTGGGTCGGCGACCTCGTCATGGCCGAGCCGCTCGTGCGCGCGCTGGCGGCGCACCTGGAGGGCGGCGAGCTGACCCTGGCGGGCGCCGCGCGCCACCTGGCGCTGCTCGAAGAGCGCTTCGTGCGCGCGCGGCGCGTCGATCCGGCCGACCCGGCGGCCTGGCGCGGGCACGACGCGGCGCTGCTGTGCACGGGCTCGTTCCGCAGCGCCTGGCGCGCCTTCCGCGCGGGCATCCCGCGCCGCATCGGCTTCGCGCGCGACGGGCGCGCCTGGCTCCTGACGGACGCGCCCGTGCCGGCGCGCGAGCGCGGCGCGACGCCGCTCGGGCTCGGGCGCGCGGGCGGCGGACGGCGCTACCTGCCGCGACCGCTCGAGCGCAGCCTGGCGGAGCTCGCCGGCCTGGTGGGCGTCGCCGTGCGCGACCCGCGGCCACGCCTCGAGGTCCGCGAGGGCTGGCGCGCGCGCGCCCGCGCGCGGCGCGCGGAGCTCGGCCTCGCGCCAGAGGAGCCCTTCCTGCTCGCCAGCGTCGGCGCGCGCCCCGGCTCGGCCAAGGGGCTTCCGCCGGAGCGCTGGCGCGCCGTGCTGGCCCCGCTCGCGCGGGCCAGCGGGCTGCCGCTCCTGCTCCTGGCCGCGCCGGGCGAGGAGGCGGCCCAGGCGGCACTCGCCGCGACGTGCCCGGGCGCGCGCAGCGTGCGCGCACCGGCCGCGGACCTGCCCGAGCTCGCCGCGCACTGCGCCGAGGCGCGCCTGGTGCTGTGCGCCGACTCCGGCGCGCGCCACGTGGCGCGCGCGGTCGGCGCCGCCGTGGCCTGCGTCGCCGGTCCGACCGATCCGCGCCACGCGGCCGGGGAGCGCGGCGACGAGGTGCTGCTGCGCACGACCGTCCCCTGCGGCCCGTGCCACCGCGAGCGCTGCCCGCTGCCGGCGGCCGAGGCCCTGCGCTGCTGGCACGAGCTCGACGTCGAGCAGGTCCTGTCCGCCGCGCGCGCGGCGCTGGCGCGCTGACGGCGAGCGGCCGGCGCCCGGCTAGCGCCCGGTGCGCACCGGCACGTCGGCGCCGACGGACGTGAGCCAGGCGCGCAGCTCGGATTCCAGCTCGCGCACGCGCTGCGGGCGCTCGCCGGCGAGGTCGCGCGTCTCGCCGGGGTCGGCGGCCAGGTCGTAGAGCTCGCTCGTCCCGCTGGACCAGGCGTGCACGAGCTTCTCGTCGCCGCGCCGGACGGCCGAGGTCGCACGGCGGTGCGGGTAGTGGAAGTAGAGCGCGCGCGATGGAAGCGCGCCGCCCGCCGCCAGCAGCGGGGCGAGGTCCACGCCGTCCAGCGGTGCCGGCGCCGGCAGGCCGGCGAGGCCGAGCAGCGTCGGCAGGAGGTCCATGGCCACGACCGGGGTGGCGACGGTCCCGCGCCGGGCCACGGGGCCGCCCCACAGGACGAGCGGCACGCGCAGGCCGCCCTCGTACAGGCCGTGCTTGCCGCCGCGCAGGGGCGCGTTGGTCGTGACCGCGACGGGAGGCTCGCCCCGGGCACCGTGCTCGAGCAGCCCCCCGTTGTCGGAGGTGAAGACGAGCAGCGTGCGCTCGGTGCGTCCCAGGCGCACGAGCGCGTCCTGCACGGCGCCCACGCTGGCGTCGAGGCCGGACACCAGGGCGGCGTAGGTCGGGTTCACGCCGGCGGCCTCGGCCCGTTCCCGCGCGCGCGCGACCTCCTCGGCCGGGGCCTCGAGCGGCGTGTGGGGGGCATAGTGCGACAGCACGAGCAGGAAGGGCTCGTCGCCGCGGGCCTCGAGGTACGTGACGGCGGCGCGCGTCAGGCGCTCCGTCAGGTGCTGGCCCGGCGCCGGCGGATCGAGGCCCTCGAGCTCGGTCTCGAAGTGGCTCGGCACCGCTCCGCCCGGGATCCAGGCGCGCACCTCGTCGAAGCCGTGCTCGCGCGGATCGGTGCCCAGGTGCCACTTCCCGATCAGGGCCGTGTGGTAGCCGGCGCGATGCAGCTCGCTCGCCAGGGTCGGGACGCGCAGGCCGAGCTTCTGGCGGCTCTGCACCGCCGTCAGGCCGGGCGCGGGCGTGCCGGCGCGCTCCACGCCGACCGAGTCGGTCAGGCGCAGCCGCGCCGGGGCCTTGCCGGTGAGGAGCGCCGCGCGTGCCGGCGAGCAGGTCGGCGCGCCGCTGCAGGCCTGCGTGAAGACCAGCCCGGCCTGGGCCAGGGCGTCGAGGCGCGGTGTCGCGCAGCCGCGCGAGCCGTGGAAGCCGACGTCGGACCAGCCGAGGTCGTCGGCCACGATCAGCACGAAGCTCGGTCGCGCCGGCGCGGCGACGGGCTCCTGGGCCGGCGCGGGCGCGGCCAGGCCCACCAGGGCGAGCAGGCCGGCGACCAGGTGGAGCGCGCGGGCGCGCGGCGCCTCCACGGAGCCGGTCCGCGCGCCGTGGTTCGTCGGGAGGGCGGCTCTGTGGGTGGGCATCTTCGCGGCCGGCGCGGCCGATTCTACGCGCCCGGCGCGGGCGGTCCGGCCCGCGCGCGGCGCTACCATGCGCCGATGACCGTCTCCCCCGAATTCCCGGCCGACGTTCCGTCCGAGCCGGGCCTGGTCACGCTCGAGCGCGAGGGCGACCTGGCCTGGCTCACGCTCCAGCGGCCCGAGGTGATGAACTGCCTCTCGTTCCCGACCCTGCGGCGCCTGCGCACGCTGCTGGCCGAGCTGCGCCAGGACCTCTCGATCCGCTGCCTGCTCCTGACGGGCGCCGGCGACAAGGCCTTCTGCGCCGGCGCGGACCTCAAGGAGCGCAAGACCATGCCGCTCGAGCGCGTGCCGCACTTCGTGCGCCACATCCGCGCCCTGATGGACGACGTCGAGGCCATGCCGCAGCCGACGGTCGCCGTGATCAACGGCTTCTGCTTCGGCGGCGGGACCGAGCTGGCGCTGGCCTGCGACCTGCGCGTGGCCGCGGCCCACGCCGAGCTGGGCCTGACGGAGACGACGCTGGCGATCCTGCCGGGGGCCGGCGGGACCCAGCGCCTGCCGCGCCTGATCGGGAAGTCGCGCGCCAAGGACCTGATCCTGACGGGGCGCAAGCTGGGGGCCGAGGAGGCCGAGCGCATCGGGCTGGTGAACCGCGTGGCCGCGCCCGGCAAGCTGCGCGAGGTGGCCCTGGCGGTGGCCGGGGCGATCGCCGCCAACGGTCCCGTGGCGGTGCGCGCCGCCAAGGACGCGATCGACGGTGGGGTCGAGCTCCCGCTGGCGCAGGGGCTCGAGCACGAGGCGCGCTGCTACGAGCGCGTGCTCGGGACCCAGGACCGGCTGGAGGCCCTGGCGGCCTTCGCGGAGAAGCGCAGGCCGCGCTACGCGGGGCGCTGAGGCGGGCGGGAATGCCGCGGCCCGAGGCCGCGGCGCCCTGCCCGGCTCACCGGATCGGTGCGGGCGCGCGTTCCACGCGCGCCTCGGGGATTCGAGCGCAGAGCAGAGGGGGCGCGCGAGGATCGCGCGCCCGGGTCGATCCTGAGCGGGTGCGCGACGATGCCTGCGGCATCGTTGCGCCACCGCTCACTGGCTGAAGAGCTCCTCGACCGCCACGTCGCAGATCACCATCGCGCGCGGCGGCACGATCTCGTTGCCCTGCTCGCCGAAGGCCAGCTCGTAGGGCATGGCGATCTTGCGCTTGCCGCCGACGCGCATGCCGATCAGGCCCTCGGTCATGCCCTTGAGCGGAGCCTGCGCGACGAGGAACGTCTCCGGCAGGTTGTTGCGCCAGGTGTCGTGCAGCTTGCTGTTGTCGAGCAGGAACAGGCGGTACTGCACGCGCACCTTCGATTCGCGCGTCACGGTCGGGCCGTCGCCGGTCGTGAAGTCGTGCACGAGCATCCCGCTCGGCAGCTCGACCGGCTGCTTGGAGCGCAGCGGCGTGCCGGGGAAGCGATCGATGAGCAGCTTGACCCGCAGGGTGGGCTTGTCGCTGCGCACCTCGATCCCGTAGCGCCGCGGGAGCTCCTTCTCGATGCCCATCAGCTCGCAGCGCCAGAAGGGCGCCTCGTCGGCCACGAACTCGAGCGTGCGCGCGTGCGGCTCGGTGATCTTGGCCTGGGGCTGCTCGCCGCGCGCGTTGGTCTTGCAGGTCGCGATCGCGGCCTCGGCCTGGACCGGCGCCTTGGCCAGCCGCGTCCAGCGCGTGCGGTCCTGCTCGCCGAGCACCTCCGTGTCGACGCGCGCCAGCACGCGCGGCTCGACCGTGGCGATGGCCAGGTCCACGCGGCGCGGCTGGTCGTCGGGCCCGGGCACGAAGAGCTCGAGCTTCCAGGCCGCCTGGCCGCCCTCCTCGCCCAGGCTGGCCCGGGCGACCCACACCGTCCCGCCCAGCACCTCGGCCGCCACGCCCAGGGCCGCCTCCATCTCGACCGCCGCCTTGGAGAGGCCGGCCCACAGGGCCTCGTTCGTCGGCGCCAGGCGCGTGTAGTCGAAGCCCGGCTTCCAGGTGCTGCGGCCGAGCGGGGTCTCGCTGTCCGTGACCTGGATCGGCGAGCTCTGGGCCTGCTCCTTGGCCTCCTTCTGCTTGCCCTCCTTCTGTCTCTCCGGCTTCTGCTTCTCGGGCTTGGCCTGGGCGTGGAGCGGGAGGACGGGCCAGAGCGCGGCGAGGAGCGCGAGGCAGGCGGGGAGGCGGGGCATGGGGTCTCCGGGGCGGTTGTCGAGGGCGGCGGCCAGCCTGGGATTGTAGGAAACGGGCGCGGTCCCGGGGCGCTGGCCGGCGAACCTACGGCCGCCGGCGCACCGCCGTTGGCGCGCCCCCTGGCCATCGTCCCGGCCAGACAGCCTAATCTTCGGCGTGCGCGCGGGCGCACCACGATCGTGAGCGGTTTTCCCAGCGTCCACTTCGGGAGCTCCGCGGGCAGCCTGTTCTCGCCCGAGGAGATCGCGCGGCTCATGGCGAGCGAGTACCAGCGCTCGCTGCGCTACGGCTACCCGCTGGCCCTCCTGATGATCGAGATCGACCGCCTGGAGTCGCTGCACGACCTGTACGGGGTCGAGTCGGAGCAGCGCATCGTGCGCGCGGTCACGGCGCTGCTGCGCTCCTCGACGCGCCCCAGCGATGCGCTCGGCACGGCCCGCGGCCAGCGCATGCTCCTGCTCCTGCCGCACGCGACGGGTGCCGGCGCCCTGGCGGTGGCGCGGCGCCTGCTGTCGGGCTGCCGCGAGCTCGAGTTCCGCGGCGACGGCCGCATCCTGCGCGCCTCGCTCTCGATCGGGCTCGCGCTGCGCGGCGAGGAGGAGGGGCTGGAGGCGCTGATCACCTGCGCGGAGCGGGCCCTGGCGCGGGCCGTGCTCGCCGGGGGCGACCGCGTGCAGGAGCACGTGCCCGAGCCGCGCCCCGCCGCGCCGGCCGGTGCGCCGGCCCTGCCCGCGGCCGCGGCGCGCGTGCCGCGCGCGGGCGTGCCGTCGCTGCCCGCCGTCGACGAGCTGCCGGGCGCGAGCCTGGAGGAGAAGGTGCGCGCGCTGGTGCGCCTCGCCGGCGGCGACGCGCTCCTCGAGCGGGAGGTGCTGGCGGTCCTGCAGCAGGCCCTGGAGGGCGCGCGCCGGCCGCGGGCCTCGCGCGCCGAGGTGCTGGCCGAGATGCGCACGCTGGAGGCGCGCATCGCCGAGCAGCGGCGCCTGCTGGACGCCAGCGAGGAGGAGCTGGAGCGGCTCCTGCGCGAGAAGTCGGTCGCGCCGGGGATCGCCTCGCTCTACCGCGACGTGCAGGGGCTGGACCCGGGCGAGCGCAACTTCCAGAAGAAGAAGGAGCTCCTGGCGGTGATCTACCAGGCCAACGTGGAGCTCCTGAAGCAGCTCGAGAGGGAAGCGGGCTCGGGCGGGTGAGCCCGACCGCGCGATGACCAGCGCCGTGCCGCCGGCCGCCCCGCGCCGCGTGCGCGCCCTGGCCTGGCTCCTGCTCTCCTGCGCCGTCCTGTGGGGCGCCGGCGTGCGCATCCACACCACGCTGGCCGATCCGGGCTTCGACGCGGTCGACGCGCGCGGGCTGCTGCGCAGCGATCCGGCCCTGCTCGCCTACCTGACGCAGGAGATCGGCGCGGCCATGGAGGAGGGGCGTCTCGTGCCGCGCGAGTTCCACGCCGATCCGCGCCTGCAGCACCCCTTCGTCACCGACGTGCCGCGCGAGTTCCCGGTCGGCCAGGAGTTCCTGGTGGCCTGGGTCGACCGCCTGCAGCGGGCGCTGCGCGCCGAGCCCGCGCCGCTGCACGTCGTGGCGCTGTGGGTCATGTCGCTGGCCAGCGCGCTGTTCGTCGTCGGGCTCTTCGTGGGGGTGCGCGCGCTGACGGGCAGCGCTGCCTGGGCCGCCGCCGCGGCGGCGCTGGCCCTGCTCATGCCGGCGAACTACCGCACGATCGGGTTCCTGTGGGTCGGCGAGGACGCGGCCCTGCCGCTCTTCGCCCTGCACCTCGGCGCCCTGGCGCAGGCCGTGGTCCGCGGCCGGCGGCGGGACTGGCTGTGGGCCGGTCTGTGGGCGGCGGGCGCGCTCGCCACCTGGCACGCGACGAGCTTCCTCTTCCTGCTGGAGCTCGGTGTGCTGCTGGGGCTCGCCCTCGTAGGCGGTCGGAGCCCGTTCGAGCGGCCCGGCGCCGCGCTCGTGCTCGTCGCGCCGCTCCTGGCGGGCCTCCTCGTGCCGGTGCTGCGCGCCACGGGGCTGCTGGTCTCGCCGCTGGCCGCCCTGACCCTGGCCCTGGCCGCGCCGGCCATCGTGCGGCGCGCGCGGGTCCTGTCGGACGGCGGGGCGCGGCTCGTGATCCTGGCGGCGGCCCTGCTCGGTCTCGCGGCGGCCCGCGGGCTGGCGCCGGACGTCTACGGCCACGTGCACGAGGTCGTGCTGGCCAAGCTGCGCTTCCTCGGGCGCTTCCCGGACGACCCGACGCGGCTCTCCTTCGACGCGCGCCTGCTGTGGCAGGGGCCCTTCGAGACGCTGGCGCCCTCCGGGATCCTCGAGTGGTGCGGCGGGCCGCTGGCCGTCGCCCTGGCCGTGGCCCTGTGGGCGGGCCTGCGGCGCGGTGGGGGCGTGGAGCGCTTCCTCGCGCTGTTCGTGCTGGTCGCCCTCGGGGTGAGCTGGATGTTCGCGCGGCTCGTGGTGCTGCTCGGGCTCCTGGCGCCGGCCCTGGTCGTGCTCGCGCTCGCGCGCGCACCGCGCCGGCGCCTGGCGCAAGGCCTGGCGGCGGCGCTGCTCGTGCTGCAGGCCGGCGTCCTGGCCTCGTTCGTGCGCGGGCACCGCATCGACTGGTACCTGCCGCCGCTGGCGCGGGCCGAGCTGGTGCGCCTGATCGCGGCCGTGGAGGAGCTCGTCCCAGCCGACGCGCCGATCGCCGGCGACTTCGTCAACTCGACCGCGCTGCTCGCGCACACGCGCCGGCCGATCGTGCTGCAGCCGAAGTACGAGACCGACCGCAGCCGGCGCGCGGCCGAGGCCTTCTGGACGACCTTCTACCAGGGCACCAGCGCGGACCTGGCGCGGCTCCTCGACGAGCGCTTCCGCTGCCGGCACCTCCTGGTGGACCGGTACGTCCTGTGGGACCTGGCGCGCGGGCTGGGCGGGCTCGGTCCGGCGCAGCTCGCGCCGCGCCCGGGGACCGCGGCCGAGGCCTTCCTGGCCGCCGACGAGGCGGTGCTGGCGGCGATCCCGGGCTTCGAGCTGCTCTACCGGAGCCCCCCGGGGATCCCCGAGGCGGACTACCGCCTGTTCCGGCGCACCGAGTGAAGGCGCGCCCCGCTCAGGGGGCCGTCGTCGTGCCCGCCAGCGGCTGCGGCAGCGTCTGCCAGGCCTGGCGCATCGAGCGGTAGACCGGGCCGCTGTTCATGCCGACCTGCACCGGGCTCGCGTGGCCGAGGCGGAAGGCCGGGCGCACGCGCCGGTACACGTCGCCGAAGGCCAGCGCCCCGTGCAGCGGGGCGAGCGCGTCCACCGCGACCTCGGCGAAGGCCTCGGGCTGCAGGAAGAGCGCGGTCGAGAGCGCGCGGCGGTCGAAGCAGCTCGCCAGGAAGGCCGGGTCGAGCTGCTCGAGGTCGAGCTCGGCCGCCTCCTCGATCCAGGCCACGGGCACCAGCTCGAGCCCGGAGTCGCGCGCGCGCTGGCACAGGTCGTACAGCCCGTCGAGGCCGATGCGCTCGACCATGCGCGAGACGATCAGCCACGAGATGCCGTAGAAGGACTCGGGTATGTCGGCCCAGCGCCGGTGCAGGTCGCTGCGCGGCGTGCGCAGGAGCTCGCCGAGCGTGGCCGGATCGACGGCCCCGCCCACCTGCAGGATGCCGCTCACGGTGCGCTCGGGCCACTGGCGCCAGGGCCCGACGCCGGGCTCGCGGTAGACGACCTCCAGCTCCACCCCGCCCGTGAAGGCGCTGGCGTTGAGCAGGCGGTGGGCGCGGATGTGCTCCTCGTACTCGGGGTTCAGGCGCTCGGCGATCACGTCGCCCAGGCCCTCCTCCAGGATCCCCGGCAGGGGCGACCAGGAGGGGCCGATCAGGGCGTGGACGAGCTCGTGGGCCAGGTACCAGGGCGACTGGCCGCTCTCCTGCAGGTGGATGCGCTTGGCGTCGAACTCGGCGTCCAGCAGGGTGAAGCCGCGCACGCTGTCGGGGCGCTGGTGGAAGCGGTAGACCGCCAGGCGCTCCTGCACCCACACGTCGATCTCGCGGTCCTGGGCCCCCGGCAGGACGGTCTTCACGGCCGGGGCCAGGCGCGTCAGCAGCTCGGCGACCTCGTCGGCCTTGCCGCGGCTGGCGGCGCGCACCACGCCGTAGGGCGTGTCGACCACGATCGGGGGCGGGGGAGCGAGGCAAGCGACGCCCACGACGCCCACCAGGGCGCACGCCGCTCTTCGTGCCCACATGCTGCTGCAAGGATAGAGCGCGCCGGCGGCGGCGGCGCCGGAATTCGCTTCGCGCTCCGGACGGCTCCCGGAGCGGGGCTACTCCTGCAGCAGGGCCCAGGCCCGCCAGGCCTCGTCGAACTGCGGGTAGGTCATCCCGAAGCACTCGCTGATCGCGGCGCGGTGGGCGCCGGGGATGTCCTCGCTGTCCGGCAGGCCGTCGGGGCGCTTGCGCCCGTGGAGCTTGCCGTTCAGGCAACCGAAGCCCTGGGGGTTGGTGGTCGCCATGAACTTGACCATCGACCAGCAGGCGTAGTGGTGGCGCAGCTCGAACTCGGCATAGGTCTTCAGCGCGACCATCTCGGCCAGGCGCGGGGCCTTGCCGGACTGGATCAGCTGCTTGACCTCGGCGTCCCAGTTGGCCTTGTTCACGCGCACGCCGACCGAGCCCTCCGAGGAGTCGAAGGTGTTGAAGCGCGGGTCGACCTCGCGCTCCATGAAGTGCCCCAGGCCCTCGCACAGCCAGAAGGGCGTGTCGTAGGCGTAGTGCTTGAAGCCGTCGAGCAGGTTGATCGCCAGGTTGAAGACCACGTGGCCGTGCAGGCGCTGGTCGGTGTTGAGCTCGTTCTCGGCCAGGTTCGTGACCACGATCAGGGAGCTGCGGTCGATCACGTTCCAGCGCTGGGTGCGCTTGATCGAGAGCCCGAACTGCTCCTTGAGGAAGGCCACCTGGTCCTGGGCCGTGGGCAGCACCAGGAGCTCGAACTTGCCCTTCTGGCCGACGTAGGGCCCCTCGCCCATGTAGGGCGTGCCGAGCAGCCACACCGAGTCCCCGTCGGGGAAGTCGGACTCCTGCACCTGCATCAGCTCGAGGAAGCGCTGGTAGGTGCGCTCGGCCCGGATCGCGTAGAGGTGCGCGCGCATGAAGGGCTCGAGCACGCGCACCTTCGGGTCGACGTCCGGCAGCACCGTGGCCAGCTCGGCCAGCTCGGCGCGGATCTTCTTGGCCTCGTCCGGATCGACCTTGTGGGCCGTGAGGCACAGCCCGATCTGGAAGTGCGCGCTCTCGATCCAGTAGAGGTCCTTGCCGCCGAAGAACTGGTCGGCCCAGGCGGTGTCCCGGGCGCCGAACTCGAAGCCGCCGTGGGAGACGATCCCGGCCGCCGCCATGAGGGCCGGATCGCCGTGGCACCAGGGGCAGTTCTCCGGCGCGTTGCGCGGGCCGCGGGAGCGCTGCGCCTCGGCCGGCTGCAGGCTGGCGGTCCACGCCAGGACGAGGACGAGGAGCGGGAGGAGCCGGCGGGTCATGGGGTCGTGGCGCGCATGCGGTGCTTCCAGGTCTCCGGCACGGCCTCGGCGAAGGCCGGGTCGAGCAGGGTCAGCGTGGCACGGTCGACGGCCTGGTCCAGCCGCAGGCTGGACTCGGCGCGGGGCACGAAGGCGAACTCGACCAGGGCCAGGCGCAGGCGCTCCTGGCGTGCGTCGGCGTGGGGCTCGCGCGCCTCCAGGCGCAGGCGCAGCCAGCGCCCGGCCAGCTCGAGCGGGCCGCTCCACTCGCCTTCGGAGAGGTGCCGCGCCAGGCTCCACAGGCCCACCCCCAGGCCGTGGAAGCCGCCCTCGGCGTTCACCGCGAGCCGCTCGAGGTCCTCGGCCGCGGCGCAGGCCTCGCGCGCACGCTGCCAGCCCTCGGGGTCCTGCGCGCGCGCGGCGAGGCGCGGCAGGAACTCGTTCGTCAGCGCCAGGCGGCGGGCGTGGAGCTCGGAGTACTCCGGGTAGAGCACGCGGATGTCGGCCGCGAGGGGCGCCACCTCGGCCGCCGTCAGCGGCAGGCCGGCGACCAGCAGCACGGCATCGGCGGGGAAGGCCGCCGGTGCAGGCGTCGCAGGCGTCTCCGGCGCGCAGCCGAGGCCCGCGAGGAGGGCCGCGAGGAGCGGCGCCGGAGCGCGTCGGGGGCGATCCAGGAGAGCGGTGCGGGCGCAGGGCATCGGGCGCACGCGCAGACTAGCAGGGCTCCCGCCCTGGGTTGTGCCCGGGCCCGCCGGCGCGGGTAGACTTCGGCGGCTTTTTTTCCACCCACCGGCTCGCCGGAGGGCCGGGCGCTCACGCCGCGTGCACGCGCCCCGTAAGGCGCCCCTCCGTCCACCTCCGACTCGCAAGGCATGCGCTCCGCCCACCACCCGCCCCTCCGTTCGTCGTCCGTCGCCCTGGTCGCCGCCCTGGCCCTCTCCGGCTGCGGGGGAGGGGACGGGACGGCCGAGACCGCCGCCGCGAGCTCCGCGGCACCGGGTCAGCCCGCGGGGGAGACGCCGGCCGACCTCTCCAACCTCGACATGCCCTTCTTCACGGGCCCGATCGACGAGCCCAAGGAGTTCGAGCAGGCGGTCGAGAAGCCCTTCAGCGGGGCCTTCCCCGAGGCTCCCGCCGCGACGCCCCGTCCGGACGTGGCCGGCCTGCCCCCGGCCGACCCGATCCTGGGCGAGCCGCTGGTGGTCGAGGGGGAGGTGGTGCCCTTCGAGCGCATCAAGCGGGAGATCTGCCTCGGGCCCCTCGGGCAGGGCGAGATCGCCGACGAGCGCACGCGCATCTTCATCGACGAGGAGCGCCAGCGCCGGGTCCAGGGCGGCGCCAGCGAGGGCCTGACGGTGCCCGAGACCGAGATCGACGAGTACCTGAGCACGGTCGAGCAGGGCATCCAGGCCGAGTTCCCGGACGGCTCGGTCGACATGCAGGACTTCTACGCCGAGCTGAGCTCCTACGACCCGCGCGCGAAGATCCGCTACCAGATGGACTTCGCGCTCCTGTTCCTGCCCGACGATCCGGCCCAGTTCCCGCCGGTCACGCTCGAGGCGATCCTCAAGAACCCCGCCGGGCAGGCGATCCTGGAGCACTACAAGACCAGCTTCGATCCCGAGGCCGGCCCGCGCGTCAAGGACGCCGGCGAGATGCAGTTCGACCAGACGATCCTGCAGCAGATCCTCGGGCACCTGATGGAGGTCTCGACGATCACGGCCGATCCCGCGCCCGGGATCCTCTACCGCGTGAACGGGGTCGACATCTCGGTGGACACGATCTGGGAGCGCATCCTGCCGCGCGTCACGCCGGTCTCGGTGCTCTCGGCCAAGCAGTGGCTGGTCAAGACGATGCTGCTCGAGAAGGCCCTGCAGGACGCCGGCGCGTGGCTCTCGGACGAGGAGGCCTACATCGCCTACCACGCCCACAGCGACCCCTACAAGGACTCGATGTTCAGCGTGGAGAGCATCGCGCTGAAGATGAAGAACTTCCCCTCCATCGAGCGCTACAAGCACTACCGGCGCCTGATGGACAGCTTCAAGCGCCTGCGCAACCCCGGCGAGGCCGAGCTGACGGAGTACGCCAAGCAGCGCACGAACAAGGTCCTGGGCCAGGTGACCTGCGACGTCGACATCATCCTGTGCTCGGCCTTCGACTTCCGCTTCAACCGCTGGCCCGAGAACGGCTGGGAAGACGCCGCCACGCGCATGAAGGAGGTCGTGCGCCTGCTGGTCGAGGAGCAGCGGCCCTGGGAGGAGATGGTCGCGAAGTACTCGGAGTTCTACGAGATGCCCGTGGCCGCCAGCCAGGATCGCCCGGTCGACCCCGAGCGCCCGGGCAAGGGCCAGTTCCGCAACGTGCAGCGCAACGCGCTGACCCAGTACCTGGGCGAGACCGACTACGGCATCTTCCTGACCGGGAGCTGCGTGACCGACTCGATCTTCTTCGAGCAGGAAGTCGGCCAGATCGCGCCCCAGCCCATCCGCGGGCCCTTCGGCTGGTACCTGCCGCGCCTGCTGCAGCGCTCCAAGCCGCCCACGCGCATCCCGATGGACGAGGGCACGCAGCGCGACCTGGTGCTGGACGACTACCTCACGACCGAGCTGGCGCGCTTCGCCGACCAGCTCGTGCGCGAGAAAGAGGTCTACGGGCTCGACTAGGCGATCGCAGATCGCCTACCGATTTCGCCGTCAGCGTGACCGCACCGGTTCTGCGGGCGGGCGCACGCCCGCCCGCTGATCCGGTGCGCGGATTCCTGCACGAGCCCCCGGCCCGCCACCCCGCGCGCACCTCCGCCACAGCCCCCGCGCCGCGCCGACCTTTGCAACCCCCACGACCCGCGGGGATGATCGTCGCGCGGTGACGACCACGGCCCAGACCTGGCGGGTGCTCGAGCCCTACGCGAAGCGCCGCTGGCCGACGCTGCTGTGGGTGCTCGTGCTGGGGGCGATCACCTCGGCCGCCCAGGCCGCGGTGCTGGCGCTGTTCATCCCGCTGTGGGACCAGGTGCTGTTCCCGGCCGATCCGAGCTGCTTCCAGTGCCACGCCGCGGTGCCGGTCGTGACGGAGTGTCCGAGCTGCGGCTCCGCGCTCGCGCCGGCGGTCCAGAACCCGCTGGCCAGCGCCTTCGAGCGCATCGAGGCGCACGTCGTCGGCGCGCAGCTCTTCGAGGACCCGCGCGTGGCGATGCTGGTCGTCATCTGCGTCACGGCCCTGGTGCTGGCCCTGATCGGGGCCGTGGCCCAGTGGGCCTTCACCTCGACCTCGCGGCGCGTCGCGTACCAGATGCTGGTCGACCTGCGCATCGACGTCGCGCGCCACCTGATGGGGCTCTCGATGCGCTACCACGGCGAGCGCAAGCTCGGCGACCTCATCTCGCGCGTCAGCTCGGACGTCACGACCCTGACCGAGACGCTCAACATCGGCATGAAGGGGCTCGTGCTCGATCCGCTCAACGCCCTGGCGCTGCTGGTGGCGGCCTTCTTCGTGGCGCCTTACCCGACGCTGGGCGTGATCCTGTGCCTGCCGATCGCGCTGGTCCCGATCCGCCTGATCACGCGCCGCGTGCGCAAGGGCTCGAAGAAGAGCCTGACGAGCCTGGGCGAGTCGGTGCAGAGCCTGGCGCAGATGTTCCAGGGCGTGCGCACGGTCAAGGCCTTCGGCGGCGAGGAGCGCGAGATCGAGCGCTACCGCCAGCTCTCCGGCTCGTACCTGAAGAGCGTGATGCGCATGGTGCGCGCCATCGCCCTCTCGCACGCCTGGGCCGTGTTCTACAGCACGGCCGGCGTGGCGGTGCTCGTGCTGGTGCTCGGACTGCTGAAGGTGCGCCTCGACCTCTTCCCGGTGGCCGGCGTCATGGCGGCCTGGTTCGTGTACGTCGCGCGCCTCTCCAACTTCGTCAAGGACGCGACCAAGTCCTGGACCAAGGTCGAGGAGTCGATCGGGGCCGCGGCGCGCATCCAGGAGCTGCTCGACGAGCGCCCCGACGTGGTCGAGCACCCGCAGCCGAAGCCGGTGCCCGGCCTGGCGCGCGAGCTCCGCTTCGAGGGCGTCACCTTCCACTACCCGGGCGGCGAGGCGCCCGCGCTGCGCGCGATCGACCTCGTGATCCAGAAGGGCGAGACGCTGGCCCTGGTGGGGCCCTCGGGGGCCGGCAAGAGCACGCTGGTCGACCTCGTGGCGCGCTTCATCGATCCCAGCGAGGGGCGCGTCACGGTCGACGGTGTCGACCTGCGCGAGCTCGCTCTCTCCGCCTGGAACCGCCAGTACGCCATGGTCGGCCAGGTGCCGTTCCTGTTCCACGCCACGCTGGGCGAGAACATCGCCTACGGCAAGCCCGGCGCCACGCAGGCCGAGATCGAGGCCGCCGCGCGCGCGGCCCACATCCACGAGTTCATCGCGAGCCTGCCGCTGGGGTACGCGACCGACGCGGCCGACATGGGCGCGCGCCTCTCGGGCGGCCAGCGCCAGCGCATCACGATCGCGCGCGCGCTGCTGAAGGGCGCGCCGATCCTGCTGCTGGACGAGGCCACCAGCGCGCTCGACAGCGAGTCCGAGGCCGAGGTGCAGAAGGCGCTCGACGAGCTGATGCGCGAGAAGACCGTGATCGTCGTGGCCCACCGGCTCTCGACCATCCAGCGCGCCGACCGCATCGCCGTGCTCGAGCACGGACGCCTGGCGGAGGTCGGCACGCACGGCGAGCTGCTGGCCCGCAGCGGCGTCTACGCGCGCCTGTGGGCCCTGCAGAAGCTCGACATCCGCCCCGACGTGCCCCTGCTCCGTCCCGAACAGGCGCCGCGCACGTGAGCGACCCCGGCGGCGAGGGCGGTCCGGGCCGCAAGCTCACGCTGCTCGACGCGACCCTGCTCGTGATGGGCGGGATCATCGGCGTCGGGATCTTCTTCAACCCGCACACGATCGCGGCGCGCGTCCCGTCCGCCGGGCCGTACCTCGCGCTGTGGGTCTTCGGCGGCCTGGTGGCGATCGCGGCCGGCTTCACCTTCGCCGAGCTGGGCGGCTCGTTCCCGCGCGCCGGCGGCTGGTTCGTGTACCTGCGCGCGGCCTTCGGCCGCCCGGTGGCCTTCGTGTTCGCGTGGGTCGTGCTGACGGTGCAGTCGACCGGGGCGATCGCCTCGATCGCCAAGTTCTGCGCCTCGCGCGTGCACATCCTGGCCCCGGGCTGGGTGGGGGAGGCCGGCTCGACCAGCGAGACGGTGGTGGCGGCGCTCCTGGTGGGCAGCGTGACCGTCGTGGCGCTCCTCGGCGTGAAGCGCGCGGCCCTGGTGCAGAACCTCTGCATGGTCACGAAGCTGGTCGTGATCGCGGCCCTGGTCGCGGGCGGTCTGGTCTTCGTGGGCCGCGGCGAGGCGATCCCGGCCGCGGCCGCGGAGCCGGAGGCCGCGCGCGCGCTCTCGACCGGCTCGGTCCTGCTGGCGCTCCTGCCGCTCTTCTACACGCTGGGCGGCTGGCAGCTCGTCGGCTACATCGCGCCCGAGGTGAAGGACCCGGTGCGCAACGTGCCGCGCGCGATCCTGCTGGGGGTGCTGGGCGTCGTGCTCGTCTACCTCGGCGTCAACGCGAGCTACCTGGCGGTGCTCGGCATCGACGGCCTGGCGGGCGACCCGGCCTTCGCGCGCACGCTCTCGCAGCGCGCCTTCGGGGACCTGGGCGAGCGCGTCCTGGCGGCCGGAATGTGCGTCTCGGCCTTCGGGATCTGCGTCGTGAACATCATCGCCACGCCCTGGCTCTACGTGGCCATGGCGCGCGAGGGCCTGTTCTTCGAGGCCGTCGGGCGGGTCGAGCCGCGCACCGGCGTGCCGCGCCGCGCGCTGCTCCTGCAGGGGGCGATCACCTGCGTCTACCTCCTGTTCACGCTCGACTTCCTGGTGGACTCGGTCGTGTTCGTCGAGTGGCTGTTCCACCTGCTGGCGGCGGCCGGGCTGCTCTTGTTGCGCGCGCGCCAGCCGGAGCTGCCGCGTCCCTTCCGGAGCCCGCTCTACCCGCTGGCGCCGGTCCTGTACCTGCTGGCGGCCTGCGTGGTGGTGGGGGGCACGCTGCTGCACCCGGAGGCGCGCTTCGTCGAGCTCCCAGGCCTGCGCATCGAGCTGCGCGTGCTGGGGCTCTCGATCGTGCTGGCCGGGGCGCTGCTCTACCGTCCCTGGCGCGCGCTGGTCGAGCGCGCCGGGTCGAGTGCCGGTCCGCCGTAGCGCGCGCCGCGGGACGCGCGCCGCCTAGGCGGCTGCCCGGCGCCGCCCGCCCGCCAGGGTCGCGGGCAGCAGGAGGCCCAGGAAGACGAGGTGGTACCAGAGGGGCTCCTGGCTCCAGACCGAGGCCTGGAAGCCGATGCCGACCCCGACGAGCAGCAGCCCGAGCACGAGCACGGCGCGCGAGCCCTGGGCCGCGACGAGCCGGGCCAGTCCGCCCGCCAGGAGCGAGCAGAGCACGCTGAAGACGAGGTAGCCGGCGTAGGTGGCGCTCGCCCTGGGGATGCCGCCCTCGTCGTAGAGCGAGGGCCAGGCGGAGAGCGCGGCCTGGTGGCCGCCGACCCACAGTGCGCTCCACAGCGCGAAGCCGAGCAGGAGGGCGAGGAAGGTGCGCATGGGGGCTCCTAGTTGTCGCTCCAGTTCTCGACCCGGCAGCGCTTCGGCGTCAGCGGCTCGAGCAGCGCGAAGAGCGCGAACAGCGCGCGCGTCCCGAGGGTGGGCCGGCCGGTCTCGATCACGGCCTTGAGCGTGTTCAGGATCATCACCGCGCCCTGGGTCATCTGCTTCGCGGACTTCGTGCCCGGGGTCAGCTCCGAGATGCGCAGCGTGAACTCGACGCCGTCGTCCTTCGGCACCAGCTCGTAGCTCACCTTGCAGGGCGGGTCGTCCATCTGCGTGAAGCGGAAGGTGTGGGCGAAGCGCCGCGGCGGGTCCCACTCCAGGATCTCGCCCACCACGCCCACGTACTTGCCGCTCTTCGTGCGCATCTGCATCGGCGCCCCCCTGGCGAGCCGCGCGGCGTGCATGCGCATGTTGAAGAAGCACGGGATCACGTCGTCGGTGCGCGTGATCTCGTCCCACACGTCCTGGAGCGCGCCCCGGATGTGGATGCGGAAGAGGGCCTGGGTGGCGGAGGTCTCCTTGGCGATCGCGGGCTTAGGCACGGTTCGTCTTCCTCTGGCGGTTCCGGGACTCGACGCGCTCCTGGATCGCGACCATGTGGTCCGCGAACAGCGCGCCGTAGCGGTCGCTCCAGCGCGCATGGATCTGCTGGATCGGCACGGCGTTGAAGTAGAGGCGGCGCACGCGTCCGACCTTCTCGGAGAGGACCAGCCCGGCCTCCTCGAGCAGTCGCAGGTGCTTCAGCACCCCGACGCGCGTCATGGCGAAGTGCGCCGCCACCTGGTTCACCCCGCAGCCCGGGTGCGCGAGCACGATGTCGAGCATCTGCCGGCGCTCGCGGCTGGCGAGCGCGGCGAAGACGGCATCCATCGCGTCGGGCTTCATGGGTAACCACATGGTTACCTATCAGGGCCGGCCCGTCAAGCCCCTGCCACGCTCTCTCCTACGCGCGCTCGATCAGGCACACGACCTGAACCGCCAGCCCCAGCCCGCCCGCCAGCGCCCCCAGCCCCTCCAGGCTCTTGCCCTTGACGTTGACCGCCTCCGGCGCGAGCCCGACCAGCTTCCCGATCGCCGCGCGCAGCTCGGCCCGGCGCGGGGCGATGCGCGGGCCCTCCGTCGCGACGACCACGTCGAGGTTCACGGCGCGCCATCCGGCCGCGCGCACGCGCTCCAGCACCTCGCGCAGCAGCGCCTGGCTGTCGGCCCCCTGCCAGCGCGGGTCCGAGTCCGGGAAGAGCGTGCCGAGGTCGTCCAGCCCGGCGGCGCCCAGGAGCGCGTCGGCGATCGCGTGCAGCACCGCGTCGCCGTCGGAGTGTCCGAGCGGCCCGCGCGGGTGCTCGAAGCGCACCCCGCCCAGGACGCAGGGCCGGCCGGGGACGAGGCGGTGGAGGTCGAAGCCGAGGCCGACGCGCTGGCTCATGGCTGGCTCATGGGAGGTCCGGACGCGCCGCGACCAGCGCGCGCGCGAGCTCGAGGTCCGCGGGGGTGGTGATCTTCAGGTTGGTGGGGAGGTCGGGGACGAGGGCCACCGGGCCGACGTAGCGCTCCCACAGCGCCGCGTCGTCGGTCGGGCGCAGGCCCTCGCGCTCGGCGCGCTCGAGGCAGGCGCGGAAGCGCCGCGCCTCGAAGGCCTGCGGCGTCTGCGCGCGCCACAGGCCCTCGCGCGCGAGCGTCTCCTCGGCCATGCGCCCGTCGCGCGAGCGCTTGAGCGTGTCCGCCAGCGCCACGGCCGCCAGCGCGGCCCCGTGCGTGCTCGCCCCGGCCAGCACGGCCTCGATCACGGCCACCGTCACGAGCGGGCGCGCGCCGTCGTGCACGAGCACGAGCTCCGGCTCGGCCCCGCTCCAGCGCACGCCGGCGCGCACCGAGTCGACGCGCTCGGCCCCGCCCGGCAGCACCGCCGCGAGCTTGGCGACACCGCGCAGGGTCGCGCGTGCCCGCGCCTCGTCCTCCTCGGCCACCACGGCCACGATCCAGGTCACGCCCGGCGCCGCGGCCAGCGCGCGCGCGGCGCGGGCGAGCACGGGGGTCCCGGCGAGGTCGAGGAACGGCTTGCGCTCGCCACCGCCCATGCGCGCGGAACGGCCGGCGGCGACCAGGACGGCCAGCGTGGAGGCCTTGGGCACGGCGGCAGGGTAGTGGAAGCCGAGACGCGAATCCGTACCCTCGCGAGCGTGTTCCCCGCCGACCTCGTCCCGCCCGGCTGCACCTGGCCGATCGTGCTCGGGATCGACCCGGGCACGCGCGTGATGGGCTACGGGGCCCTGGTGATCGCTCCCGACAGGCCGCGCCTGCTCGCCTGCGGGGTGCTGAAGGCGCCCGCGCGCGCGGCCGTGCCGGTGCGCCTGGGGGAGCTGCAGGGGGCGCTGGAGGAGCTCCTGGCGGCCCTGCGTCCCGGCGTGCTGGCGCTGGAGCGCGCCTTCCACTCGAAGAACGTGCAGGCTGCCTTCCGCATCGGCGAGGCGCGCGGCCTGGCCCTGGCGGCGGCGGCGCGGGCGGGGATCGAGATCCTCGAGCTCGCCCCGGCCGCCGCGAAGAAGGCCGTCCTGGGGCACGGCGGGGCCAGCAAGCAGCAGGTCGCGCGCATGATCGGGCACCTGCTCGGCACCGGGCCGCTGGACGTCCCGGCCGACGCGACCGACGCCCTGGCGCTCGCCCTTGCGTGCGTCAAACGTCGCGCGAGCCCGCTGGCGGCCGGCGCGCGCTGAGCGGGCCACGTTCCGGCGCGCGGCGCACCCTTGCCGCCCCGCGCGATGGCGCTTCCAATGGCGTGCATGGCGCTGCGCGGGAAGAAGGAAGAGGTCGAGGGCACCGCCGCCGAGGGCGAGCGCGGCAAGGGTGCCGAGCCGGTGCTGCCGCCCTGGGCCGCCGGGCTGGACGAGATCGTGCCGGGCATCGAGCTGCTCGACCGCGAGCTCGTGTTCGAGGGCGGCGCGCGGGCCGACCTGGTCGGCGTCGATCCCTCCGGGCGGCTGCACGTCGTGCTGCTGGCCGACGAGGACGCGGACCGGGCCGCGCTGGCGGCGCTCGATCTCCTGGCCGCGACGCGCGCCGAGCTCGAGCTGCTCGTGCGCCACCTCGGCGAGGGCCGCACCAGCACCGAGCGCGCGCCGCGCGTCCTGATCGTTTGCCCGGCCTCGGCGCCGCGCCTCGCCGAGCGCCTGGGCGTGCTGGCCGACGCGGGCGTGCTGCTGCTCGGGCTGCGCGCGATGAAGAGCGCCCGGGGCGAGCAGCGCTACCTCGTGCGCCTCGACCCGGCCGGCAAGGGCGCGAACGGCAGCGGCGGCGTGAACGCCTTCCTGCGCGCGCTCCCCGCGCGCCTCGAGGCCCTGGGCAACACGCTGGTCGAGCGCATGGAGCGCCTCGACGAGGAGCTCGTGCCGAGCGGCGACGCGAGCACGCTCGTGTGGCGCCTGGGCGGCGAGGTGCTGCTGCGCGTCGAGCGCATCGGCGAGCTGCTGCAGGCCAGCGTCGCGCCGCGGCACGAGCCCCTGCCGCTGGGCGAGCTGGGCGAGCTCGAGCGCGTGGTCTCGAAGGTCTACGCGCAGCTCGCGCGCCTGCTCGGCCTGGCGCGCGGGGAGCCGACCGGCCCCGGCCCGCGGCCCGCGCCGGGCCGCGCGGACGAGCCCATCCTGACGCCCGAGGAGCTCGAGGCCTTCCGCCAGTAGGGACGGCGCGCCGGGTTGGGAGTCGCAAAATAAGCGCGACTCCGCGGGACGGACTCGCGCGAACGCTACCGATGGATCCCTGGAAGGCGCGGCGGTCCTCCGGTCCGCCGGCGCCTCACCCCCCCTGGGGCGCGGTGTTCCAGCGCACGCGCCTCGCCCGTTCCACGTCCATGAACTGGACGGACACCCGCAGGAAACTCCTGAGGATGGCGTCGGGCCGCCCCGAGCGGCCCATGGGGGAGAGCTTGGCCGCGCGCAACGGCCATGCGAGCGGGGCGCGCTTCCCGGTCTCGCTGTGCGTGGCCAGTGGCAAGGGCGGCACGGGCAAGTCGATCGTCAGCGCGTCCCTGGCCGCGCTCTTCGCGCCGCGCGGGCCGACGCTGCTGGTGGACGCCGACTTCGGCGTGGGCAACGCCCACATCCTGCAGGACGTGGCGCCGCGCTCGACCTGCGTCGACGTGGTCGAGGGGCGCGAGAGCGTGCGCGCGGCCCTGACGGCCTGCGGCAAGGACCTGGACCTGCTCGCGGCCGGCTCCGGCGTGCCGCGCATGGCCGAGCTGTCGAGCTTCGAGCTGCACCTGCTCGCCAGCGGTCTGGCCGAGGTCGAGCCCGACTACCGCACGCTGCTGGTCGACTCGGCCGCCGGCGTCTCGCCGCAGACGCTGGCCTTCGCGCGCGCCGCCGACCTCGCGCTGATCGTCACCACGCCGGACCTGACGGCGATGACCGACGCCTACGCCTTCCTGAAGCTGCTCTTCGCGGGCCGTGCCGGCTCGCGTGCGCTGCTGCTCGTCAACCGCGCCGCGAGCTCGGACGAGGCCGAGGAGGTGACGCGCCGCATCGCGCGCGTGGGCGAGCGCTTCCTCGGCACCGCGCCGCGCTGCATCGGCTGGCTGCCCCACGACCCGATCGTCTCCGCCTGCGTGAACCGTCGCGGACCGGTGGTCACGCTGGAGCCCGGGGCCGAGGTCTCGCGCGCCATGCGTCGCATCGCCGCGGCGATCGCCGAGGAGCTTGCGGCGCTGCCGGCCAAGGGCTTCGGACGCGAGCTGCAGCGCGAGGTCGGGTTCGCGGCCCGGCTGGCCTGACCCTGGGACCGCCGGGCTCCGGCTCCTTCGTCCCGGTCTCCTTTTCTCCTTCGCGTCCGCCGCGTCCTTCCCCCTGCCCCTCCGCGGCTCGCTGAAAGGAGAGAAGCGCGGAGGCAGGGAGGGCCGATGCACAGGACGGAGACGGAGAAGAGGCCAGGTGGAACCTTCCCACGCGGGCGGAGCGGAAGGTCCGGGGGGACGTGGTGCAACCGGCGCTGGGCTGCGTCGGTCGGAGGGGCATGCAGGGCCGGGTTCCGGTGTGGGTCGGGGCGGTGCTGGCATTCCTCGCGCTCGCGACGCTGCGCGCAGGGCGGCGGCCCGTGCTGGCGGAGGAGGTGCTGGCGCGGGCCCGCGCCCACGGGGTCGAGCACGATCCACGGCGCATGAGCGTGCGCGAGCTGCGCCAGCTCCCCGGCGTGGGACAGCGCCTGGCCCAGGTGGTCGCCGAGGCGCGCGACGCGCACCGTGGGACCGCGCCGCTCGCCTGGGAGGACGTGCCCGGCATCGGGCCGAAGCGCGCGGCCGAGATTCGCGCCTGGTGCGCGGCGCGCGGCATCGCGGCCGAGCCGCTCGCCCCCGGGCTCGGGCCCGAGCAGGTCCCCGGCTATGCTCTCGCCATGCTCGCGTCCGCGCGCGCCCTGGCCTGGACCCTGGTCCTCGCGCTCGCCGGCTGCCGCGAGGCGGCGCGCGAGTCGGCCGCGGGCACGCCGGCCGCCGAGCCCAGCACGCGCGCACACGTCCTGGCCCTCTCGGGCGGAGCGCTGCACGCGCTGGAGGCGGGGCCGGCGGACGGGCCGCTGGTCCTGCTCCTGCACGGCATGCGCTACTCGGCGCGCACCTGGGAGGAGCTCGGCACCCTGGAGCTCCTCGCCGCGCACGGCTACCGCGTCGTGGCGCTCGACTGGCCCGGCTACGGGGCCACGCCCGCCTGGAACGGGCCCCCGGACGCGGCCGCGCTGCTGGCGGCGGTGCTGGCCGAGCTCGGGGACGGGCGCGTCGTGCTGGTGGGGGCGTCGATGGGCGGGGGCTTCGCGCTCGAGCTCCTGGGCCAGTCCACGGCCGGCATCGCCGGCTTCGTCGGGATCGCCCCCGCCGGCAGCGAGCGCTTCGCCCCCGGCGCCTGGGACCTGGCGACGCTGCTCCTGTGGGGCGCGGAGGACGCGGTGCTGCGGCCGGCGGTGGGGGAAGCGCTGGCGCGCCGCCTCGGGGCCCGGCTCGAGGTCGTGCCGGGGGCGGGGCACGCCGCCTACCTGGACCAGCCCGAGCGCTTCCACGCGCTGCTCCTCGAGTTCCTCGCGCTCCACGCGCCCCTGCCCGCTTCCTCGGCGCGGCAGGGCACCCGCAGGCCGAGGAGGCGCGGTCGATCCCGCGGGGGTCCTGCAGGGCCGACGGTTCTCGGAGGGTGGCTGGCGGCATCGGGCTTGGCCGGACGCGAGGGCTGACGGCCTTGGCTCCCGCGAAAGTCGGCCCGTACACTCCCCCGGTGAGCGCGACCGTCACGCGGCGGGACGAGACCCGGCCCCTGCCCGGCGAGGAGCTCGACCGGCTGCTCGACCTGGCCCTGGCCGAGGACCTCGGGAGCGGCGACGTGACCAGCGAGGCCCTGCTCCCGGCCGCGGCGCGGGCGCGCGCGCGGCTGGTGGCCAAGGCGCCGGGCGTCCTGGCCGGCCTGGAGGCCTTCACGCGCGTCTTCACGCGCCTGGAGCCCGCCCTGCGGGTCGAGCCGCGGCGCGCCGACGGGGACGTGCTCGCGCCCGGGGACGTCCTGTGCCTGATGGAGGGCAGCGCGCGGGCGCTGCTCGCCGGCGAGCGCACGGCCCTGAACCTGGTCCAGCACCTCTCCGGGATCGCCACCCTGACGGCGCGCTTCGTGGAAGCCGCGCGACCGGCGCGCGTGCTCGACACGCGCAAGACGAGCCCCGGGCAGCGGCGCCTGGAGAAGCACGCCGTGCGCTGCGGCGGGGGCGAGAACCACCGCTTCGGCCTGTTCGACGCGGCCATGCTCAAGAACAACCACGCCGACCTGGCGCGCGCCCCGCTGCGCGAGCTCCTGGCCCGCCTGCGCCAGCGCCACGGGCCCGCGCTGCACGTCACGGCCGAGGCGCGCGACGAGCGCGAGGCCCTCGAGGCGGTGGCGGGGGACGCGGACGTGGTCCTGCTCGACAACTTCACCCCGGCGGGTCTGGCGGCGCTCGTGCCGCGCCTGCGCGGGGCGGCGCGCGGGCGCGCACGGCCGCTGGAGCTCGAGGCCTCGGGCGGGATCACGCTCGAGAACGCGGCCGAGTTCGCGCGCACGGGGGTCGAGCGGCTCTCGGTCGGAGCCCTGACGCACTCGGCCCCGGCCCTGGACCTGGCGCTGCGCCTGGAGCCGCTCGGGTAGGCTCGCGCGTCCCCCATGAAGCCCCGCGACCCCAAGCACGAGCTGGCTCTCGACCTGCCGGCAGCCCACCGCGGGGTGCGCGTGGCGCGCAACCTGGTGCGCCACTTCGCGCGCCTGGAGGGCGTGCGCGACGGCGAGGTCGAGCAGCTCGTGCTGATCGTGTCCGAGCTCCTGGCCAACGCCGTCGACCACGGGCAGGCGCAGCCGGCCATGACCGAGAACGACCTCGAGCGCGACGCGCGCATGCGCCTCGAGCTCGTGGTGGGGGCCGAGGAGTGGCGCCTGGCGGTGACCGACGAGGGCGGCGGCGACGCGGCGCGCCTGCGCCAGGCGCTGCGCAGCGCGCAGCTCCCCGACCTCGAGGACGAGCGCGGGCGCGGCTTCTACCTGATGCGTCAGATGGTCGACACGATGGAGGTCGATCCGAGCGCCGACGGGCGCGGCCTGACCTTCCGCGTCGTGCGCCGGCATGCGCACCGCTGAGGGCGGGCCGCTGGCGCGGGCCCTGCGCGCGGCCGGCAGCTTCCTCCTGCGCGTGCCGCTGCCGCTCGCGCTGCTGATCGTCCTGCTGTGGGGTCTGGTCATCTGGGACCTCTCCTCGACGCGCGTGCCGCTGCCGCGCGGCTCGAGCCTGGGCTGGGAGTTCCTCTCGAACCTGGCGCACGCGCCGCTCTTCGGCCTGCTGGCGCTGTGGCTGGCGGCGGTCGTCCTGCGCGAGCGCGACGGCGGCTGGCCGCGCCCGAGTCGCGCGCGCGACGCGCTGGTGCTCGGCCTGGTGCTGGCCTACGGCGTGCTGGACGAGCTGCACCAGAGCCGTGTCCCGGGCCGCGACGCCTCGGCCCTGGACGTGCTCACCGACGTCGTCGGCGCCCTCCTGGTGCTGTGGATCGTGCGCTCCCTCGGCCGCGTGCCCGAGCGGACGCTCCTGACGCGCCTGGGGCTGGGCCTGCTGGCCTGCTGCGCCAGCGCCGCCCTGGCGCTCCTCTCCTGACCGGGCCGGCCGCGCCCGCTATCCTGCGCGCTCCATGGCCGCGCACGACCACGACTCCTACCAGAGCCCGCTCTCGACCCGCTACGCCGGCGAGGCCATGCGCGCCTGCTTCTCCGAGCGGCGCAAGTTCGTCACCTGGCACCGCATCTGGCTGGCCCTGGCGGAGAGCCAGCGCGAGCTCGGCCTCCCGATCCAGGAGGAGCAGCTGGCCGAGCTGCGCGCGAACCTCGAGGTCGTCGACTTCGAGCTGGCGGCGCGCTACGAGCGCGAGCTGCGCCACGACGTGATGGCCCACGTGCACGCCTGGGGCGAGCGCTGCCCGAGGGCGCGCGGGATCCTGCACCTGGGCGCGACCTCCTGCGACGTCACCGACAACGCCGACCTGGTGATCCTGCGCGAGGCCCTCGGGCTCGTGCGCGACGCGCTGGTGAACGTGCTGCGCGCGCTGCGCGCCCTCGCCCTGGAGCGAAGAGCCCTGCCGATGCTCGGCCTGACGCACCTGCAGCCGGCCCAGGCGACGACGCTCGGCAAGCGCGCGGCCCTGTGGGCCCAGGACCTCGCCGCCAACCTGGAGGAGGTCGAGAGCCTGCGCGCGGGCCTGCGCCTGCGCGGCATCAAGGGCACGACCGGGACCCAGGCCTCGTTCCTGTCCCTGTTCCAGGGCGACCACGAGAAGGTGCGCGAGCTCGAGCGCCGCGTGGCGCGGCGCCTCGGCTTCGAGCGCTGCTACCCGCTCTCCTCCCAGACCTACTCGCGCCAGCTCGACTTCCGGCTCGGGGCGGCCCTGGCCGGGGTGGCCCAGTCGGGCGCGAAGCTGGGCGTCGACCTGCGCCTCCTGGCCTCGCGCCGCGAGGTCGAGGAGCCCTTCGGCAAGAAGCAGATCGGCTCCTCGGCCATGCCCTGGAAGCGCAACCCGATGCGCTCGGAGCGCATCTGCTCCCTGGCGCGCCACGTGCTGGCCCAGCTCGACGCCCTGGCCCAGACCGCCGCCAACCAGTGGCTCGAGCGCACCCTGGACGACTCGGCCGTGCGGCGCCTGGCCCTGCCGGAGATGTTCCTGGCGACCGACGGGCTGCTGGAGCTCGTGCTCGACGTCTCCTCGGGCCTGGTCGTGCACGAGCGCCGCATCGCCCGCAACCTGGCCGAGGAGCTCCCTTTCCTCGCCTGCGAGCACCTGATGATGGAGGCCGCCAGCAGCGGCGTCGATCGGCAGGAGGCCCACGAGCACCTGCGCCAGGCGACGCACCGGGCCGTGGCGGCCTTGCTGGAGGGCGAGCCGAACCCCCTGGCCGAGCTCCTGCGGGCCGATCCGGTGCTCCAGCCCTACGCCGCACGCCTCTCGGCCCTGCTCGATCCGGCGCGTGCGACCGGACGGGCTCCGCAGCAGGTCGAGGAGTACGTGGCCGAGGAGCTCGACCCGCTGCTCGCGCGCTTCGCCGGGGTCCCCGACCGCCGCGCGGGGATCCGGGTGTAGGCCGCTCGGTCGCGGACGTCGGCCCGGCGCCCGGTCGTCCGGCGCGCTCGTTGCCGTCGCTTGGCCCCCGCACCGCCTGCGCGCTACGATTCCGGCGGCTTTTCGATCTGCGCGTGTTCTTGGCCGGCCCTCCAGCCGAGATATAGTTCCGCGGCGGACCCCCGCCGAAAGTCCTTCCGGCCCCTTTCCCCCGGGCCCTTCGGCCGTGACGTCTCCGGGCATCCCGAACGAGTACTCGCTCTCGACCACGTGCTTCGGCACGCGCTTGCCGAGCATCCAGGACCAGATCTTCGCGGCGGTGGGAATGGGTTTCCGTCGCATCGAGCTGGGCCTGCACGAGGCACCGCCGTCGATGGACGGCCTGGACGAGTCGCGGCGCGAGACGGGCGTCACGATCCCGGCCATGGTGGTCGGCTGCCGCGACCCCCTGAACGGCTCGATGGCGGTCGAGCGCCTCGGCAGCCTGGTGCCGGAGGAGTGCGAGCGCGCCCTGAACTCCGTGCGCCGCCACGTGCGCCTGGCCCAGCGCTGGGGCTGCAACACGATCGTGGTGCGCGGCACGCGCGCCGAGGACGCCGTCCTGCGGCGCGAGGCCGAGGGCCTGGAGCAGCGCATCGCGCGCGGCGGCGAGAACGGCGAGCTGCACGACGACGTGCAGTCCTTCGTGCGCCGCATGCAGCGCAAGGCCTACAAGCAGGTCGAGCAGTTCTGCCGCTCGCTGCACACCCTGGCACAGGAGTCGCCCCTGACCGTGTTCGCGATCGAGCCGGCGCGCGACATCGACGACCTGCTGGGCTTCGAGGCCATGGGCTGGGTGCTCGACGACCTGCCGGACGTGAAGTACTGGCACGACGTCGGCAACCTGCACCAGCGCGAGCGCCTGGGCCTGGCGCCCCAGGGCCAGTGGCTCGACTCCTTCGCCCCGCGCATGCTCGGCGTGCACCTGCAGGACGCCTCGGCCGAGGAGAGCGAGCTGCCACTCGGCACCGGCGAGGTCGACTTCAAGCTGCTGGTCGAGTACCTGCCCAGGGAGGCCGAGCGCGTGCTCGAGATCGGCCCGAGCCACGGCCGGGCCGAGATCCTGGCCTCGGTGCAGTTCCTGCTCGATCGCGGGTTCTGAGCCGCGTCCGGCGAGGCCGGACGCCACCAACCTTCCGGAACCCGTCCGCTCCGCGGGATCCCGGCGGGATCGAGCGCGCCTCCCTTGGGTCGCGGGTGGCCGCCCGCACGGAGGAGCGCGGAGGGATGACGGGGGCGCCTTCTTCTTTCCTCCGCGCCTCCGCGTTTCTCCTCTTCTTCGCCCTCGCCTTCACGGCCGCGGCCCGCCCCGAGGTCCGCAGGGCCGTCTCATGCCGGCATCCCGGGCCAAGGAATCGGCCCCGGCGCCCGATAGGATGCTCGGTCCGGCCCGATGATCCGCCCCTCCGCTCCGCCCGTCCCGCCCGAGAAGGCCCTGCCCGCGGGCGTGGGCATCCCCGCCGGTGTCCAGCCCCTGGAACACCTGCGCAAGGTGATCGGCGCCGCGCGCAAGGGCTGGGGCGCGAAGCGGCCCCTGATCCTGACCCACCGCACGCCCGACCCGGACGCCCTGGGGGCGATGTTCGGGCTCGACCTGCTCCTGCGCGAGGCCTTCCGGCTCGACCCGGTGATCGCCGCCGCCGGGCGCATCTCGCGCGCCGAGAACGTGGCCATGCTGCGCGAGCTGGAGCTGGCCTTCGCCGACTCGGAGCGCCTGGAGCGCGCACGCTACGGCTCCGTCTTCCTGGTCGACACCCAGCCCGGCTTCGGGCACACGACCCTGCCGGAGGGCATCCCGGTCGTGGCCGTCTTCGACCACCACCGTCCGCCCGACGTCGAGGCCCTGCGCGGCCACGCGCTGCCGCCGCACTACGACCTGCGCCTCGAGGCCGGCGCCACCTCGGCCCTGATGTACGGCTACCTGCGCGACGCGGGCATCGAGCTCGACGCGCGCACGGCGACCGCGCTGTGCTGCGGCGTGCGCTTCGACACGCTCGACCTCGCCATCAGCGCCACGCCGCTCGACTCCGAGGCCTTCTTCGAGACCTTCCGGCGCGCCGACCACCAGAAGCTGGCGCGCATCCAGCGCCCCTCGCTGCCGCCCGTCTACTACCGCGACCTCTACCGCTCGCTCTCGCGCGCGCGGCGCTACGGGTCGGTCGTGCTGGGCTTCCTCGGGCGCGTCTCCAACCCCGAGTCGGTGGCCGAGATGGCCGACTTCTTCCGGCGCATGGAGCCCTGCCGCTGGTCGCTGGTGGGCGGCGCGGTCGGCACGACCTACCACCTGTCGCTGCGCACCGAGGCCGGGGAGGCCTTCGCGCTGCTCGAGAAGGTCCTGGGCGCGGACGGCTCCTTCGGCGGACGCGGCACCGTGGCGGGTGGCCAGGTCAAGCTCGAGAGCGACGACTGGCGCGAGCTGCACCGCCTGGAGCGCCGCCTGCGCTCGCGCGCGCTCGAGCTGATCGACCCCTCGAGCTCGGGCCGCCTGCGCGGCGTGCGCCTGACGCAGATCCCATGAGCTGAACCCATGCGCGCGCGCGTCCTCGTCGTCGCCGGCCACGATCCTACCGGAGGCGCGGGCGTCGACGCCGACCGCGCCGCCTGCGCGCGCTTCGGGGCCGAGGCCGAGTGCGTCGTCAGCGCCTGGACCGAGCAGGACGGCGAGCGCGTGCGCGCCGTCACGCCCGAGCCGGTCGCGCGCTGGCTGGAGGAGGCGCGCTACGCCCTGGCAGACCCGGCCGACGCGCTGAAGAGCGGGCTCCTGCCGAGCGCCGCGGCCGTGCAGGCCTTCGCCCAGCTCGCCGACGAGGCGCGCCGCGCGCGCGCCGTGCCGGTCGTGGTCGATCCGGTCCTGGCGGCCTCGGGCGGCGAGCCGTTCCTCGATGCGGCTGGCGTCGAGGCCCTGCTGACCGAGCTCCTGCCGCGGCGCGTGGTCCTGACCCCGAACCTCCCGGAGGCCGCCTGCCTCGCCGGCCAGCCGCTCGAGCCGCTCCTCACCGACCCCGCCGCGCGCCTTGCCGCCGCCGAGGCCCTGCTGGCGCGCGGCGCCGCGGCGGTCCTGCTCAAGGGCGGTCACGGTCGCGACGCCACCGTGCGCGACCTCGTGCTCTCCGCCGGCGCCGAGCCGGTCTGGATCGAGCATCCCCGCCACCCCGGTCGCCTGCACGGTTCAGGCTGTCGCTACGCCTCGGCCGTGGCCGCCCAGCTCGCCCGCGCCGTGCCGCTCCCGGACGCCGCCCGCGCCGCCAGCGCCTGGCTCGGGGAACTCCTGCGCGCCGCCGCGCGACCCCCCGGGCGCTAGCCGCAGCCGGCTTGCGCTCCTCCCCGACGCCCACTACTCTCTCGGCCCCTCGGAGCCTCCGATCGAGGCTCCACATGCGGCTGTAGCTCAGTGGTAGAGCGCCACCTTGCCAAGGTGGATGTCGAGGGTTCAAGTCCCTTCAGCCGCTCCAACCGGACCCAGCAGGAAACGCTCCTGGAGCGGGTTTTGGTTGCCCGATGGTTGTCCGGAGGTTGCCCGGTTCGGGGGGGTCGAAATGGGCCGGAGAAGGAGGAACCGGCCGCCACCAGAGACCTTCTAGAGCGACCTCGCTCGGCACCCGAAGTGACCGCATTCCACTTGCCGGCTTCGAGGGCTGAAGGCTGCTGCTGAAGGGCAGTTGCGTACGGAACCGTACGCAACCGTACGCAACGCCAGAACGAGCGTACGCGGCTCGCGGGAGGCCCTTTCGGTGTGGCCAGGTAGCCAACACCATGGCCAACTCCCTCCCCAACGAGCTCTCGGTCGAGTGGGTTCCCACCGACCAGCTCTCCCTCAACTCTTCCAATCCCCGCATCAACGACCAGGCCGTCGAGCACGTCGCGGCCTCCATCCGCCGCTTCGGCTGGCGTCAGCCGATCGTGGCGCGTCCCGGCGGCATCGTGATCGCCGGCAACACGCGGCTCAAGGCCGCGCGCCTGCTCGGCCACGAGCGCGTCCCAGTGGTCAGGTTCGAGAGCACCGACCTCGAAGCCACGGCCT
>DASVAP010000415.1:0-2715 GCA_036376275.1 Planctomycetota bacterium | reverse complement strand
GACCGCACGGGCGCCAGCGGGCCGGACCAGCGGGTCACGGACGAGGGCGGGGCCCCAGGGGGCGAGCCCACTCCCGCAAGCACCCGTCGCCACGAACGCCAGAGGCCTCTCTCCTTGCTGTACGTTCCGCCCCTCCGAGTTGCCCCCGCGCCTCCGCGGCCCGCCCCTCCCCAGCACCCTACTTCCTCCGCCCGCCCTTCGCCGCGTCCGGCTCCGCCAGGGCGTAGCGGTAGGACGCCTCCAGCGCGAGGGCGAGGAGCGCGGTGGTGTACACGCGCCCGCCGTACTGGGCCCACACCCCGACCGGGGCCCACGATCCGCGCTCGCCGCGGTTGCCGCTCTGGGCGCGCGCGACGCCCTCCAGGGCCTTGGCCCAGACCTTCTGCGCGGGCGAGTCGCACAGCGCGATCGCCTGGGCGCCGTAGTAGAAGTAGTACTCGTCGACGGTGCGTCCGGGCACGTCCCAGAGCGGGGGTCGCGAGCGCAGGAGCTCGAGCTGCTTCTTCGCCATCAGCTCGTCCGCCGGCACGCCGCACAGGCGGCGCACGAGGAGGCCCGCGGCGGTCATCGCCTCGCCCGCCTCGCGCGGGAAGCGCTCGTTCTCCGGCGTGCGCGAGGAGAGCTCGCCCAGCGCGCTGTAGCCCACGCGTCCGAGGGTCGCATCGGTCGCCTGCTCGACCCAGTTGCGCGCGCCCTCCAGGGCGGCCGCGAAGTCGCCCTCCAGCCCGGCCTCGCGCGCGGCGTGCAGGGCCGACACGGCCCAGGCGGTGACCGAGGTGTCGTTCTCGCCGCTGGGCGGGACGTCGTAGCGCCAGCCGGCGTAGGGATTCTGGGCGGCGAAGATCACGTCGACGGCCTTCTGCGCCGCCGGCTGCACGGCCGCGCTGGGCTGGAGCGCCAGGGCCTCGCCCAGCGCATAGGTGGCGATCAGGTGCGAGTAGAGCCAGTCGTGCGTGCGCCGCTCGGCCGGGATCTCGCCGCTCGTCTCGCTCTGCTGCGCGAGCAGCCAGGCCACGCCGTTCGCAACGGCCGGCGAGTCGGCCGGCATGCGCCCGCCGCCGAGCAGGGCCAGGAGCGCCAGGCCCGTGATGGCGGCGTCGTGGGCCTCGAAGCGCCGCGCGCTCTCCAGGCCCTGGCTCCAGCTCCCGTCGGGGAGCTGGTTCGCCTCGAGCCACTCGAGCGCGGCCGCGACCGGCGCCTCGGCCTTGCGGTCGCGCGGCTCGAAACGGCGCGCGTAGAGCGCGGGCAGCGTGCGCGCCGCGAGCACGGGCGCGAAGACGTGCAGGAACGGGCGCTCGAGCAGGAGCTCGTCCGGCGCCGCGAGCGGCGTGAGCGGCAGCTCGACGCGCCAGAACCAGGCGTCGTCGGCGGTGGCGGCCCACAGGGTCGCCCAGGCGCGCTGCAGTGCGCGCGCCGCGGCCTCGTCGCCCGGCGCGGCGAGGCCGAGCCCGTGGCCGTTGCACAGGCCGCGCAGGAGGCGACCCTCGAGCCGGGCCAGCGCCGCGCGCCCGGCCTCGCTGGCCGGATCGCAGGCCAGCAGGCGCCGCAGCACGACGGGGAGCGCGCGCGTCCCGGCCGTGACCCAGCTCGCCAGCAGCTCGAGCTTGCGCTGCTCTTCGCGCGTGGCCGCGCCCAGCCAGGCCTCGAGCTCGCGGTCCAGGGCGCGCGGATCGGCCAGGGCTCCGAGGCGTCCCGCCTCGATGACCAGCGGCTCGGCTGCGGCCGGCTCCTCGCCCGTGGCCGGCCCCACCGCGCGGTCGTCGGCGTAGGTGCGCGAGAGCAAGGTCGCCACGAGGCCGTCCGGGGCGTGCAGCAGCCACGGCCCGTCGCGCCGGCCGCGCACGAAGCGCCCCACGAACTGCGGCGCGCCGTTGGGCCAGGTGCTGCGCCACTCGCCGTGGAGCTGGTCGTCGACGCGCTCGCCGCGCAGCGTGCGCCCGTCCGGGAGCACGAGCTCGGTCCAGGTGTAGACGCCCGAGTCGAGCGGGTCCGGGCTGCCGTCGGCGCGCCAGAAGCTCCAGGCCTCCGCGCGCCGGCCCTTGTCGTAGCGGCCCCGCGAGGCGCGCGTGCCGTCCGGGTGGAACGTCTCCCACAGCCCGACGCGCTCGCCGCGCGCGAAGCTGCCCTCGGCCGCCGGCTTGCCGTCGACGTGGTAGAAGCGCCAGCGGCCGGTCTCGCGGTCCTCGGCGAAGGTGCCCTCGCTGGCGAGCGATCCGCCCTCGTGCCAGGCGCGGTAGGGGCCGCTGCGCACCTCGCGGCCGCCCTTCAGCTCGACCTCGTACTCGGCGCGCGGCGCGCCGTCCGGCCAGGTCTCGCGCCGCGTCTCGCCGGCAGCGAGTCCGGGCAGGAGCGCCAGCGCGAGGAGCCACCCTCCCATCGGCTCCGAGTGTAGCGCGTCGTCGCCGCGAGCCGCGCCGGTCCTGGACGCTGTGGGCCCGATCGGGCAAGGTGGCGCGGTGCGCTGCGCGGGCGTCCTCCTCCTGGCCGGTGTCGGCGCGGCGCAGGCGTCGCCCGCGGCCGAGGTGCTCCTGGTGCAGTGCGCCGACTGCCACCCGGGCGAGAGCGCGGCCTACGCCGAGAGCGGCATGGCGCGCGCGCTGGAGCCGCTGCGGGCCGGCGAGCTCGCCGGGCTCGTGCCCGTGCGCGAGCCGAGCACGGGCTTCACCTACGCCTTCGAGGAAGGCGCGACGGGCGCGCGCGTGGTCGAGGGCTTCG
>DASVAP010000051.1:0-7502 GCA_036376275.1 Planctomycetota bacterium | reverse complement strand
TACGACGTGACCCTGGCCGCCGAGTCGATCCGCAGCACCCCGCAGTAGGGCACTCGCCCCAGCTGCGCGCGCCTTCGGCGGCTTTCGCGAATCCGCCCGTGCGGGCGTGGCATGTCTCCGGCGGATGAGCACCTCGTCCCTGCCCCCCCTCGACGCCGAGCTCCTGCTCGAGCACTCCCAGTGGATGCGGCGGCTCGCCCGGACGCTCGTGGCGAGCCCGGAGCGAGCCGACGACCTCGCCCAGGAGACCTGGCGGCGGATCCTCGAGGCACCCCCGCGGCTCGACCAGCCCTTCCGCGGCTGGATCGCCACGGTGATGCGCAACCTGGTGCGCGCCGAGCGCCGCGGCTCGGCCCGCCGGCGGGCGCGCGAGGAGCACGGCGCGCGCGCGGAGGCCCAGCCCTCGAGCCTCGAGCTGGTCGAGCGCGCGGCCCTCTCGCACGAGTTGGTGGCGGCCGTGCTCGAGCTCGACGAGCCCTACCGCGCGACGGTGCTCCTGCGCTACTTCGAGGACCTGACGCCGAGCCAGATCGCCGCCCGCGAGCGCGTTCCCCTGACCACGGTCAAGACGCGCCTGGCGCGCGGCCTCGCGCGCCTGCGCGAGCGCCTAGCACGCACCCATGGACCCGACGGACGCACGAGCGTCCTCGCCGCCCTGGCCGCGCTCGAGCCGGTGCCCGCCGGCCCGACCTGGACGGCACCCCTCCTCGCGCTCCCCGTGCTCATGAACGCCAAGCTCCTCGCTCCGCTCGGTCTCCTGGCCGCCCTGGCCCTCGCCTACTGGCTCGCCACTCCCCAGGGCGACCCGTCCGGCCGCGGTGAGGCGCCGCGGACCGCCGCGCGCCCGGCCACGGAGCTGGCCCCGGCCGCTGCCGTCCCGGCCCCGCCGCTCGAGCCGGCGCGCAGCGCGGCCGCGCCCGCCCCGGCCCCGGACCAGGCGCCGGCCCGCGAGCGCACGCGCGAGGCGCCGCCGGGCTCGGCCGCGCGCGTGCGTGGGCGCGTGATCGATGCCGAGGGCAAGAGCGTGGCCGACGTCGCCATCACCCTGGAGGCGGATGGGCCCGCCGAGGCCCAGGTGGTGGCACGCTCGGCGGCCGACGGCAGCTTCGAGCTCGCCCGGACGGGCGCTGGGCGCCTGGTGGCGGTCGACGAGCGCTGGACGACGCTGATGGCCGGGGTGCCGGTCGAGGCGCGCGCCGGACAGGAGTGCCGCATCGTCGTCGCGCCGCGCATCGCCCTGGCGGGGCTCGTGCTGGACGCGGAGGGCGCGCCCGTGGCCGGCGCGCGCCTGGGCCTCGCGCCACCGGCCGACCTGCGCGCGCGCCTCGCGCAGGTGCTCGACTTCTCGACCGACCGCGCCTGCGCGGCCGTCAGCGACGAGCACGGCCGCTTCCGCCTCGACCCGGCACCGGCGCTGGCCGAGGCGCGGCTCACGGTCGAGCACGAGGGCTACGCGGCCCTGGAGGAGCCCGCTCCGACCCGCAGCCAGGAGAACCTCGTGCTCGTCCTCCAGCGCCCGGGCAGCGGGGATGGGCTGCTGGCGGGCACCGTGGTCGACGCGGCTGGGGCCCCGGTGGCCGGAGCCACGCTCGCGCTCGGCTTCGACGGCACGACCAGCGACGCCGAGGGTCGCTTCCAGCTCCGCCTCGACGATCCGAGCTCGCCCAATCGGCAGGCCGCGAGCCGCGGCCTGCCGGTGCGGGAGGACCGCCTGCGCGCGCTCAAGCCGGGCTACCTGCCGGCCGAGCGGGTCGCCACGCGCGACAGCGCCGGACAGCTCACCTGGCCACGGCCGCTGGTGCTGGTGCTCGGTGGCGAGCCGCTCGCGATCGAGGGGCGCGTGGTCGACGAGCGCGGCGAGGGCCTGCCGGGGATGCAGGTGTGGATCGCCGACGCGACCTTCTTCGGGGCCCTGGCGGATCCCGAGGAGGGCCTGCAGCTCGCCCACACCGAGAGCCTGCTGTCCGGCGCCGGGCCGGGCTGGAGCTTCGTCGAGAGCGGCGCCGACGGGCGCTTCCGGCTCGAAGGCCTGCTCGAGCGCGACTACCGCCTCGCGGCGATGGATCCGGGCACGCTGCTGCGCACGGAGGTCGAGGCCGTGGCGGCCGGGGAGCAGGACGCACGGCTCGTGCTGTCGCGCGCGCAGCTCCTGCCGCGCCTGGCGGGCCGCGTCGTCGACGGCCACGGCGCGCCGGTCGCGGGCGTTGCCGTGTTCCCGATGTGCGACGCGCACCTCACCGAGATCGAGGGCCGCGTGGTGCGCACGCAGCACGCCACGGTCGCCGGCACGCGCACCGACGAGGCGGGGCTGTTCGTGCTCGAGAACGTGCCCGAGGAGGCGGTGTACCTGCGCCTGCAGGGCTCCGACACGCTGCCGCTGGAGTGGGGCCGCGGCCTGGCCGGCGGGCTGGCGCGCCTGACCGGCGGGCGGCCGGAGGAGCTGGTCCTGACGGTCGAGCGGCGCTGCCACTTCCAGGTCGAGCTCGAGGTGCCCGGCGAGGCGGACGAGGTCGGGCTGCTCGACGCGGCCGGCCACGTCCTCGGCCTGAGCGAGTTCCTGGGCAACGGTCGCACCGACGGCGAGCGGCTGCGGCTCGTCGAGGGCCGCTCCGGGATGCTGGCCGCCAGCGACCGGGCCGCCTTCGTGGTGCTCTACCGCACCGGCTTCGAGGTGCGCCGCGTGCCGGTGCGCCTGACGCCCGGCGCGCCGACCCAGCTCCGCCTGTAGGTCGTCCCGACCGCCGCGCGCAGCCCGGGATAGGGTTCCCGTGGCACGTCTCCACCGGCGTGCCCACGCCACCCTTTTCTTCCCGCTCGCATGCGCCACTCGTCTCGGGCCCTCGGCCTTTCCTTCCTCTCGGCGTCCCTCCTGACCGCCTGCGGCGGAGGAGGCGGAGGCGGCGGCGGCACCCCGCCTCCCGTCGATCCCGTGCTCTCGAGCTTCACGGCCACGCCGACCTTCGGCACCAGCGCCGACGGGCTGGCGGCGGCCGAGCTGCGGCTCGTGCTGGCGGATGCCAGCGGGGTCGCGCTGCCCGGGCGGCGCGTGCGCCTCGAGACGACCGGCTTCGCCAACTCCGTGACCCAGCCGCCGCTGACGAGCGCCGCGGGCGCCACGCTGGGGACGCTGCGCACGACGGTGGGCGAGAAGAAGCGCGTCACGGCCGTCGTCGATCCGGGCCCGAACGAGACGCGCCTGGGCCCGGTGACGGTCGAGTTCCTGCGCATCCTCCCGAGCTGGCGCTTCGTGCGCACCAGCGGCTCGGACGCGAACGACGGCCGCACGCCGCTCACCGCCTGGAGCACGCTGGGCTTCGCCCTGAGCCAGATGGCGGCCGGCGAGACGCTCTTCGTGGGCGCCGGCACCTACGCCGAGGCGCTCCTGATCACGACCATGGCCACGGCCGAGGCGCCGCTGGTCGTGCGCGGCGACGTCACGGGCGAGTTCACGGGCGACGCGGGCGAGGTCCTGATCGACGCCGGCGCGTCGGCCGCGGCGATCCAGCTCCAGGACGCGGCCTACGTGACGCTGCGCGGCCTCGCCCTGCGCGGCGCCGTGCCGGGCGCGGGCCTGGGCGGCGGGATCCTGGCCGTCGGGACGATGGAGTGCGCGATCCTCGACTGCCGCGTGTACGAGAACGGGCGCGGGATCGAGCTGTGGAACACGAGCGGCACCTGGCTCGAGGGGAACCGCGTCTCGGCCAACACCGGCGACGGCCTGCGCCTCACGAACGCCGACGGCACGCGCATCGTCGCCAACCTGATCTACGCCAACACGGGCGACGGGATCGAGCTCGGGACGAACACCACCGGGCTCACGATCGAGCTCAACACCCTGTACCGCAACCAGGGCGACCAGATCCGCGAGGCGACCACCGGCAACGCCGGCGTGATCGCCAACAACGTGCTGAGCGAGGGCACCGGGCGAGGTCTCGGCCTCGCCGCCGGCTCGGGCCTGGGCACGAACTCGAACCTGACCTGGCTGCAGACCGGCAACACGCCGGCCGCGACCTACTCGGCCGATCCGCTGTTCGCCGATCCGATGGGCGCCGACGGCATCCTGGGTGGCATCGGGGCCATGGACGACGACTTCCGCGTGCTGGCCCTCTCGCCCACGCTGGACACCGGCATGGGCCTGGCGCGCCAGGCCATGCTGCGCCTGGCGCCGGCGATGGACGTGCTGGGCACGCGCACCGACGACCGCCTCGACGGCGAGACGCCCGACGCGGCCACGCTCAACCTGGGCTTCCACTACGGCACGACGACCGACGCCTTCGAGTCGCTGGCCCCGCTCGGTGGGCGCTTCGCCTTCGCCCAGCCCGGCCGGGCCCGGATGCAGACGCGCGCGCTCGACGCGGACACGGACGCCTGGCAGGCGCCGCGCACGACGCAGACCCTCGGCACCGACGTGCGCTGGCTCGTGCAGCGCGTCTCGACCGGTCCGAAGCCGGAGGAGATCCTGGCGGCCCAGCTCGACACCGGCGCCGGCGCGCGCCTGGTCGTGCGCACCTGGGACGCGCGCCGCTGGAGCGACGACGCCCCGGCCGTGCTCTCCTTCGCCATCGCGGCCGCCAACGCCGACGAGCGCGGCTTCGACGTCGAGTACGAGGCCGTCACCGGCAACGCCCTGCTCGTGCGCGTGGACGGCGCCCAGAACGTGCTGTGGCAGCGCCTGGTCGAGGGCGCCTGGAGCCCCTCCCAGCCGGTCTTCGCGCCGGCCCTGGCGACCGGCACGGTGCTGTGGACCGAGCTCGTGGCGCGCCCCGGCACGAACGAGGTCGCGCTGGTGGCGCTCGACGACGCCCAGCGCCTGTTCGCGGCGATCTGGAACGGGACCCAGTGGACGCGCCCGCTGCTCCTGGCGACGCAGGTCAACTCGCTGCGCGACTTCCGCGCCTTCGACGTGGCCTGGGAGAGCCTCTCGGGCGACCTGCTCGTCGCCTGGGGTTACAGCCAGTTCGCCGAGGAGACGCGCTTCGCCACGCTGACGCGCGCGACCGACACCTGGACCACGGGCCAGTTCGTGAGCACGGACGCGCTCGGCAAGTTCCTGCGCCTGGCCAGCGACCCGGTCACCGACAAGATCGTGGCCGTCTTCGGCGAGGGCACCTCGGACGACGACGTGGGCGTCTCGGTCTGGAACGGCACCAACTGGTTCCACACCGCCGAGATGACGCTGACGGGCATCGCCCAGTCCAGCGCCATGGAGGTCGGCTGGCTCGGCACGAGCGGCCTCGGCTTCGTGATCTACCGCGACCAGGCCCAGACCGGCGCCTTCCAGTGGGCCTACTTCAACTCCGGCGGCTGGCGCCGGCAGCCGGAGGTGTTCCTCCCCGGCGTCGGGCGCATGGTGCGGGCCGAGGCGCGACGCGTGCCCGGGACGGAGCGCGTCCTGGTGGCGCTGCTCGACGAGACCGGCAGCGTGTGGGCCGTCGAGCACGACGGCAGTGCCTGGGTGCTCGCCAACGGCGGCGAGCCGCTCGCCACCGACCTCGATCCGGCCAACGCGGGACGGGCCTTCGACTTCGACCTGCGGGTCCGCTGAAGGGATCACTGCCCCCCGCGCGCGCCCCGCGTTCCGTCCGGACCGCGGGGCGCGTCGCGTTCCACGGAGCACGGCGCAAGTTGTCGATGAAGGTCCAGGAGGGGAGTCCTAGACTCCCGCGGCCGATGCTGGCCCCCACCCGCTGCTCGCACCTCGCGCTCCTCGCCGCGGCGCTGGCGCTCGCCGCCTGCGCGCGCCCTCCGGAGCCGCCCGGACCAGCCACGCGCCTGCGCCTGTGGGTCGACGGCGCCGCACAGCTCACCGAGGGCCCGCCGGTCGAACCGCCCGAGCTGCTCTACGCCTCGGACTTCGCCAGCGAGCTCGCGGCCTGGGCTCCGACCTGGGACGTGGGCCGCACGGGTCCCGGTCCCGAGGTGCGCACCCCGGTCGAGGACGGGCGCACCCTGCTCGAGCTCGGCGGCGAGCACGGCGCGCTGGAGCGCATCTTCGCGGTCGAGCCCGACACCTGCTACGTGTTCGAGGGCCTGGTGCGGGCCGAGGGCATCGAGTCGGAGCCGGCGCGTCTCGACGGGGCGCGCTTCTGGCTGGCGGAGGCGAGCGGCCCGGCGACCTACGCCGAGCTGTGCACGACCAAGGCCGAGCTCCTGGGCCCGGACTGGACCTCGCCCAGCGCCGCGAGCGGCGCCGGCTGGACCCCCATGCGGCACCTCTTCGTGACGCGCTCGCGCACGCAGTACCTGCACGTCGTGTGCGCGCTCTCGACGCGCGCCACGGTGCGCGCCGGGCGCGTTCAGTTCGCCGACCTGCGCCTGGAGCGCCACCCGCGCGACCGCGAGTGGGTCGAGCGCCTGCAGCAGGAGTGCGCACGGCGCGCGGCGACCGATCCGCCCGCCGCCGGCGACCAGGGCCGCCGCCGCCTCGCGGCCGAGCTGGGCGGCGAGTCGCGCCCGAGCCTGGTGCTCCTGCCGGGCGAGCGCCTGCGCATCCCGCTCCCGCCGCTCGCCTCCGGCGCGCGGCTCGTGCTCGGGGCCGGAGCCTGGCCGCCGGACGCGCTGCCCTTCCGCGGGCAGGACCCGCGCGCGGCCGGCCGGCGCGCCGAGCTGGGGGTGCTCCTCGACGGCGCGACGCTCCTCGAGCGGCCCCTGGAGCTGGCGCGCAAGCCGGTCGAGGCACGCTGGGAGCCGCTCGAGGTCGCCCTGGCCGACGGGGCGCGCGAGCTCGAGCTCGTCTCGCGCGGCAGCCTGCCGCTGGTCCTGGGCGCGCCGCTGGTGACGACCGCGGCGCCCGCGCCCCCGCGCCCGAGCGTGCTGCTCGTCTCGATCGACACGCTGCGCGCCGACCACTTCGGTCCCGCAGAGGGGCGCGCGAGCTTCACGCCCCACCTCGACCGCCTGGCGGCGCGCGCCCTGGTCTGCGCGGACGCCAGCGCGCCCTCGCCCTACACGCTGCCCTCGCACGCGACCCTGCTCACGGGCCAGTTCCCCTCCGTGCACGGCGTGGTGGCCCACGAGAACCGGCTGAGCCGGACGCGCTCGACCAGCCTGGCGGAGCGGCTCGGACGCGAGGGCTACGCCACGGCCGCCTTCACCGCCGGCGGCTTCGTGCACCCGGCCTTCGGCCTCGACCAGGGCTTCGAGCGCTTCACGCTGGTCGACCCGATCCGCGAGCACGGTTCGCACTTCCATCGCACGCTGCAGCGCAAGATCGACCCGGCCGAGGCCGACCGGCGCATGCTCGAGCAGGGGCTCGAGGGGGTCGAGGGCTGGCTGCGCGCGCACGCCGGCGCGCCCTTCCTCCTGTTCCTGCACACCTACACGGTGCACGACTACGACGTGCCGCCGGCCTACCTGGCCTGCGCGCCGCCCGGGTGCACGCGCCCGCAGGTGCCGCTCAGCACGCCCAGCGCCGCAGCGGCCGAGGCCTACACGCCGGCCATGCGCGCCCACATCCGCCACCTCTACGAGGCGGCCCTGCGCTACACCGACGAGCGCCTCGG
>DASVAP010000381.1:0-24977 GCA_036376275.1 Planctomycetota bacterium | reverse complement strand
CCCCTGCCACAGGGAGAGGAAGCGCGCGTAGTCGCGCACGCTGCCGTACAGGCCCTGGGAACCGAGCAGGAACGGGAAGAGCGGCGGATCCGCGGGCCCGAAGTAGCGCGTCCAGGCTCCGGGACCGCCGGCGTAGGCGCTGCACAGGCGCGCGCGCAGCGGGTGCTCGCGCGTCATCACGCCGGCCATGTCGTCGAGGCCGAGCGGCTCGAACAGCCGCGCGCGCAGGAAGGCCTCGAGCTCCAGCTCGCTCACGAGCTCGACCAGGGCGCCCAGCACGTCGGCGCCGTCGTCGCTGTAGTGGAAGCCCGCCCCGGGCGCATGCGCGGGACCCTCGTGGCCGATGAGCTCGGCCAGCGCGCGCTCGCCCGTGAACGCGGCCAGGTCCCGCCCGACCAGGCTCGACAGGCCGAGGCCCCCGGTGTGGGTCAGGAGCTGCTCGATCGTGATCGCGCGCGAGTCCTCGTGATCGAAGGCGGGGAGGTGCCGCGCGACCGCGTCCGCGGGGGCCAGGCGGCCCTCGTCGATCAGCATCTGGATCGCGGCCCCGACGATCGGCTTGGTCATCGAGCGCAGGCAGAAGATGCCGCCGGGCTCCATCGGGACGCGCTCCTCGCGGTGGCGCCAGCCGAAGCCGCGGTGGAAGAGCACCGTCTCGCCCCGCAGGACGGCCAGCTCGGCGCCGACGATGCGCTCCTCGTCCGCCCAGCGCTGCACGACCGCGCCGAGGGCCTCGAGCTGGACGGCCTCGAGCGAGCCGCCCGCGGATGTGGGCGAGTCCTGCGCCAGGAGCAGCGGCGCGAGCAGGACCAGCGCGCTCACACGTACCTCCGCCGGCTGCGCATCAGCCCGAAGAAGTAGGGCAAGACGAGCAGCGGCCACAGGCGCGGCAGGTCCCAGTCCCCCTCGCCCTCGAAGCCGGCCAGGTGCAAGAGGCCGGCGGTGAAGGCGACCAGCAGCGCGACCGGGAAGGCGAAGGCCAGGGCCTCGAGCTGGATGCGGCGCTCGAGCTCGTCCATGCCGCGCACGTTGCGCACGTAGGCATGGATGAAGAATGCGAAGGCCGGCACCGGGAGCAGCGCGAAGAGCAGCGCTGGCGTCGAGCGCGGCTCGACCGACTCGATGCCCGCGCGGGCCGCGAAGTAGGCGAGCACGAAGGCGGTCGGGATGAGGAACGAGCGCAGCAGGCGCGGCCTGCGCGTTCCGGACGCGGGAGGGGTCATGGGCGGACCTCGGGCTTGCCGTCGGGGTAGAACACGTCCTCGATCCTCAGTGCGAAGAGGCGCGCGATCTGGAAGGCCAGCGGCAGGCTCGGGTCGTACTTCCCGGTCTCGACCGCGTTGATCGTCTGGCGCGAGACGCCCAGGCGCTCGGCCAGGTCGGCCTGGCTCCACTCGCGCTCCGCGCGCAGGACCCGGAGTCGGTTCTCCACGGGCCCAGTGTCGGATGTCCTGGACAGGAAGTCAAGTAAACTTGTCATATTGACAAGTAAACAGGACCCCGGTCGCCGCCCAGGAGGCCTGCCCGGCGCCGGGCACCGGGCTGGCTCGGGCCCGCCCGAGGGCGGGACCCCGAGGATGAGCGAGGACAGTTGTCGATCGACGCCCGGCTACCGGCTCTCGAACGCCCGCGCGCGGCGCTCGAGCTCGGCCTGCAGCTCCTCGGCCGGGAACCAGCGTCCGCGCAGGACGACGCCCAGCGGGGTGCGCGCGTGGGCCACGTCCTCGAGCGGATTCCCGGCCAGCAGCAGGAGGTCGGCGCGCCGGCCGATCGCGAGCGTGCCCCACTCGTCCTCGGCCCCCATGCAGCGCGCCGCGTCCGCGGTTCCGGCGCGCAGGGCCTCGTAGGGCGAGAGGCCGGCGGCGACGAAGTAGGCCAGCTCCTCGTGCAGCGCGAAGCCGGCCACGACGTAGGGGTTGCCCATGTCGGTGCCGAGCAAGAGGCCGCCCGCTCCGCGCGCGCGCCAGGCCTCGCGCAGGTGGGGCAGGACGCGCTGCATGCGCGGGACCGAGGCGTTGGCGGCGTCGACCGCCGCCTGGGGCAGGGACGTCAGGTAGTTCACCGTCCCCCCCGGCAGCCAGGCGGCCTTCGTCCCCGGCGAGACGTAGCGCATCTCCGGGCGCGCGAGCAGCTGCTCGGCCGCCTCGCCCTTGGCCCACTTCGCCAGCACGACCAGCGTCGGGCAGTTCCAGGTCTCGGCCACGGCGCACTCGGCCGCCAGGTGGGGCAGCCTCGCCTCGTCGACTTCCTGCCAGGCGCGCGCCTCGCTGGTGAAGTCCACGCGCGCGAAGGGCGAGCCGGCGCGCTGCGCGGCCTCGGCCCAGCCGCCGAGGTGCTCGACCGTGCGCTGCCCGGCCTCCAGCACGTCCGCGAGCGCGAGCGCCTCCGGGACGTGGCCCATCAGGGCCAGGCCCTGCTCCGCGCCCGCGATCACCAGGGCCTCGTAGCACTCGCGCGAGAGGCGCGCGTAGGGCTTGAGGAAGTCGTAGCCGGCCTCCTTCTGGGCCGCGACCACGGCCGCGGCCTCGTCCGGATCGGTCAGCTCGACGCTGCCGGGCCAGACGGCCGGCTTGCCGTCGATGATCGGTCCGGCCGTGTAGATCCGCGGCCCGACCAGCTCGCCGCGCTCGATGCGCGCGCGCCAATCGAGGTGCAGCGGATCGCCGTACAGGTTGCGCACGGTGGTGACGCCGCAGGCGACGAACAGGAAGAGGTCGTTCTCGTCCCACACGTGCACGTGCATGTCGGAGAGGCCCGGCATCAGGAAGCGGCCGCGGCCGTCGATGCGCCGGGCGTCCTCCGGGACCGCGACCGCGCCGGCGGGGCCGAGCGCGACGATCTTCCCGTCGCGCACGACCACGGTCCGGTCGGCCTCCACGGCCTCGCGGTCCATGGGCACGACCGTGACGTTCTCGATGGCGAGCGCCGGTGGCGGGCCGGCCTGCAGGGGGAGGGTCAGGAGGAGAGCGAGTCTCATGCGCGGTTCGTGTCCCCGCTCCGCCGGACCCTTCGCCGGAAACAGGGACTTCCGGCGCCCAGGGCGGCGGTAGCTCAGGCCTCGAAGTCGAAGGCCACCACGCCCGCCAGGCCGCCGTCGAGCAGCGGCAGGATCGTCTCCTTGACCGCCTCGTGCTCGGGGTGGGGGAGGTACACGTCGCGCGCCTTGGCGTCCCGGAAGGTCATCGCGAAGCCGTGGGTGTAGCCCTGGTTCAGGCCCTCGGGCGAGGAGTACTTGCCGCCGGCGAAGGAGAGCAGCCCGGGGATCCGCCCCTTCAGGCCCGCGAGGTCGGCGAACATGCGCTCGATCTGGGCCGGGGTCGCGCTCTTCTTGATCTTGAACAGGACGAGGTGGTGCATCATCGCGGGATCACTTCGAGGGCAGGAGCTCGAGACGGAGGTTCCGGAAGCGGACCTCGGTGGGCCCGCCGGAGTGGACTTGCAGGGCCACGATACCGCTGCGGGCGCCGGCGGGATCGTCGAGGTCGACGCAGGGCTCGTCGTTGAGCCAGGTGCGGACGTGCGACCCCTGGCACTCGATCACGTAGCGGTTCCAGCCGTCGGGGACGACCTGCGTCGCGCCGCGCTCGACCAGCAGCGCGCGCCCGTGCTCCTCGTAGAGCTTGCCCCACCAGCCGGGGCCGATGTCGGCCTGGTAGCCGGCCACGTCGCCGCCCTCGACCTCGGCGCTGCGGAACTGGATCCCGCTGTTGCCCTGGTCGCCCACCAGGCGCACCTCGAGGCTCAGGCGGAAGTCGGAGAGCACGTGCTCGCTGCGCAGGAAGGCGTTGTGGGCGAGCCCATCGGTGCGGCCGACCAGCTCGCCGCCTTGCGCGCTCCACACGCCCGGATCGCCGCGCCAGCCCGCCAGGGTGCCGTCGAAGAAGCCGGCGGCGTTGGCGGGGGTCGTCAGGATCGGCGTCTGCACGGGGCTCGCCACGTAGGCGAAGAGCGCGCGCACCTCGTCCTCGGCGAGCGCATCGAGCAGGCCCTCGGGCATGGTCGAGAGCGGCGAGAGCTCGAGCTCCTCGAGCTCCGCCAGGGCCAGGGTCACGCGCTCGTTCTCGTTCTCGATCGTCACCGCGCTGGCCGTGCGTGCGCGCTCGATGCCGGTCACGAGGCGCCCGTCCAGCAGGCGCGCGACGGTCGTCTGGTACTCGCTCGCGACCACGGCGCTCGGGTCGATCACGGTCTCCAGCAGGTACTCGCGGTCGGCGCGGTTCGAGCCCGTCAGGTCGGGCCCGAGCGCGGCGCCGGTGCCGAAGAGCGTGTGGCACTGCTGGCAGGTGCGCTGGAAGACCTCGCGCCCGCGCGCGAGGTCCGGCGGGCCGCCGGTCTCGAGCAGGGCGCGCACGCGCGCGATCTCCTCCGCCTTGCCCGCGTCGCCCTCGCGCACCTTGCCGACGTGGGCCTCGATCAGGCGCGCGATCTCCGGGTCGTCGAGCTGGCGCAACGCGCGCAGCCGGAAAGCCGACAGCTCGCCGCGCGCCACCCGACCCTCGCCCACCGCCGCGAGCAGCGCGCGCGCCCACTCCGGCCGCGCGCTCAGCGTCGCCACCGCGTCGCGCCGCTCGCTGGCCTCGAGCGCGGCGTAGCGCGGCAGCAGCGCGGCCGGCGCGTCCAGCTCCGGGAAGGCCGCCAGCGCGCGGATCGCCGCGGCGCGCAGGGCCGCGTCGTCGAGCGCGGCCAGCAGCACCGGGCCCGTGCGCGCGTCCTTGCCGCGCACCAGGGCCTCGAGCGCGCGCCGGCGGCGCTCCGGATCCGCCGCGGCGTCCTCGACCAGCGCGCGCACCGGCTCGAAGCTGGCCGGATCACCCCAGGCGAGCGCCAGCTCGAGCCCCTGGTCGCGCAGGGACGCGTCCGCCTCGGCGCGGAGGTGCGCGACGAGCTCGGCCCCGCCCGCGGGAGCCTTCGCGCCCGGCTGCTCGCGCACCACGCCGACCAGCTCGGCGACCATCCACGCGTGCCGCCGGCGGTCGCCCTCGCCCGTGATCTTGCGCACCAGCTCGGCCTGCGCGGCCGGCTCGTGGGCCAGGCGTCGCACCAGGAAGCGCGCCAGGAGCTCGATGCGCGTCTCCTCCAGCAGCGCGAAGGCCTCCGCGGGCGCCTCGGCGGCCAGCGGCTCGATCCCGTACCAGAGCAGCACCGGGAGGTTCGCGTCGCTCGCGTCCTCGCCGTGGGCGACCAGCGCGCGCGCGAGCGGGGCGCGCTGCGCGACCGGCAGGCGTTGCAGGCCCGAGGCCAGCGCCAGGCGCACCGAGGGCTCCGGCTCGCGCGCGGCCAGCGCCGCCAGGTCCGCGCGCACGGCCGGCGAGGCCTGCCGGCGCTCGAGCAGCAGGCGCACGCTCCAGGCGCGCACCGGCGCGTGCGGCGAGGCCAGCAGCTCGCGTCCGAGCCCCTCGTCGAAGCTGGCGACCGCGGAGAGCCCCCACAGGGCCGCCAGGGCGCGCTCGGGCGTCTCGCCGCCGCGCGCGATCGGCCGCAGGGCCGCCGCGACCTGCTCGTCGCGGCCGCGCTCCTGCAGCAGCACCCGCGCGCGCCGCGCGACCCACTCGTTCGCGTGGAAGAGCAGCCGCGCCAGCTCCGCGCTCGGCAGCGCCGGCAGGTTCACGACCTGCGGCACGTGCTCTCCGTGGCGGATGCGGTAGAGGCGCCCGTTCGAGCGGTCCCAGCGCTCCGGAGCGGTCCAGTGGCAGGCCTGCTGGTCGTACCAGTCGATCAGGTAGACCGAGCCCTCCGGCCCGAGGCGCAGGGCGATCCCGCGGAACCACTTGTCGTTCGCCAGCAGCAGGTCCTCGGCGTGCCGGCCCGCGTAGCCCGAGCCCGAGCGCACGAGCGCGTCCGCGTTGACGCGGTTGCCGTGGATGTTGTTCATCAGGATCCGCCCACGCCACTCGGGCGGGAAGGCGTCGGCCTGGTACAGCAGCGCGCCGCAGTGCGCATGCCCGCCGCCGGCCGCGTTCGAGCGCAGGTTGCCGCCGTGCGGGTCCTCACCGAGATAGTGGCGGTGGTCCGCGATCGTGTCGATGTCGGCGTAGGCGTGCGCGTCGAAGTGCCGGCCCGCCTGGCGCAGGTAGCGGCCGCCCTGGGCCAGGTGGTAGAGGTGCGGGATCACGCAGGCGGTGACGAAGGCCTCGCCGTGCGCGTCGAACTCGACGCCCCAGGGGTTGCTCGTGCCCCAGGCGAAGACCTCGAACTCCTTCCGCAGCGGGTGGTAGCGCCACACGCCGGCGTTGATCGGGGTGCGCTCGGCGTCGCTCGCGCCGGGCTGGCCCACCTGCGAGTGCGTGAACACGCCGTGGCAGCCGTAGAGCCAGCCGTCCGGGCCCCAGGTGAAGGCGTTGAGCGTCTCGTGCGTGTCCTGGTAGCCCCAGCCGTCGAGCAGGACCTCCGGCGGGCCGTCCGGCACGAGGTCGTCGTTCCGGTCCGGCAGGAAGAGGAGGTAGGGCGCCGCGCCGACCCAGACGCCCCCGAAGCCGACCTCGAGCCCGCTGACGAGGTTCAGGCCGCGCGCGAAGACCGTGCGCGACTCGAAGCGGCCATCGTGGTCGCGGTCCTCGAAGACGACGATCTCGTCTCGACCCTCGCCCTCCGGCGCGCGCTGCGGGTAGGTGAAGGCCTCGGCCACCCACAGGCGCCCATGCGGATCGATCGCCAAAGCGATCGGCTGGTGCAGGTCCGGCTCGGCCGCGATCAGGTCGACGGCGAAGCCCTCCGGCACCGTCATCGCCGCCGCGGCCGCGGCGGGGGCGAGCCCGGCGTGCACGATCGGGTCGGGCGGCAGGATCGGCGGCACGCCGGCGGGACGCGGGAAGGAGGGGCGCGTGGCGTGCAGGCGCAGGTCGTCGAAGTTGAGGTGCCCCCAGCCGCCGGTCTCCTCGTCCACCAGGCGCACGACCAGGGTGCGGCCCTGCTCGGCGGCGAGGTCGACGACCACGCGCTGCATGGACTCGAAGCTGGCACCGCTGGTGCGGAAGAAGGGCGTCGTCGAGCCGTCGGCCTCGAGCCGGCACAGCTCGACGCGCTCGCCCGCCCCGCCGCCGCCGCCGACCAGGAAGCTGGCCCAGCGCCGCGTGACGCGGAAGGGCGGCGAGGTCAGCGTGCCGGTCGGGCCGTCGCCGTGCCGCTCGTAGCCGCCGATCCACCACTCGCCCGCGTGCCGCGACGGCTCGCGCCCGCGCGCCGCGACCGCGTCGCCGCGCACCGGCTGGCCGGCGAAGGCCTCGCCCTCGGCGGTCCAGCCCTCCAGCGTGCCGCGCTCGAGGTCGAGGTTCAGCGGCCGGCCCTGGCCGTCGGTGGGGAGCTCGCCGGCGTCGCGCGGAGGCGGCTGGGCCGGCGCCGGCGCGCCGGGGGCGGGCTGCACGAGGAGGTAGGTGCCCTTCTTGTTGCCGATCACGACGTCGACGCGCCCGTCGCCGGTGACGTCGCCGGCGACGACCTGCGTGCCGACGCCGGAGCCGTCGTCGAGCCGCCGCGCCTCGAAGCGCGCCTGGCCCGGCGCCGGGCGCCGCAGCAGGAAGGCGTACACGACCGCGGGCACCGCGCCCTTGTCGGGATCCCCCTGGGCCCCGTGGGACCACCAGCGCTTGCCGGTCACGACGTCCTGGAGCCCGTCGCCGTCCACGTCCGCCAGGGCCAGCGCGTGCAGCTCCCCGAACTTGACCCCGTCGGGGTTGTCCCCCGGCTCGTCGTCCATGATGCGGTGCTCGACGAAGGTGCGCGCGCCGTCGCGCTCGACCTGCTCCCAGCAGGAGAGCCCGAAGTCGTGCGCGGCCAGCGAGGTGATCACGTCGCCGTCGCCGTCGCCGTCCACGTCCGTCACCAGCATCTGCGCGCCGCCATGGCGCTCGGAGAACACGAACGGGTGCCGCTCCCAGACCGGATCGCCCGCCAGCGACTCCGGCTGGCGCCACCAGCCGTCCTTGAGCAGCACGTCGGCGCGGCCGTCGCCGTCCACGTCACCCACGCCGAGGCCGTGCGTGAAGCGTCCCAGGCCGAGGTCCTCGCTCAGCGGATGGAAGGTCCAGGGCCGCTCCGGCGCGCCCGGCTCGGGCCCGGCCCAGCCCAGGCGTCCGCCCGCCAGGAAGACGAGCTCCGGCACGCCGTCGCCCGTCAGGTCGGCCCATTCGGGCGACTCGCCGTCGACGTGCGGGACGACGACGTGCTTCGTCCAGTGCCGCCCGGTGTCCTCCGCGCCGACGTGCGGGTTCGCGTACCACGTCGCCGCCTCGCCCGGGAAGCCGACGAAGAGCACGTCGATCCAGCCGTCGCCGTCGAAGTCGCGCGGGAAGGCGAAGAAGTTGTCCGAGTAGCCCTTCGGGTCGAACGCCTGCGGCGCATAGATCTCGCGCCGCTGGGCGAAGTCCGGCCCGCGGTACCAGTAGGGCCCCGCGATCACGTCGGCGTGCCCGTCGCGGTCGAGGTCGGCGAAGCTCGCGCCCTCGCAGGTGAACTCCTCCGCCAGCACGAGGCGCGTGAAGGGCGTCTCGCCGCCGCCGTGGGCCGCCGGCAGCAGCACCAGGCCGGCCCACCCGTTCCAACACCTCGGACGCGTGCGCTCGTCGTGCATGGGATCTCCGCAGGGGGAGCGGGGAGCGTAGCGGCGCGGCGTTCCCCGCGGGAGGGACTTCGCCACGGTCGGCCCGGGGCGCGCGCTCGGGCGGCCGGAGGCGAGCCGCTCGACGGGTAGGATGCGCCCGGTGCGTCTCCGCATGGCTCGGTTCCTCCTCCTCCGGCCCCGGCACGCGCTCGGGCTCCTCGCAGCGGTGGCCCTGCTCGGAGCGGGTTGCTCGCGCGCCGCGCCCGGCACCGTCCGGAGCGTCCTGCTCGTGACCCTCGACACCGTGCGCGACGATGCGCTCACGCTCGACGCCGCCGGGCGCGCGCTCACGCCGCACCTCGCGGCCCTGGCGGAGCGCGGCGTGCGCTTCCCGCGCGCCTACACGGTCACGCCGCTGACGTTGCCGGCGCACGCCTCGCTCCTCACCGGGCTCGTCCCGCACCGCCACGGGATCCGCGAGAACGGCTTCGCGGCCCTGCCGGAGCCGGCCACGACCCTGGCGGAGGTCCTGGCGGCGCGCGGGTACGCGACCGGCGCCTTCGTCTCGAGCCTGGTGCTCGATCGTGGCTTCGCGCTCGACCAGGGCTTCGCGACCTGGGACCAGCCGGCGCTCGTCGAGCGGCGCATCCCGAACGAGTCGATCGAGCGGCCGGCGGCCGAGACGGCCCGGCGCGCGGTCGAGTGGCTCGCAGCCCTCGACGAAGAGCGTCCGTTCTTCCTGTGGGCCCACTTCTACGACGCGCACCTGCCCTACGTGCCGGCGCCGGAGCACCTGGAGCGCGCCGGTGGGAACGCGTACCTGGGCGAGATCGCGGCCCTGGACGACGCCGTGGGCGTGCTGCTCGCCGCGCTCGCGGAGCACGACCGCACGGCCGAGACGCTGATCGTCGTCACTTCTGACCATGGCGAGGGCCTGGGCGAGCACGGCGAGCCGGCCCACGGCGGGCTGCTCTACGACACGACCGTGCGCGTGCCGCTGCTCCTCGCCTTCCCGCACGAACCGCCGGCGCCGGGCCCGGCGCGCATCGCCAGCCTGGTCGACCTCGTGCCGACGATCCTCGGGCGCCTCGGGCTCCCGGCGCCGGCCGAGCTCGACGGGCTCGACCTCTTCGCGCCCACCGCCGATGCCGCGCGCGGGGCCTACCTCGAGACCTTCTCCGGCTACCTGCACTACGGCTGGAGCCCCTACGCCGGCTGGGTCGACGACCACGGCAAGTACCTGCACTCGAGCGCGCCCGAGCTCTACGCCGGCCCCTCGGACCCCAGGGAGTCGCGCGACCTCGCCGCCGCGCGCCCCGAGCTGTGCGCCCGCGCGCGCGAGCGCCTGGGCACGCTCCTCGCCCGCCCCGCGCTGCCCTCCGCTCCGCCGCCCGAACACCCCGCGCTCGATTCGGCCCTCTTCGCGCTCGGCTACGCGCGCGGCGCCGCGCCCGAGTCGGCCCTGCCCTCGCCGCTCGAGCCGAGCGACCGCCCGAGCCCGCGCGCGCAGAAGCACGAGCTCGTCCCGCTCCAGCGCGCCCACGTCCTGTTCGAGTCCGGCCAGTACGCCGAGGCCCTGCCCCTGGTCGAGGGCATCGTGCAGGAGAACCCGCGCCACCCGCTGGCGCTCGACTACTACGCGCTGTGCCTGATGTACGCCGGCCGCTTCGCCGAGGCCGAGACGCGCCTGCGCCAGCGCCTGACCCTGGGCGAGACCGCCGACACGCGCCTCAACCTGGGCCTGTGCCGTCTGGAGCTGGGCTTCCCGCAGGAGGCGCTGGTCGAGATCGAGCGCGCGCGCGAGCTGGCGCCCGAGCAGCCGGCGGTCCTGGAGGGGCTGGCGAAGGCGCGCGCGGCACTGGGGGAGTGAGCCAGCGCCTCCAGCCCTCGTTCAGACCCGCGCGATGCGCTCGCGCCCCACGCGCGACCCGACCTCGCGCACGACCTCGACGAAGTGGTCGACGTCCTCGGCGCGCGTGCGCCAGTTCACGAGGGCCGGGCGCAGGGCCACGCGGCCGGCGTGGCGCGTGGTGCCGACGTAGAAGCGGCCGTCCTCGAGCAGGGCCGCGCCCAGGGCGGTGTTGAGCTCGTCGAGGCGCTCGGCCGGGAACCAGGCGGGCGCGTAGCGGAAGCACACGATGCACAGCGGGACCTCGGCCAGGCGCTCGAGGTCGGCGGCGGCGTCGACGGCGCGCGCCAGGCGCTGGGCGAGCTCGAGGTGGCCCTCGACCCAGGCGCGCACGCCGCTCCGGCCGTAGGCGCGCAGCGTGGCCCAGGCGGCCAGGGCGCGCGCGCGGCGCGAGCTCTCCGGGCCGATCGCACCGGGCACCGGGCGCTCGTCGTCGGGGTCCGGCAGGTAGGCGGCGTCGTACACGAAGGCGCGCGCGAGCAGGGCCGGGTCGCGCACGAGCGCGAAGCCGCAGTCGTAGGGGACGTTGAGCCACTTGTGGCCGTCGACCGTGACCGAGTCGGCGCGCTCGGCGCCCGCGGCGAGGTGCGCGCTGCGCGGCGTGACGCGCGCGAAGAGACCGAAGGCCCCGTCCACGTGCAGCCAGGCGCCGTGCTCCGCCGCCAGGTCCGCCATGGGCTCGATCGGATCGAAGTCGCCGGCGTTCACCTCGCCCGCGTTGGCGATCACGATCGCCGGCCGGCCGTCGAGCGCGCGCAGGGCCTGCTCCAGCGCGCCGAGGTCGAGGCGGCCGACCGGATCGCGCGCGAGCCGGCGCACCGCCGCGCGCCCGATCCCGAGCATGGCCAGCACCTTGAGGGCGCTCGAGTGCACGTACCCGCTGGTCAGCACCGGCACCGGCGGCAGCCCGGCCAGCCCGTGCTGGGCCACGTCCACGTCCTGGCGCTCGCCCCACCACTGGCGCGCCGCGCACAGGCCGACGAAGTTGGCCATCGTGGCGCCGCTCGTCAGCAGCCCGCCGCGCAGCTCGGGCAGGTCGAAGAGCTCGCGCAGCCACTCCAGCACCACGCGCTCGAGCTCCACGGCCAGCGGCGACGTCACCCAGGCATAGGCCAGCGGGTCCAGCACGCTCGTCAGCCAGTCGGCCCCGAGGCCCGCCGGCGTGGTCCCGCCGATCACCAGGTGGAAGCAGCGCGGGCCGGAGCTGGCGATCGTCCCGTCCATCCCGTTCTCGAGCAGCTCGGCCAGCGCCTGGGCCGCGCCCGAGCCGTGCTCCGGCAGCGGGCGCCGGAAGGAGCGCGCGGCCGCCGCGGCCCGCGGGGACCGCACGGGGCGCGCGTCCAGGCCGTCGAGGTAGGCGCGCGCCTCGCGCACGACCAGCGCGAGGACCTCCTCCAGCTCCTCCCGTCCGGGCGCGCGCGTGTCCGGGTGCATGTGTCCCATCCTAGCCCGGCCCCGTTCATCAGCCGGCGGCCCCCGTGCGAGCCGCGGCCGGTGCGAGCTGGCCCGATCCGCCGAGCGGGTTAGCATGGGCGCGACCGGGCGCGCCGCAGGGCTCGCTCGTCCGGCAGGAGGACCCTGGAGGACTGCGCATGGGAAGGAGCATCGGGATGCGAGCGAGGGCTCTCGCCCTCGTGGCCGCGCTCGCGGCGGGCGCGCGGACCGAGGCGCAGGCGGCGCACGAGGATGCGCGCTACGGCTTCAAGATCCAGCCGCCGCGCGGCTGGAAGCCGATCCCGCGCAAGGCCGAGGAGAACTGGCTGGTGGCCAAGTTCCTGTGCGACGAGAAGGACCACTGGACCGACAAGAACAAGGGCAGCGGATGGACCTGGGAGCACCAGCCCGAGCTGATGGTGATCGCCTTCGTCGCCGCGGCGATCGAGAAGGGCAAGCAGGGCGAGGAGGTCGAGCCCCCGGAGGGCGTGGACGAGGTGCGCGTGTTCACCAACCCCTACGAGGACTACGAGGACTACCTGGACCGCACCTACTCCGGCGGCGGCTTCTACGTCAGCGCCCGCGAGGAGGACACGTCCAACGACCTGCCGGTGACGAAGCTCGAGATCAAGGTCGAGAAGCTCGCGACGACCGGGCCGAAGCGCATCGTGACCTGGGTCTACCACGCCGAGGGCGTGGACTTCGCCGTGCAGGCCGAGGTGCTCGAGAGCGCCTTCGACAAGCGCAAGGCGGCCCTGCTGGGGGCGCTGCGCTCGTTCCGCACGATCCCGCGCACGCACGGCCCGCTGCCCACGGAGGCGGGCACGGCGGACGGCCTGTTCATCAGCTTCTCCTCGATGCGGAAGGGCACGCCCGCCGAGCGCAAGGAGCGGCGCCAGGCCTCCGAGCTGGCCCTGCACGCGCGCGCGAAGCGCTCGCTGCCGCCGGGCTGGCAGGTGCGGGACCACGAGCGCTTCCTGCTGCTCTTCAACACCGATCCCGGAGCGGCCGACAAGGTCGCCGCCGCCGGCGCGGCGCTGCTGGCCTGGGCCGACGAGAGCCTGGGCTTCATCGGCAAGGAGGAGTACGTGCGGCGTCCGATCCTGCGCGTGTGCGCCACGACGGAGGAGAAGGAGTCGCTGCAGCGCGGCGTGCACGCCTCGGACTCCTTCGGCTTCGAGTGGGGGCTCGAGATCGTGACCTGCAAGGACGAGCGCGGCGCGACCGGCTGGGAGATGGACTGGGTCAACCAGCGGCTGCTCGACCTGTGGCTGCGCGACCGCGACGAGGAGATCTGGCTCGGCATGCCGGGCTGGGTCGGGCACGGGCTCGACTCCTACGTCGAGGGCGCGCGGCTCTCGGGGCGCAAGCTGAAGTTCCGCGAGGACGAGTGGCTGAGCGAGGACTTCCGCCTGGCGGTGAAGCAGGGCAAGCACGCACCGCTGCGCGACCTGGTGCAGATGACGGGCGGGCAGTTCCTCGATGCGGACAACGACTTCTCCGGCCTCTGGAACCGCATGGGCCAGGCGGACGCGGTCGTGCGCTTCCTGCTCTCGCCCGAGGCGGGGCGCAAGCAGCAGACGAAGACGCTCCTGTTCGACTACCTGCGCAACCTGCGCGACGTCGTGCTCGAGCTGCGCGACTTCGACGAGGGCCAGGAGAAGGTCGCGGAGCCGAAGACCGAGGAGGAGGAGGAGGAGCTCTACCGCAAGCGCGCCAAGGCCTGGCAGGCCACCGAGCGCGAGCAGGAGGTGGTCAAGCGCACCTTCCAGCGCACCTTCGGGGGCTGGAGCGACAAGGACTGGCAGGCGTTCGAGAAGGCCTTCCTGGACTTCGTCGACTGATGCGCGCGCTCTACCTGGCCCTGTCGTGCCCGCTCCTGGCCACGCCGTCCGTGGCCGACGTGCTGGTCCTGAAGGACGGGACGATCGTGCAGGGCCGGCCGCTGGAGCGCAGCGAGGGCGGCGTGCACGTCGTCTACCCGAGCGGGAAGGTCCTGGTGCCGACGGAGCTCGTGCACGTGCTCGTCGTCGGCGGCGTGGAGTCGTTCCAGCCGGCGACGGACGAGGAGCGCGAGAAGGCCGCCCGGGGCCTGGTCCCGTTCGAGGGCCAGTGGATGCCGGCGAAGAAGCGCGACCAGCTCCTCGCCCGGCGCGTCGCCGAGCAGGAAGCCCAGGTGCGCGACAACCTCGCGCACCGCGAGTGGAAGGACCGCCGCCGGGCCGAGACCAGGAACTTCCGCTTCGAGTACACCGTCCCGCAGCACGTCTTCGAGGCCTACGGCGAGCGTCTCGAGGCCTACTACCAGGCCTTCGCGAAGGACTGGAAGATCCGCCCGCCACGGAACGGGAAGCTCGCCGTCTGCTTCTACGCGAGCCCCAAGGAGTTCCACCGCACCTCCGGCGCGGGCTACGGCACGCTGGCCTACTTCCGCTTCGTCGAGCCCTACGACCTGAACCTCTACCACGACAAGCTCGACGCCGTCCTGACCGAGCAGGTGCTCTACCACGAGGCCAACCACTACCTGCAGAAGCTGATCGACGAGGACTTCAAGTACCCGCACTTCCCGGGCGAGTCGCTGGCCGAGTACTACGGCGCCAGCGCCTGGGACCCGGTGAAGAAGAAGCTCACCGTCGGGCTGCTCCAGGAGGGGCGCCTGGCGGAGATCCAGGACGACATCGCGCGCGGCGAGCGCCTGGGGCTCGAGGCCCTGCTGACGGGCGAGGGGCGCTACGAGGACTACACCTGGGGCTGGGCGCTGGTGCACTACCTGATGGAGGCCAGCCCGCACCGCGCGGCCTTCCAGCGCTTCTACGTCGGGCTGGCCCTGGGCAAGGAAGTGCGCCGCGTGCCGTCCTCCTTCGGCCTCACGACGGTCGAGCCGGCCGAGCTGGCGGCCTCCTTCAAGCGCGAGCTCGGGCTCAAGACGGCCGAGCAGGTGAGCGCGCTGGAGCAGGCCTGGCACGCCTGGCTCGACCAGACCGTCGCCACCGGCCTCACGACGCGCGGCAAGGAGCTGGGCGCGCTCAAGGCCCTCTCCACCGGCCGCAAGCTGCGCGCGAAGCGCCTGTTCCAGGAGGCGCTCGACGGGGGCTCGCGCAACGCCTTCGTGCACCACAAGTACGCCTCGCTGCTGGAGGGCGAGGACAAGCCCAGGGCGCTCGAGCTGTGGCGCAGGTCCGTCGAGCTCGCGCCCCTCACCGGCACCTACTGGCACGCCCTCGGCCGGGCGCTGGCGGCCTCCGACAAGGCCGAGTCCGAGCGCCTGAAGAAGCTCGCGCGCGAGATCGACCCGGAGCTGGACGAGGACGCGCTGGTGTGGGATTTCTAGGCGAGCGCAGATCGCCTACGGATTCCGCCGTCAGCGTGACCGCACCGGATCACCGGGCGGGCTCACGCCCGCCCGGTGATCCGGTGCGCGATGCCCGGACGCCTACGCCGACAGCTCGTGCGCTTCCCCGGCGCCCCGCGGGATGCGGATGCGGTCGATCAAGCGCTGCACGTGCTCCGGCGGCGGCGGCGTCAGGCGCGAGACCACCGTCGCCACGAGGAAGTTGAGCGCCATCCCGAGCGTGCCGATGCCCTCGGGGGAGATGCCGAACCACCAGTGCTCCGGCGTGTTCGTCTCCGGGGCCACGAACTTGAACCACACGATGTAGCCGGCCGTGAAGCCGAGGCCCGCCAGCATGCCCGTGATCGCGCCGGCCGCGTTGGTGCGGCGCGAGAAGATGCCCAGCACCAGCACGGGGAAGAAGGACGAGGCCGCCAGCCCGAAGGCGAAGGCCACCACCGCGGCCACGTAGTCGGGCGGATGGATGCCGAGGTAGCCCGCCAGGACCACGGCCACCGCGGCGGACACGCGCGCGGCGACGAGCTCGCCCTTCTCGCTGATGCGCGGCAGGAGCGCGCGCTTCAGCAGGTCGTGGCTGATCGCGGCCGAGACCACCAGCAGGAGGCCGGCCGCGGTCGAGAGCGCCGCCGCGAGGCCTCCGGCGGCCACCAGGCCCACGACCCAGTCCGGGAGCCCGGCGATCTCCGGGTTGGCCAGCACGATGATGTCGCGGTCGATCTCGAGCTCGTTCACGGCGGCGTCGCCGGAGTAGCGGACGCGTCCGTCGCCGTCCTTGTCCTCGAAGCGGATCAGGCCCGTGCGCTCCCAGTTCCCGACCCAGGCCGGCAGCGCGGCGTGCTCCTTGCCCGCCACGGTCTCGATCAGGTTCGTGCGCGCGAAGACCGCCACGGCCGGTGCGGCCGTGTAGAGCACCGCGATGAAGAGGAGCGCCCAGCCGGCCGAGCGGCGCGCGTCGCGCACGCTCGGCACGGTGTAGAAGCGCACGATGATGTGCGGCAGCCCGGCCGTGCCCACCATCAGGGCCGCGGTCGTGCACAGGACGTCGAGGCGCGCCTTCGAGCCGGTCGTGTAGGGCGCGAAGCCGAGCTCGGCGTGCAGCCCGTCCAGCCGGTCGAGCAGTGGCGTGGTCGAGCCCAGCTCGTACCCGCCGAAGCCGATCTGCGGGATCGGGTTGCCGGTCATCTGGATCGAGATGAAGATCGCCGGCACGAGGTAGGCGAAGATCAGCACGCAGTACTGGGCCACCTGGGTGTAGGTGATGCCCTTCATCCCGCCCAGCACGGCGTAGAACAGCACCAGGCCCATGCCGATCACCACGCCCACCTCGATGTCGACCTCGAGGAAGCGCGAGAACACCACGCCCACGCCGCGCATCTGCCCGGCCACGTAGGTGAACGAGACGAACAGCGCGCACACCACGGCCACGACGCGCGCGGTCTGCGAGGCGTAACGGTCGCCGACGAAGTCCGGCACCGTGAACTTCCCGAACTTGCGCAGGTACGGCGCCAGGAGCAGCGCCAGCAGCACGTACCCGCCGGTCCAGCCCATCAGGTACACCGAACCGTCGTAGCCCAGGGCCGAGATCATCCCCGCCATCGACAGGAACGAGGCCGCCGACATCCAGTCCGCCCCGGTCGCCATGCCGTTCACCACCGGCCCGACGCCCGCGCCGGCCACGTAGAACTCGCCCGTCGAGCGCGCCCGCGACCACACGGCGATCGCGATGTAGAGCGCGAAGGAGAGCCCCACGATCACGAAGGTCCAGGCCTGGACGTTCACGGCCGCTCCTCGGCGTCGTCCGGCTGCTCGCGCTCGTCGACGCCGCACTCCTCCTCGATGCGCTCCATGCGCCGCGCGTAGACGAAGATCAGGGCCACGAACACGAGGATCGAGCCCTGCTGCGCCATCCAGAAGCCGAGGCGGAAGCCCGAGCCCGGCAGGCGCAGGCGATCGAGCCACTCGACGCCCAGGATCGCGGCCCCGAAGGACGCCGCGAACCACACCAGCAGCAGCGCCGCGACCAGGCGCACGTTGCGCACCCAGTAACGCTCGCGCCGCGGTCCGCGCGGGAGGCGCGCGCTCATCGGCCCAGGCGGACCGGAAGGGCCTTCATCCGCCCCGGCGCGGCTTGACGAAGCCCAGGAGCACGATCAGCACGCAGGCGCCGACCGTGGCCGAGACCAGGTGCCCGAGCAGGCTGACGGCCTGGAAGCCCAGGAGCCCGAGCAGGAAGCCGCCGAGGACCGCCCCGATCACCCCCACGATCATGTTGCCGATCAGTCCGAACCCGCCGCCCTTCATGATGCGTCCGCCGAGCCATCCGGCCGCGAGGCCGATCAGGATGAACCAGAAGAGCTCCATGAATCCTCCGGGGATGGGGTCGTGGCTCCCGGCGCTCGGCGCGGAGCCGAATCGCAGCCTAGCAACTCGCGTCGGGGACCTCGAATCGGGTCCGCGGTCCGGGCCCGAGCAAGAACGGAAGGGCGCGCGGGATCGCGCGCCGGAACGATCCTGAGCGACCGGTAACGATGCCCGGGGCATCGTTACCGGTCGCTCAGCCCGGCCAGGTCCCGCGCGCGAGCGCCACGGCCCGCGCCAGCCGCTCCGCCCCGATACCCGCGATCCACGGACCGGCGTGGCGCGTGGCGTCGATCGGTGCGCCCTCGGCGTCGACCACGTCGCCGCCGGCGCAGCGCACGAGCAGCGTGCCTGCCGCCAGGTCCCAGGGCTCGGCCGGCTCCCGGCTCCAGGCGTTCAGGTAGACGTGGTGTCCGCGCGCCGCCTCCGTCAGGCCCCAGGCGGGCGAGCCGCCCGGCGAGCGCACGACGCGCACCTCGCCGCGGCGCCAGGCGGCGTGCAGGGCGGTGCGCAGCTCCTCGGCGGCGCGGGTGGGATGGAGGTGCACGAGCAGCTCGCCTCCCTCGCCGCGCCGCGTGGGCAGGGTCTGGCTGCGCGCGGGCTCGCCGAAGGCGGACAGCCGCAGCAGGCGCGCCGCGCCGCCGCGCCGGGCGTGGGCCAGCTCGCCGGTGACGGGGTTGGCGACGAAGCCGGCCAGGGGCTGGCCATCCTCGAGCACGGCCAGGACGCAGGCCCAGGTCGAGGTCTCGGAGAGCAGGCCCCAGGTGCCGTCGACCGGATCGAGCGCCACGGCCAGGCCGCGCTCCGGCAGGCGCCCGCCGTGCTCCTCGCCCACGAAGGCCGCCGCCGGCGCGAAGGCGGCCAGGCGCGCGCGCACGTCGACCTCGATCGCGCGCTCCAGGGCCGTCACCGGCGAGCCGTCGTCCTTCAGGTCCGCGCGCGCGTCGCTGCCCGCGTGCGCGCGCAGCACGCGCGCGGCCTCGAGCAGGCAGCGCAGGCCGAAGCCGGTCCACGCGCCACCGTCCACGCCGTCCCAGGGGGCGACGGGCGCGCCGCTCCGGAAGGCCTCGAGGGCGGCGCGCTCGAGCGGGTCCAGCTCGGTGCTCATCCGGTCCTCGCCAGCAGGGAGCGCGCCCGCGCCGCTTCCAGCCGCCCCGTGGCCGCCAGGCGCTCGACCGCCGTGCGCAGGAAGCGGGCCTGGTCGGAGGGCACGCGGTTGACGGTCTCGGCGTTCAGCGGCCACCACTGGAGCGTGTCGAACCCGCCGCCGACGGCGAGCACGTCCGGCAGGACGCCGGCCTCGTCGTGCAGCAGGAACACGCGCGTCTCGACCCAGGCGTGGTCCGTCTGGCGCGCGTCGAAGGTGTAGGCCTCGGCGATCGGCTCGCCCGGCGCGCCCGGGCGCAGGCCCGCCTCGGCCGCCAGGATCCGCAGCAGGCCGGCGCCCGGCTCCTCGCCCGGCAGGACGAAGCCCTTGGGCAGCTCGAGGCGCGCCTCGCCCGGCTCGCGTCCCAGCACGACGTCCAGCTCGCCGCGCACCGCTCCGGGGCGCACGAGCACCGCCGCCACCGAGAGGTTCGCGCCCCAGGCGCCGAGCAGTCCGCGTCCGGCGATGCCGGTGCGGCCCGAGGGGTTGAGCGGGCGTCCCTCGGCGTCGCGGTGCTCCGCCGGGCGCCGGGCGAGCTCCGCGCCGAGCGGCCCGACGTCCTCCGGGTCGGCCCAGCCGTCCGCGTGGTGTCCGGCGAGCACCTCGGGCGCCACGAAGTAGGGCGGGGCGTAGCTCGGGCACGCGCGCGACCAGGGGGCCTCGTCCACGGTGAGGCGCTGGCGGATCGGGTAGGCCTCCGGCCGCTCGGCGCGGATCTGCATGTGGAACGGGTCGGAGAAGAGCTCGTAGGCGAGCTCCGAGACCGAGTGCAGCGCGGCGGCGAGCTGGACCGGCTGGCACTCGCCGCGCCCGCGGCGCCGGTCGAAGCTGAGCGTGTGCGCCGCGTAGCGCAGCAGCGCGATGCGGTAGACGGTCCAGTCCTCGCCGGCCTTGAGCGAGAAGCAGGCGGCGCGGATGCGGCGCACCGTCCCGTACAGCTTGCGCAGGCGCAGGTCCCACTTGACGAAGGCCAGCTCGGCCGGGAGTGCCTCGAGCGCCGGCGGCGCGCGCTGCTGCAGCAGGAAGTCCTCCAGCTTGCGCAGGCGCGGCAGGTCGGCCAGCTCGAGCGCGTTCTCCATCACGAACTTGGCGTCGTTCTCGATCTTGGCGAAGTCGAGCTCGAGCGGCAGGCGCGCGCAGTGGGTCCAGTCGATGAACCACACGTTGTCGCCCTGGTCGCAGATCACGTTGGCGTAGTTGAGGTCGCCGTGGGCCAGGCACACCTCGCTCTCCAGGCCGTTCTGGTTGCCGGTGATCAGGGCGAAGATCGTCACGAGCTGGTCGAGGTCGATGCTCTCGCCCGGCACGCCGGCCTCGGCCAGGTAGCGCTGCACCAGGCCGGCGTTCTCGCGCAGCCAGTGCTGCTGCTGCTCGGGGTGCAGCCCGAAGTCGCGGTAGGGCACGATCCAGTCGAGCTCGCGCGTGTTGCGCAGCAGCTTCTCCACCAGCAGCTCGAGCATCTTGTCGAGGCGCCGGAAGAAGAGGCGCGTCGACTCCTCGTCCTCGGCGCGCTGGAAGGTGTCCTGCAGCGTCGCCGGCGTGCCCTCCTTGGCGGCCAGCTCCATGCCCACCCCCAGCCAGTCGCCGACGCTCACCGGGTACCCGAAGGTGGGCACGCTCTTCCCGAGGAAGTCCTTGATCAGGTAGTAGCCCGCCAGCTCGCGGCGCATCTTCCGGAACAGGTCGATCTTGAGCACCATCGGCTCGGTGCGCGCCTCGCCCTTCCAGCCCTCGGCCAGCAGCAGGAGGCTGCCGCTGAAGCCGCCGTGCAGCGAGCGCAGCCGCGCGCGCGTCCAGTGCAGGCACAGGCGCTCGACGATCTGGCGCGCCTCCGGGCCGAGCTGGTCGCGCGCCTCGGGCGGCTCGAGCACGCACGGCGCGGTGGCGGCGTCCGCCACCGTCGCCGGCGCGAGCTGCGCGAAGCGCGCGGCCGCCGCCAGGTCCAGCAGCACGGTCACGCCCAGCCCGGGCATCGTGTGGCGCAGGGCCGCCAGGTGGGCCTCGGGGATCGAGCTGCCCGCCAGGTGGTGCGAGATGGCGACCTCCTCGCAGCGGAAGTAGGAGCGCAGGAACAGCGCCAGGGCCAGCACGCGCCCCTCGGTGTGGCAGCCCACGACCAGGAAGCGCAGGCCCGTCGCGTCCGGCGCGGTCGGGTCGATCCCGGTGCGCCGCGCGATGGCCGCGCGCAGGTCCTCCCACGGGACGCGCCCGGCGGGGCAGGCGATCACGGTCGCGCGCGCCGCCAGCGCGGTCAGCGGGGCGGTGAAGCGCGTCTCGACCAGCTCCTCCTCGCTCCCGTGCGCGACGTGCGCCAGCAGGAACACCGCGACGCGCGCGCCACCCTCGCCCTGCTCCAGCGCCGCGCGCAGGAAGGCCGGCAGCGGCCCGTTCCCGAAGCTGCGCCCGCGCCCGAACAGCCGCTCGACCTCGCGCTCGCCCACGTGCGTACGCGAGTCGAGGTGGCGCACCTGCGGTCCGACGACTTCCTCCTCCAGACCGTCGCCGAGGACGATCGTGAAGGGCGCGGACGCGCCGTTGCCTGCCGGAGCCGGGGCCATGGGGGGCGACATCCTACTCGCCGGGCGCGCGCGGGGTCGGAGCCCCGGCGGGAGCTTCCCTCAGCGCGCCGCGCGCCTCACGCGCGCACTTCGCGCGCCGCCACCGAGCCGCGCGGCAGCGTCGCGAACCAGACCTTCTCGGTGATCACGGACTCGACCGGGTACAGGAGCCCGCCCTGGGCCAGCACGTCCTCGACCCGCACCTCGACCAGCGCGCGATCCGGCGCGCGCCACTGGTTGTCGCGCAGCTCGGCGAAGGCCAGCCCGGGGCCGAGCTGCTCGGCCACGAGCGTGTGGCCGTTGCGGTAGACGTCGACGACCGCCTCGGGCGCGGCCACGCTGGCCGACAGCGAGAGCGTCCCGGGCGCCTCGCCCGGCCGCAGGAACTCGCGCCGCGTGCAGCGATACAGGCGCGACTCGCTGCTCAGCCCGTGCGCGCGCAGCAGGCTCTCGAGCGCGGCCTGTGTCCGGGGATCACGCTGGGCGGGCATGGGGGGCTCGGGAACGAGGCGCGAGAACGTGCCACCCCGGCGCGCGCCTGTCCAGTCAGGACCCACCGGGGCTGGAGCGCTCGGCCGCGCGCTGCCCACGCCGGAACTCGAGCGAATCTCCGGATTCCGCCAGCCCGTGGGATAGGTTTCGGTGGGCAGGGAGCACGTCGGGGAGTCCAGCAGAGCAGGGAGTGGCGGAGACATGGGAGAAACCTTCCTTCGGGCCGAAACTCGTTCCGTCCTGGCGCGGTACCGCGTCGAGCTGGCCCAGCTGCGCGTGGGTGCGTTCGGCACCGTCGTGCGCCTGCAGGGAACGCTCCAGCGCGCCCCCGGCCTGCCGGAGCTGACGCACGAGGCCCTCGAGGCCCTCGAGCGCGAGATCCGCCGCATCCCGGGGGTGCGGCGCGTCGAGATGCACCTCGTGAACTGGTTCCGCCAGGAGAGCGGCTGGAAGGCGATCGAGACGCCGGTGCCCGAGCCGGCCGAGTCCGTGGTGCTGCAGCCCGAGCCCGAGCCGATCGTCTGCACCTAGCGCTCCCCCGGGCTCGCCGCGGCCTCGCGCGGCTCGGCGGGGGCGATGGCCTCGGGCTTCACGAAGCGCTCGCACCAGTCGACCATCTCGGCCACGGTGTGCAGCACGGACTCGCGCGCCTGGTAGCCGTGGTCCTCGCCCGGCAGCATCACGAGCCGGGCCGTGCCGCCGTTGCCCTTGACGGCCTGGTACATGCGCTCGGACTGCAGCGGGAAGGTGCCGCTGTTGCTGTCCTTCTCGCCGTGCACGAGCAGCAGCGGCTCCTGGATCCGGTGGGCCTCGAAGAAGGGCGAGAGGGCCACGTAGGGCCGCGCCGCCTCCCACAGGGTGCGGCGCTCGGACTGGAAGCCGAAGGGCGTCAGCGTGCGGTTGTAGGCGCCGCTGCGCGCGATGCCGGCGCGGAAGAGGTCGCAGTGCGCGAGCAGGTTGGCGGTCATGAAGGCGCCGTAGCTGTGGCCGCCGACGGCGACCCGCGCCGGGTCGGCCACGCCGCGCGCGACGGCGGCGTCGATCGCGGCCTGGGCCGCGCCCACGATCTGCTCGACGAAGGTGTCGTTCATCGTCTCGGGATCGCCGACGACCGGCATCGTCGCGCCGTCGAGCACGGCGTAGCCCTGGGTCAGCAGCAGGAGGTGCGACGGCCCGCGCAGGCGCACGAAGCGCAGGGGCGAGCTGGTGACCTGCCCGGCGGTCGTGGGATCGACGTACTCGAGCGGGTAGGCCCACACGAAGAGCGGCAGGCGCGTGCCCGCCTCGTACCCGGCCGGCAGGTACAGGGTCGCCGAGAGCTCGACCCCGTCGGCGCGCCGGTACTTCAGCAGCTCCTTGGTGATCCCGCGGATCTCGGGGGTCGGGTCGGGGAAGCTCGTCAGGGCGGTGACCGTGCCCGCGGCGAGGTCGCGCAGCTGGTAGTTCGGCGGGTCGCTCGGGCTCTCCGAGGAGGTCAGGATCGCGAGGCCCTCGGCGCCGTGGCGCGCCAGGCCGGCGAAGCTCTCGTAGCGTCCCTCGGCCGCCTGCCACAGGCGCGCGCTGGTCCCGCCGAGCTCGCTGCGGTCGAGGAACGGCCGCGGCCCCTGCGGGCTGTGCCCCTGGCCGGCGCGGTAGATGCGCTCCCCGTCCTCGAGCACGACGCGCGTCCCCAGCGGGCCCACGATCGTGACCGGCGCGCCCGGGTCGCCGTAGCGGTCGTTCTGGCTGCGGTCCTCGACCACGCGCGGCTCCGCGCCGGGCCGCGCGAGGTCGAAGAGCAGCGCGCGCACCCAGCGGCGGTCGCGGTCGTACTCGCTGGCGAGGAAGCGCGTGCCCGACTGCAGCCACGCGAGGCCGCGCGCGCGCTGGCGCAGGCGCGCGATCTCGCGCGGCTCGCCCGCGAAGGGGGCCGCGAGGGCGACCCAGCGGTCGCGCCACTCGGCCGCCCGGCTCGGATCGCCGCCGTCCTGGGCCTCGGCCCACACCAGCGTCGCCCCGGCGCTCGCCTGCCACTGCACGCTGCGCGGTCCGGTGCGCACGCCCTCCATCGGGATGTGCTCGCCCATCGGCACCTCGGCCACGGTGCGGACGCGCGTCCCGTCGGCCGCCCAGACCTCGATCGTGTGCGGGAAGAGCGAGGCCGGCAGCACGTAGGAGAACGGCCGCCGCAGGGTCGTGACCAGCAGGTAGGCGCCGTCCGGCGAGGGGCTCGCGTCGGCGTGGAGGCCCGGCGCTCCGACCCTCGTGAGCGTCCCGCTGGCGACGTCGATGCGCGCGAGCTGGGCCGTGGCGAGGTGCTCGAACAGCGCCTCGGAGGCGGGATCCGCGAGCAGGTCCTGGTACGTGCGCAGCGGCGTCGAGGTGCCCGAGGTCTCCTGCACGGCGGGCCCTGCCGGCACGCGCGCGGGCTCCGGCGCCCTGCGGCCCTCGGGCACGAGCCGCACGACGAGGCTGCGCCCGCCCTCGGCGAAGCGGAAGGGCTCGTCCAGCACGCCGTTCAGGCCCGTGGCGAGCCGCCGCGCCCGCGCGCTGGCCGCCTCCGCGATCCACAGCTCGAGCCCGCCCTCGGTCGCGAGCGTGAAGGCGAGGTGCGCGCCGTCCGGCGCCCAGCGCACGTTGTCGATGCGCGCGCCCGCCGGCAGCTCGACGCGCCGCACCTCGCCGCCCGCCGTCGCCCGCAGCGCGAGCGCGCGCGCGAAGCTCACCGTGCGCTCGCTCGCCAGCGCCGGATCGATGCGCAGTCCCGCGAGGCCGACCCACGGCCGCACGACGTCCGCCAGCGAGGGCATCGCCGGCCGCTCGAGCAGCGCCATCCAGCGTGCGTCCGGGCTGAAGTCCACCTCCGGCGTCGGCTCGGCATCGAGGATGCGCACGATCTCGGGCGGCGGCAGCCGGTAGCCGGCCTCCTGGGCGGGGAGGAGGGGAACGAAGGGAACGACGAGCAGCGCGGAGAGGAGCGGCATGGGCCCATGTTCCCCTCTCCCGGCGCGCAGCGGGAGCCCGGAATGCCCGTGGGTGGGTGACACGCGGCATGCTCCCGCTGGGAGTGCGCCTCTCGATCCTGGCGGGCACCGAGCGTCGATGCGCGTCGGGAGGGACGTGCGCAGGCTGCGGAGGCGGGCGGGGATGGCGGTCCTGGGCGTGCCCGGGAGCTGTGGGGGCGTCAGGCTTTCGGGTGGGGGGCCGTTGGG
>DASVAP010000378.1:0-22828 GCA_036376275.1 Planctomycetota bacterium | reverse complement strand
GACGGCTACGGAGACGTGCTCGTCGGCGCCAGTGGCTTCGACGGTGGCCAAGTGGACGAAGGCCGTGCGCTGCTCTACCTGGGATCGCCGAGCGGGCTCGCGGCTGAGCCGAGCTGGGCATTCGAAAGCGATCAGCCCGGGGCCCAGCTGGGCGCGGCGCTCGCACCTGCGGGGGACGTGAACGGCGACGGGGTCTGTGATGTGCTCGTCGCAGCGAGCCAGTACGACGCTGTCCTGACCGACGAGGGGCGCGCCTGGCTCTACCTGGGCGGCCCGGCCGGGCTCGCGACCAACCCTGCTTGGACGGCGGAGGGTGAGCCGAACGCCCTCTTTGGCAGCGCGCTCGCTCCGGCGGGCGACGTCGATGGCGACGGCTTCGCAGACGTGATCGTTGGGGCGAAGGGCTACAGCAATCCGTCGCTCGGAGAGGGCCTCGCCTTCTTGTACCGGGGCTCTGCGTCCGGCCTGGAGAACACGCCGGCCTGGTCGGCCGAGAGCGACTTGTTCAACGCCAACCTCGGCGCCTCCGTGGCGCCGGCCGGAGACGTGAACGGCGACGGTTACGACGACGTGCTCGTCGGTGCGCCGCAGCTCGCCAACCCACATTTCGGCGAGGGCTCGGCTTTTCTCTTCCTCGGTTCACCCGCGGGCTTGTCGTCCACGCCGGACTGGTCGGCCGAGGGCGAGCAACTGCAATCCCGCTTCGGACAGAGCGTGGCAGCCGCTGGCGATGTGAACGGCGACGGCTACGGCGATTTCCTCGTCGGCGCGAACCGTTTCGACGCCGGCGAGACGGACGAGGGGCGGGCCTTCCTCTACCTGGGCGCCCGAGGTGGACTCTCCACTGAGCCGAGCTGGGTCCAGGAGGGTCAGGCCTTCGGGCAGTTCTTTGGGACCTCCGTTGCCTCGGCACGCGACGTGAACGGCGATGGCTTTGGCGACGTGCTCGTCGGGGCTCCGGGCCACCGGAACGGCCAGAACGAGGAGGGACGAGCCGTGCTATACCTCGGCTCCGCTGCGGGGCTCGCCAGCACGCCGGCCTGGACGCGCGAGGGCAATCGCGAGCGCGCGCGCTTCGGGGGAGCGCTGTGCAGTGCTGGCGACGCGAACGGGGACGGCTACGACGACGTCCTCATCGCCGCCCCGTCCTACACGAACGGAGAGAGCGAAGAGGGCCGCGTCGTGCTCTACCAGGGCTCGCCCACCGGACTGGCCACGGCTGTTGCCTGGTCCGCCGAGGGGAACCTGGTCCTCGCGCAGTTCGGGACCGTCGTTTCCAGCGCAGGCGACGTGAACGGGGACGGCTTCGGAGACGTGCTGATCGCTGCCAGGCGGCACGGCGGCGTCGTGCCCGACGCCGGCCGGGTCGTGCTATACCTCGGATCACGCAGCGGTCTCCGCTCCACGCCCGCCTGGGAGACGTTGGGCGAGGAGTCGCTGGCGGGGCACGGCTTCGCGCTTGCCTCAGCCGGGGACGTGAACGGGGATGGCTACGGCGATTTCCTCGTCTCTGCGCGCTCGCAAGACGGCGTCCAGATTGATCAGGGCCGAGTCTCGCTCTACCTCGGTTCCGTTCATGGGCCATCCACGATGCCCGCCTGGGTGGTCCTCGGAGCGCAGGGCTTCGACTACCTGGGCAGCTCGCTCGTCGGCGCTGACGTCAACGGCGACGGCTATGGCGACGTCCTCGTCAGCGATGCGGAGCGCGTGCTCGCCTACCTTGGATCGCCCGCGGGTCTCGGCAGCACGCCGGCCTGGACCGTCGCAGGGGGCGGATCGCTGGGCGCGACCGACGCGGATGGCGACGGCTTCGACGACGTGCTAGTTGGGCTCGAGAGCTTCACGAGTGGAGAAGGCTCCGAGGGCCGAGCCCTGCTGTACCTCGGGTCGCCCTCCGGTCCGGCCACCATCCCGGCTTGGTCGATCGAGGGCAACCAGATCGGTGCGCGGCTCGGCCGGTCCATCGCCGGGGCCGGCGACGTGGACGGGGACGGCACCGGCGACGCGATCGTTGGGGCGATGCAGTACTCCAACGGAGACTCCGACGAGGGCGCCGCCTTCGTTCACCTGGGTAACGAAGGGCGCGGAGGCCGGGTGCGCGGCGTGCAGCAAGTGCAGGTCCTCGGCGGGGCTCCGGTTGCGCTCTTGGGGAGCGCGCAGGCGCTCACAGGCATCACGTTGCGGGCGACGCTCTCAAGCCGCCCATTGGGCTTCGAATGGGCCTCGCCGCTCCCGGCCGTCGCCCGGCTCGAGTGGGAGCTCGAGCCGAGCCTCGGGGGTTCGTTCGACGGCGCGGACACCTGTGCCGGGCCAGCGCGGCCTGCGGCTGGCGTACCTCTGCTACTCGAAGAGCCCCTTGGCGTCCTTCCGTCCGGGGTCCCGCTGCGCTGGCGAGTGCGCGTGCGCATGGGCAACCCAATGCTCCCAGCCACCCCATGGCTGTCCCTCCCAGGCAACGGCCGCTCAGAGACGAAGTTGCGCACGCGGGCCTTCCGGGCGCAGAGCGCGGCGAGCCCCGAGGACCTTACGACGCCCAGTGATAGCGGCGGCCCGCGGGCACCGTGAGCCTGTCAGAGCGACTCGGCCAGCCGGCGCGCTGCGATCATGGCAGGTCGGCGATGGCCACTTGGTGGCTGGTTTTTGCGCCCCTCCAAGCACACGGAAGACCATCCTGTCCGCGATCCATGTGACCTCCAAGCACCTGTTGTCCGCCAGAAGCACACGGTGTCCGCGCCTGTCCGCCCGGGCATTGTGCTTCCCAAGCTGAATGTCGAGGGTTCAAGTCCCTTCGCCCGCTCCACACAGGTCGCGCATGGGGCGCGACTTACGGCCGCCGACACCGTTGCGGCATCCTATCCGGGCGCGCCAGTGGCTGTTTGGTGGCTGGAAGTCGCGGCGACGCAGTGGGCGGATGGGGTCAGCCTGGAGCGCCATTCCCGCCGCCAAGCCGAGCCAGTGGCACACGACCTGCCGGTATGACGCATGACGCAAGGAAGACGCTGGCGTCGGCCTTCTCACCCCATCATTGAACGCGGGGGGCGCGGGGGCGTCGGCCGTGGGGCTTGGCGGCTCGGAGCCGGACACAAGGAGCAATGGGTGCTAGCGGCGCTAGCACCTCACCACGCTTCGACGCTCTCCACTCACTGCGAAGGCTCGCTCTCCTAGGGGTAGGCTGGCCCCGTGACACCCACAGCTATGGATGGGCCGTCGACTCCGCGTACCGCCTGAGAATCCTTCTGGCCTTCCGTTCAATGCCATCTTCCTTCAGTGGCTTGTTGCTCAACCACTGGTTGTAGTGAATAACTTCATGGCACAATGAGCACAGTATTGATGCAAGTGCATTGTCACGGCCTCTTTCGTGCTTGAGTTTTCGATAGTCACCTGTCGCAATCCTTATAAACGGCTCAACGCATTTGTCCCAAGGAGCGAAGAATGAGGCACTCACACTAGCGCCAGAGATCGTCTTGATTGCTAGCTCAGGGCTTAAGTACACCGGGACCCTTACGGGAAACTCATACTCGCGCCGCAACCAGGTCGCAAATCGTATGACAGCCTTCCGAACCTCGGGGTCGCACCTGTGTCCTCTGACTCGTAGTCCCTTCCTGGGCCGGCATCGGCGCTTCGGCTTCTGTTCCTCTTTGCTCTTCATCGTTGGTGGGGCGACTTACGGTCGCTGAGGCGGGTGCGGCATCCTGTGCGGGGCGCACCAGTGGCTGCTTGGTGGCTGTTGAACGCGGCGGCCTGCGAGGGGATGGAGCGTCAGCCAGCGGCGCTGCGACACGCCGAGACCGCGGGGATGGAGCGGGAGTTGAACGAACACTCCATGCTCGGAGCGGGCGCTTTGTCCGCGTTGCCGCTGTCACCTGACGAGGACCCTGTCCTTCAGTTCCTTCGAACTGGTGTACCAGCCGCCGGAGTCGCCGACACTTGGGTGATTCAACCACCAGGCGCCCGGCCCGCCGATGAACTGGCAGCTCCTGTCCCACAGGCGATTGGCGATCAGGCCGGGTGCGCCTGGCGCCGTGTATTGGGGGCCATCAGGGCAGTTGACTTCGCACCATAGGTTCGCGGCACCGCCGCCACCAAAGAAAGAAGAACCCTGGGCAAAGACGGCTCCAGGGGTGAACACCCCAGGTGAGCCCCCGTAGTACGCAGCGCAGGTGGCCTCTGGAATGTAGCCCCCGATCGTGGCACGGAACTCGGAGCCCACGAGGAGGAGAGTTGTGCCTGCTTCGGCCCAGAGTGCTGGAGCCCCCTGTGGTTGGCCGTACGAGGCATAGCCCGTCGCCTGCACCCGCGAGTTGATGACGGCCACGAGTTCGAACCCCGAGACGTAGATCCCCGCGCTGGCAAACGGACTGGCGTACTGGTAGTCAGGTTCGACAGTCGCACCTATCAGCGATGCGTGACCACCACCGGGGCCGCTGAAGGCGATGGACCTGTACGTTCCACCGACGAGGGTCAGCGGGCGATTCACACGGATGAACTCATTGATCTGCGGCAAGTAGTGATCCGCGTAGACAGCGTCCCCCGGATCGGCCGCGTCGATGGCCTCTTGCAGGGTCGGAGCGCGATCAGCGGGAGTGACCTGCTCCTGCGACCAGGTCATCGAGGCAAGCGAACACGGCAGCGCGAGGCTTACCATAGCAGCGAGGGTGGCGAGCTTCATGGGAACCTCCTTGGAGCGCGGAGGATAGCACGCCGGTGGGGGACTCAAGGGGCATGCAGTTCCGGTCGATGGCCAACCTTGGAGGTGCTCCCCATGAAGTCCGAAACGATTCATCCCGTCTCCGCCGTCGCAGGCGCCGGCCTGCTCGGTCTTGTGCTCCTGGCGGCTGCGGCCGCCCAGACGCCGGTCACACTTCAGCAGATCCCGACCGGACAATCGGGCCAACTACGGGTCGCAGGCATTCCCACGCCGCAACAGATGAAGCGGGTCGTCGAGGGGCAGCCGTTCACCGTCCCTCCCGGAAGCCTGTTCGTCGTGACCGGACTCGGCCAGACGCAAATCCTCACGGGGTCGTCGGCGAACCTGCGATTCGATGGCCAGGTCGCCCTGACATGCGTCTTCAGCAGTGGTCTCCCGCCTCTCGGAGTCGTTCCTCCGGGGCTGGTTGCTCCCGGCGGGACTCTGATCTCCGTTGAGACGCCAGGAGGTGGCGCAACGGCCCTGGTTCTGGGCTACCTGGTGGACGCCTAGACCAAGGCCGGCCGCTCTCCCGATCCGAGGTGCGGAGCTACCATGCCGCAGTGCCTCCGAAGCTCGCCGCCCATCGGGCGCCCGCCCGCGACTCCGACCTCGAGCTCCCCGACAACCTGACCCCGCTCAAGCAGGCCGCCGTTGGTGAGGACTGGGGGGACGACGACGCGGTGCTGTGTCGCTACGTCGCCCTGCACGTGCCGCTCGCCATCGAGCAGGGCCGGTTCGTCTGGGTTGGAGAGCATCTCGTCACTCGAGCTGGCCACCTCGAGACGGACGCCGGGGCCTGCCGTCTACATGGGCCTGGCCCGGGCCGGGGAGCGCTGGACGATCAGGTGGGCCGGTCCGCGCCCGAGCAGCGTCGAGGCGCTGCCGGCGCCCGACCTCGGCGCCTGGCCGGACCTCGACCCGAGGCTTCCGGTCGTCGTCGCGATGGGCCGGTTCCCGGCCCCGATCCCCACTGGCCTGCCCCTGATCATCCACTGGCCTGCCCCTGATCACGCAGAACCTGATCGTTGCCGGCGCCGTCGAGTGGTCCATCCGGCGCGGCCTGGCGGTCCGACAGGTCCGCGGGTACTTCGCCCCGGTCCACCTGACCGACCGCGACGGCGCGCCCGAGTTCTCTGGACCACGACAGGAGAGGCGCAAGAACGCTCAGTGGCCCGCCCGTCCGCGCGCCGATTCCAGCAGCATCTGGCGGGCGATCTCGCGCTCCCGGGAAGGGAGGGAGGCGAGTTCGGCCCAGGCCGCGCGGGCCGCGCGCGTCGGCTCGGGTCCGAGCGACAGGACCGGGCGCAAGCGCCGGAGGATGTCCTCGCGCTCTTGCCGCAGCCGCTCCAGTGCGCTCGCGGGGCGCGTCGACCAGCGGCGGATCGTGCCGTCGCCGGAGGCCGACAGCAGCGTCTGCCCCTCGTCGGTCCACAGGAGGTCGTGGACGTAGGCCTGGTGGCCCTCGAGGCGCACGAGCTCGAGGTGGGTGTCGAGGTCCCACACGTGGATCGAACCGTCGCGCGCGCCGGTGACCAGGCGCGGCTCGTCCGGGTGGAAGGCGGCCGCCAGGACGGGCGCGTCGTGCTCCAGCGGCGCGCCGACGCGCTCGCCCGTGCGGGGGTCCCACAGGGCCGCCGTGCCGTCGTCCGAGGCGCTGGCCAGCAGGGCGCCGTCGGGAGAGAAGACCAGGTGGTCGATCTGACCGCCGCTCGCCGGGTGCGCCGGCCAGCGGCGGACCTCCTCGCCCGTCGCTCCGTCGAGCAGCAGGAGCCCCCACTTGCGCTGGAGGTCGGGTACGGCCAGCCAGGCTCCGTCCGGGCTCCAGACCAGGGGCCGCACCTGGTTGACCGTGCGCTCCGGATCGAGCTCGCGCCGCCAGAGCTCCTTCCTCGTCGCCGCGTCGTGCACGCTCAGGCACCCCTCGAGGGCCGAGGTCGCGATGCGCCCGCCGACCGGATCGAGCGCCATCGAGAGCAGTCCCTCGATCGGGATCTCCCAGCGTGGGCTCAGGTCGAGGGGGTCGAAACAGGACACCCTCGGCGAGCTCTCGGAGCTCTGCATCGCGGCCAGGAGCCCGCCGTCGCCCGGCAGCCAGGCGACGCCGCGGGCGATCTCGTGCTCCCCCCCCAGGCGCCCCACCTCCACCCCGGTCGAGCGGTCGAAGACCCGCACGCAGCCCGCGTGGTTCGCCCAGCCGTCCCATCCCGCCGAGGCGATCAGGCCCAGGGGGGGGCTGTCGGCAAGCGCGTACACGAAGCTCGCGTGCTCGGCGAAGCGCTCCAGCCCCGCAAGGCGCAGATCCCACACGTGCACGTCGTTCCGGCCCAGGGCGAGCGTTGCCAGTCGCGCTCCGTCCGGCCACACGCAGGCGCGCGCGAGCTGTCCGGCGTTGCCGTGGGGCACCGTTTGCGCGGGAGCGCCGAGCGCGAACGAGACGATGCGCCCGGCCGTGTCGACCGCGTACGCCTCTCCTCGAGGCTCCAGCACGCTGACGGACTCGGGGGCCGTGTCCAGGCGGGTCGAGCACAGCTCGCGCAGCTCCGGCCGGGAAGCGTCCCAGAGCGTGAGGCGGAAGCCCTCGGAGCAGGTCACCAGGAGGCCCGAGAGCGGGTCGAACGCGCCGCTCGCCTTGGGGAGATAGAGCCGCTCGACGTCGTCCTCGAGCGCGCTCACGCGCAGGTCCTGGTCCAGCATCTCGGCCAGCAGGCGCCCCCCCGGATCGAGCGACAGCGCCCAGCGCCGCGGCGGGACGCGCCACTCGCGGCGCGCCTCGCTCTCCAGGTCGACGAGGGTGCGCGTCTCGTCCTCGCCGGGCGGGGCGGGTTGGTGGAACACGACCCGGGTGCCGTCGGCGGAGAGCGCGATGCACTCCAGGCGGGCCAGGCCCAGGTCCCAGCGACGCGCTGCGGAGCCGGCGGGCACGGACACGCTCCCCGCGCGCAGGCGCACGACCTCGCCCTGCACGCCGGCGAACTCGCACCAGACCAGGTTTCCGGCCGCGGTCAAGGCCAGCGCCCGGCCAATACCCTCCAGCTCCTGCGCGAGCAGCAGGCGTCCGTCGCGCGCGTCCACGACCTCGATGCGATCCACCGGCGCGGCCGGATCGCCGGCGTGACGCACGATGGCCAGGGCCGGTGCGCCGTCCACGAAGCCGGTGGCCAGGAGGGGACGGCTGACCTCGCCCTCGAGCCGGAGTGAGTGATCGGCGAGGCGCGCCTCGAGGTGCCGCCACTCCCAGCCGCGCAGCGGCTCGGGAGCCTCGTCGAGGGCCTCACGCTGGGCGGCCGTGGGGGACTCCCCGAGCCCACGGACGACCGAGCTCAGGACGTGGCGATAGCTGACGGCCGTGGCCTCGCGCTCGCGCGCCTGCGCGGCCAGCGCGAATCTCCACGCCACCGCCATGCCGGCCCCGAGGGCCAGCACCGTGGCCGCCATCCCGGCCACCAGCCCGGTGTGCCGGTGCGCGAACTTGCGCGCGCGGTAGAGCGCCCCCGGCGGGCGCGCGGCGATCGGTTGCCGGGCCAGGTAGCGGCGCAGGTCGGAGCCCAGCGCGGCCGCGGAGACGTAGCGTCGCTTCGCATACACCTCGAGCGCCTTGGCGACGATCGTCTCCAGGTCCCCGCGCAGGGAGCGGTCGAGGGTTCCCAGCCGCGGGGCGTCCTCGTCCGTGATGCGCCGGGCGGCGGCGGTCAGCGAGAGCCCGGCCACCTCGTGCGGCAGGCGGCCGCAGAAGAGCTGGAACGCGATCACGCCCAGCGCGTAGATGTCGGCCGGCGGCCCGACCTGATTCGGGTCGCCCTCGATCTGCTCGGGGGCCATGTGGGTCAGCGTCCCGACCAGCTCGCCCCGCGCGGTGTGGATGGTGGTGAAGGGCAGGTCGTTGGCACTGACGCGAGCCACCCCGAAGTCCAGCACGCGCGGCTGTCCGCGGTCGTCCACCAGCACGTTCTCGGGCTTCAGGTCGCGATGCACCACGCCCCGCTCGTGCGCGTGCTGGACGGCGTCGCACAGCGCGGCCACCAGCGCGGCCCGCGCGCGGCGGCCGAGCTTCTCGCGCTCGGCGTGGGCCAGGAGCGAGACGCCCTCGACCAGCTCCATGACGAAGTAGGGCTGCTCCCCGCGCCCCAGATCGCAGCTTCCCACCTCGTACACCTGCGCGATGCCCGGATGCTGCAGGCGCCCCAGCACCTCCGCCTCCTGGCGGAAGCGCCGCAGGCTCTCGCCGTGGGCCAGTCCGGGGCGGATCAGCTTGAGCGCCACCCGCCGGCGCGGCGACTCCTGCTCCGCCTCGTAGACCACGCCCATGCCGCCCGCCCCCAGGCGCCTGAGAATGCGGAAGGAGCCGATCGCGGCGGGAGGCTCGGGCTCCTCCGCGGGCCCGCCGACCGCCCCGTGTTCGAGACCCTTGCGCCGTTCGATGGCCGTGTCCGCCAGGGGGTCGTCCGGTCCCAGGTCGGGGCCGGAGCGCGCCAGCAGCCGCTCGAGCTCCTGAGCCAGGTCTGCGTCCCGCGCGCGCAGCTCGTCCAGGTAGTGTGGGCGCTCCTCGGGGGAGAGCTGGCGCGCGGCCACGAACGCGGCGAACAGCTGACGGTAGCGCTCCGGGTCGCTGCTGGAGGGCACGAGCTAGCTCCGCTCGAGCTCGCTGCGCAGCCAGGCCTGCGCCATGCCCCAGTCCGAGGCAACGGTGCGCGGGGGGACGTCGAGCACGTGCGCCACCTCCTCGATCGTCAGGCCCGACAGGAAGCGCAGCTCGACCACGTTCGCATGGCGCTCGTTCAGGCTGGCGAGCTTCGTCAGGGCGTTGTCCAGGGCCACCAGATCGGAGCTTGCGGCGGTGGCGGCGGCCCTGCCGGCGACGGCGATGTCCAGAGAGACGGTCAGGCGCTCGCCATCGCGGCGCTGGGCGCGCGCCGCGCGGGCCTGGTCCGCCAGCACCTGGCGCATGGCCATCGCGGCGACCGCGAAGAAGTGCCGCCGGTCACGGATGCCCTCGAGATGCCCCTGCAGCTTCAGCCAGGCCTCGTGCACCAGCCCGGTCGGCTGGACGACCCCGACCTCGCGGCCGCGCAACGCGAATCCCGCCAGCTGACGCAGCTCGGCGTACAGCCTTTCGAAGGCCACCTCGGCGGACGGCTCGGCTTCCCTCCCGAGGAAGCGCGGCATCCGGGGCAGCACACCGGACCTCGACCGGTTCATCCGGCGCCCATGGTAGGCTCCGTGCAGGACTTTTTGTCCGCGGGGGGACCACGAAACAAGGCCGAGGGAGCGCAAGGGCGCGAGGTCGTGCTCGACGGCGCGCGCCGACGTGGAGGTCCAGCTACTCGCCCTGCGCGTGTCGGGCACGACGGCGACGCTACCGCGTGGGGAGACGGGGGGGCAGGCCGACGCTCTGGGACGGATGCCGCCGCGCGCGACATGGTGCACGGCCGAGCTCCACGCGCTGATCACGGAGCAGGGCTTGCTCCTGCCGGAACGGAGCGAGTCCACCAGGTAGCCTGCGCCTGCCCCGGACCTCTCAGCGCCGCAGCACGGCCGACCCTGACCCGCCCGAGCCATTCCGCTTCCCAGGCCGAATGTCGAGGGTTCGAGTCCCTTCGCCCGCTCCACAGAGGTCCGAGGAGCGCGTGAGTCAAGGCGGTAGACGTGGGTGGAACGTCGTTGGAGAGCCACGGCGACGCACCTGGTCCCGAATGCGGAGTGGCGGTGCTCGCGGCCACAGCGGGGATGGCTCCTCCCCGGGAGGGAACGGAGCCGGGAGGATGACGCGCCGCGCGCGGAGGACGTGCGCGGGGCGCACGGTCGCGGGCGGCGTGGCGACCCCGCAGCGGAACTCGCTCGAGCGGCTACACTCACCCTCCTCGATGAGGGCGGGTGCGCTGCTCCTGGTCAGCTGGATGGCGGCCTGCGTCGCACCGCGCGAGCGGCAGGTGCTCCACCAGGACACGCGCGACGTCACCGACCCCGATGCGGGTTACCGCAGCGCATTCTACGGCAAGAACGGCATCGCCCTCGGCGTGCGCGGCCTCGGAACACGCATGGGCGGCGACTTCGACGGGGACACGACGCTGGTCGGACCCGATACGATCTTCCTCTCGGACGTGGACGATGCCCTCGGGTACGAGCTCGCCCTCGGGTACCGGAACGAGGGCACGGGCTGGGAGCTCGCCTACGCGCGCACCTACCACGAGGGCGACTTCGCGGGTTTTCCGGGCGACGTGGACTACCGCGCCTTCACCTTCCGCGGGCTCCACTACTGGCGCGCGAACTCGGAGTGGCAGCCGTTCGGACTGGTCGGGTTCGTGCTCCCGCTGGCCGACATCGAGGACGGCTCGAGCCTTGGCCCCGAGACCGGCACCGCGCAGCTCCGCGGGGGCTTCGGGCTGGAGCTGGGCGGCGGGCTCGCCTGCTGGCTCACCCCACGGCTCGTGCTCGACCTGCGCACGACCTTCGTCTACCAGGAATTCAGCCGCGCCGAGGGCGTGGCCGACGATGAGGATGAGATCGACGATGGCGTTTCTGCGCCGAGCCTGGGCCTCGGGCTCGGCCTGACCTGGGTGCTCGGAGGATCGAGATGACGCGCCTGTTGCTCCTGGTCGTGCTGCTCACCTCGGCCTGCGCGACGCACAACTCCCACCGCGTGCCGATCGATCTCAATGCCGACCTCGCGACGCTCATCGACGAGGCCTGGACCAACATGGAGGCCGCCTGGAACGCGCCCGTCCCCGTGGGCGGAGTCCCGGTCGCAGTGGGGGTCGAGAAGGTCGACGTCCAGTGGCTGCCCTTCAGCCCCGAGGTCCCTCCGGGCAGCGAGGTGATCCCGCAGGCAGGGCTCGCCGCCCACATCCAGGAGGCCCTGCGCACGACCGCGGAGCCGACCGGCAGCAACGCCGAGCTGCGCGTGCGCGTGGGCCTGGCGGCCGACCTCCACGAGCCGGACGTGCTCGGGATCCAGGTCGAGTGCGACCTGCTCGCGGCCACCGACCCCGAGCGCGTGCTCGCCCACGGAGGGTCGACGATCGTGCGCTTCCCGCGCCTCTACTGCCACGGCTGCCGCGATCGGTGGGGTGGCCACGGGACCCGGCTACGCACCCTCGCCGTGGCGGGTGGCGCGGCCACCGTCGACCTCGGAGTCTTCTTCTGCTGGCCCAGCTCTTCGTCGTCGGGCTACACCAAGAACTGACGGCCGCGCACGAACCCCTCCACGGAGGCCAGCGATCTTGGCCTCGAGCTCGGCGCCGGGGGCTCCGGCGTCAGCGCTGCTCGCCCATGGCGGTGATGCGGTAGCGCAGCTCGAGGTAGCTGGTCGTGTCGTCGGGCACGGCGCTCCCCGCAACCGCCGGAGCACAGGGATCGGAGGCGGCGAAGGAGAGCGCGCCGCGGTTCGCCAGCGTGCCTGCCGGCGCTTGCGCGAGGCGTGGCGACGCGCGCAGCTCGGTCACCCGGCACAGCACACGGTAGACGTGACGCGGCGGCAGGAGCCAGTCGAGGGTGAGGAAGCTGCGGTCGTTGCGCGGCGAGGTGCGGAGCACCTCCTGGCGCAGGAGCCGCGCGCGACCGGCGTGCGTCACGTCGTAGAGCAGCACGTTCCCGGCGCATGGCCCGAGGCCCGCGGGCGCGAGCTGGCCGTCGAGGACGAGCTCCTGCACGCGCACGGGGCCGCGGGCCGAGAGCGTCTCGACCTCCATGCCGACGATCCAGTGCGCCCCAGGCGCCGGCCCAGGCTCCGGCAGCGCTTCGCCCGGGACCGGCAGCACGAGCGCACCGGTCGAGGCGAGGCGCGTCGAGAGCGCCGCGAGCGGCGGGACGTCGACTCCGTCGATGTGCACGAGACCGCTGCGGAAGACGGTGATCTCGCGCTCGGCGAGGGCCGCCAGCTCGAGCCGGCCGAGGGCCGGATTCACGCTCGGGTCGATGCGCAAGATGCCGCTGGCCGGCAGGCTCGGGAAGTCGACCAGCAGATCGAAGACGACTCCACGCGCCGGAGCCTCCGGATCCGGCCCGGGCTGGAGGGCCATGGTGAGCGCGTACTCGCTCTGCTGCAGGTAGCCATGGGAGCTGGCGGTGAATCGCCGGCGCACGTGGCCGCTCTCATCGCCGTGCACGCGCAGCTCGACCGTGGCGCCGAACTCGGTCTCGAGCCCGCGCGGGACGAGGGCCGAGTCGCGTACCGGCCGCACGCGCAGGGTGAGCTTCTGGAGGGCCCCGGTCGTGGTGCCGTAGGTCGTGTTGCGCAGGATGGGGCTCTGGGTGCCGGAGGCGCCGCCCAGCACGCAATCGATGTCTCCGTCCCTGTCCCAGTCGCACCAGGCGGGGGAGGACAGGATGAAGGTCCCGAGAGAGTGGGAGGCGAGACGCAGGAGAGGCTGCCCGCTCTCGACCAGGAGGTTGCGGAGGAAGTACCGGTCGGCACTCAGGTCGATGTCGCCGTCCAGATCCCAGTCCTCGGCCGAGCACCCCAGAGCGAGGGAGGTGTGCGGCATCACCCCGACCGCCTCGTGGAACGTGCCATCGCCCTCGTTCTCCCAGATCACGTTGCGCTCTCCAAAGAACAGCGTGAACAGGTCCTGGTCTCCGTCGAGGTCGTAGTCGAGGAACATGGCCCCCTCGTCGAGGAGCGCGAACAGGTGGATCCCCGTCGGGAGGTCGACGAGCTGACGGAAGCGCGGGCCCGCCATGCCCGTGACGTTCTGGTAGAGCGTTCCGTTGGCGAAGGCGTCGAGGTCGCCGTCACGATCGGCGTCCACGAACTGCGCTCCCTCGGGACGGTTGACCCTGCCAAGGAAGCCCAGGCCGCTCTCCAGCGTGCGATTGGCCAGGCGATGGGCGCCGCCCGGCCCGGTGGGCCCCAGGTTCTCGAAGAACTGGTTGCCGGGGCTGATGCTCGACCTGTAGGCCGGCAGCCACAGATCGAGGTCGCCATCCTCGTCCACGTCGGCCCAGCAGAAGGTCTCCGCCTGCATCCCGCATTGCGGCGGATCGATGACGATCTCCGGGTCGGTGGCGACTTCCAGGAAGTTCCCGGCGCCCAGGTTCCGGAGCAGGTAGAAGCAATCTGCGCGCGGCTCGCAGGCGATGTCCGGCAACCCGTCGCCGTCGAAGTCGCCGCAGGAGGCGCCATAGCGAACGAAGCGCGGCGGCATGAAGTCGCCGAGGTCGGCGACTCGCGTGAAGCCCGTCCCACCCTGGTTGCGCCAGAGACCGCCCGAGAAGTTCACGTACAGATCGATCCAGCCGTCGCCGTCGTAGTCGAGGAAGGCGACGCCGTACGCCGGACCGACGCTGGCGCCGTCCGGCAACGGCTCGAGCGGAACATCGACGTCGGCAAGGGTCCTCCCGGAGCCCGACGGTCGGGGTGCTCCCGTCTGGAACGGTGCGCTGGGCACCGGGACGACCAAGGCCAGCCCGATCAGGATCGAGAGCATCGAAGCCTCGCGCTCGATCCTACCGGGGGAGGCGACTCTTCGGGGGCGTGGAGGTCCTCGATCCGCCTGGCGCACTACACCTTGCCCCGAGTCAGCAACCGGAGCGTCTCTGCGTGACCGTTCTGCCGGGCGAATCCGATGGCGGAGAGCCCGTGCGTTCCGACGAGGTTCGGATCTCCGCCCGCGTGGAGGAGAAGGGTCACGATCGCTTCCTTGCCGTGCTGCGCGGCGAACATGACCGCGTGGCGCCTCGCGGCTCGATTCCCGGCGAGCGATCCGGCGCCCGCGATGCCCGTCTCCACCCACCGGCGTTCCCGGCGCGCGGGCGGTTCCTGCCGGGCTCCTCGCGGTCCTTCTCTCCTGCGGAGGAAGAGGATTCCCGCTGCCCTCCGTTGGCGCGCCTGGCCCGAAGCGCAACTCCATGACGCACTCCAGTTGCGTTTCCGGCCTGGCCGATCCGGAGGCCGCCTGTCGCGCTCTCCGAACCACGACTCCGAGCTGCTCGGCGAATCCGAGGTGCAGCGTCTGCTGATGGCGGCCAGCGAGCGGGCTCCGACGGGGGTGCGCAACCGCGCGCTGGTGGCGCTGATCTACTGCTCCGGGCTCCGTCTCGGCGAGGCTCTGGCGCTGCGCGAGGAGGACCTCGACCTGGCTGGCGCGAGTGCCTGCGTGCGCGCTGCCCGGGGTCGCAGGCGGACGCGCACGGCGCACGTCTTCCCCGCGGCGCGGCCCTACCTCGAGACCTGGCTCGCGCTGCGCGCGAAGCTCGCCCTGCCCGTCCGGGCACCCCTCTTCTGCACCCTGCGGGGAGCGCCGCTCGAGCCGGCCTACGTGCGCGCCATGCTGGCCCGGCTGGGGCGGCGCGCGGGCCTGCGGAAGCGCGTCCACGCCCACGGCCTGCGCCACGCCTGCGCGGTGCGCCTGGGGCAGGCGGGGGTGTCGGGCGAGGCCCTGGCCGAGCAGCTCGGCCAGGCCTCGGCGCGCTCGGCGCGTCGCGCCCTGCGCCCCTTCGGCCTCGTCCTCGCGACGGGCGGGGCGCGCCGAGCGCGGGACGTGCCCTTCGGCCTGGCGCCGCAGCCTGGCCTGGTGCGCGCCCGGATCGCGGGCGGGCTTCGCGCGCCGCGCGCCAGGGCAGCTCCCGGAAGGGGAATGGTCGTCGTGCGGCGCTGGGTTCCCCCGGAGATCTGAGCGACCCGCTCCGAGGAGGGCCGCTCGGCGGCCGGATCTACAGCTCCCGGTGCATCACGAGCGCGTCCGCGAAGCCGCCCTCCGGCAGGCGGAAGGCGCGCGGCAGGCGGCCGACGACGCCGAAGCCGAGCCGCTCCCACAGCGCGACGGCCGTGGTGTTCGTCGCGACCACGAAGTTGAACTGCATCGCGGAGTAGCCGAGGGCGCGCGCGGTCGCGAGCGAGTGCTCGCCGAGCAGGCGCCCGAGGCCACGTCCGCGGGCCGCGCGCGCCACCATGTAGCCGGCGTTGGCGACGTGCGCGCCGCGGCCGGGCTGGTTGGGCTTGAGGGCATAGGTGCCGACGATCTGCGTGCCGTCCACGGCGACGAAGGTCGTGATGCCGGGCCCGATCCAGTAGCCCAGCACGCCGGCCACGTCCTCGTAGGCGAACTGCCGGCCCTCCTCGACCACCTCGCGCGCCATGGCCTCGATCGCGGCGCGGTCGCCGGGCTCGAACGGGCGCAGGTGCGGCGGGGGAATCACGGCGGGAGAGTCAGCGCACGACCAGGGCCGGCGCTCCCACGGCGTGGACGAGCGTCACCGCCCCCCTTCCGCCCGTCGCCGTCAGGCTCGCCTCGCCGGTCGCGCCGGCCTCGAAGGCGAGCGGCACGACGACCTCGCCCGTGGCCGAGGCGGCGGGCTCGAGCACGACGAGCGCCTCGCCCAGGCGGCTTTCGACGCGCACCGTCTCGCCCGCGGCGAAGCCGCTCAGCGTGACGAGGAAGGCGTGCCCCGTGACGGACTGGATCTCGGCCGAGGCATGGGTGCCGCCCGTGCCCTCGGCCTCGATCGGGAAGGGGATGACCTTGGCCTGGGCGCGCGTGCCGGAGCCGGCGTCGAGCAGGGCGACGTCGAGCGGCTCGCCGGACACGAACTCGGCGATCGTGAAGACGTCGCTCTCGGGCTGAACCAGGACGATGCCGGAGGTCGTCAGGGCCACCGCGAAGCGCCCGAACTGCTCGCCGCGCTTCCACCACAGGACCGGCGCCTCGGCCTCGGCGAAGCCGCGCGACTCGATGCGGTAGACGACCTGCGTGCCCTCGGGCGTCGGCGTGCGCGACAGCTCCTGCAGCGTCAGGGTCGTGCCGGGGCTCGCGAAGGCCGGATCCCACGCGAAGGGCGGAGCGACCGCCGGGCCGGCGCAGCCGGCGGCGAGCAGGGCGAGGGCGGCGAGGGTCGAGCGCGTCACGGAGTGCGCGGGGATCGGAGCACGGGGCATGGCGGTGGGGAGGGAGGGTCCGGAAGGAGCGTCCAACCTATCCGCTGCGCGGCTCCGCCTCCGGGGACAACTCCCCCGGCGTCGCGCGGGAGGCGCGCGAATCGCGCGCGGCGACCTCGCCCGCGCCCCGCGCCGCCGGTACCCTGGGCGTCGCTCGGGGGGAGCGACGTGCTCGCCCTCGCGGGTGCATGGCTCCGCTCCTCAGCTTCCTGGCCGCGCTCGTCGCCGCGAGCCTCGTCGAGTACGTCGTCCACCGGCTGATGCACGCCGGCCTCGTGCGACACGCGCGCCACGCGGCGCACCACCGGGACGGCTGGGGCCAGGGCTTCTGGCCGGAGCTCCTCGACTACCTCGTGCCGGGCCTCGCGCTGATCCTGCCGGCCTGGCTGCTCGGCACCGCCATCGGCACGGGCTGGAGCCTCGGCTGCGTCGTCTACGCGGCCTTCCTGGCCTACGCCCACCAGCTCCAGCACGACAACCCGAGCGCCTGCCGCTGGATGCGCATGCCGGTGCACTACGTGCACCACCGCGACCAGATGTGGCACCACAACTTCGGCATGGCCTTCGACGGCTGGGACCGTCTGTTCGGGACCTACAAGCGCGTGCCCTTCGGAGACGAGTTCACGCCCGCGGAGCGCCACCGCCGGCCGTGGGACATCCACTGGCGGCGACACGATCCGGGGCCGCGGACCGGGCGCGCGCGCCGGGGCGAGCCGCGCGCGTCGTCGCTCTCCTGAGGCGCGCCTACCCGGCCTGCCCGGCGCGGAGCTGGATGGCCACGTTGGCCTCGAAGATCTGGCGCATCAGCTCGCGCTTGACCTCGCGCTCGGCCTCGCCGTCGGCCAGCCCCTGGACGTCCTTGTAGATCGAGGCGACGCCGTCGTCCTGGGCGGCACGGCGCTCGAGCGCGGCCATGGCGCGCTCCATCGTCGCCAGCTCGGCGCGCATCTTGGCCAGGCGGCGCTCGAGCACGTCGGCCTTGTCGCGCTCCTCGGCCTGGGCGCGCGCGACCGCCTGGGCGCGGCGCTCGGCCTCGCGCTCGACCACGCGCGCCAGGGCCGCGTGCGGATCCGGGGCGCGCAGCAGCTCCTCGAGGTCCGCGGTCAGGGCCTGTGCGTGGGCCGCGGTGTCGAGCTCCAGGTCGGCGTGGGGCGCGGCCGCCTGGGCCTCGCGCAGGCGCTGCTCCAGCTCCGCCAGCTCGCGGCGGGCCTCGGCGTGCTCCTTCCCGAGCGCGCTGTGCGCGCGCTCGAACTCGAGCAGGGCCTCGGCCCGCGTCAGCCCGCGCACGCGCCGGGCGCGGGCCAGGGTCGTGCCCTCGAAGCGCCGCTCGATCGCGCGCCGCAGCGTCTGGCGCGCGGCCGGCGGGAGCGCGCTGAACTCGAGCAGCGTCTCCTCGACCGCCTGCGAGAGGCTGCGCAGCAGCCGGTCGCGCGAGAGCACCCGCATGTGCCGCCCGAGGGGCGGCACGGGCTCGAGCGTGTCGGGGCGGGGGTCCATGGGAGGCTCGAGCGCGTCGGCAGGCGCCATTCTAGCGGCGTTCCGCGGCGCCGCTCCCGATCCTCGCCCCGGCCGTGCAAGGCCTGCGCAGGACCGGGGCGGCGCTGCGATCCGGACGGTGCGCCGAGGCCGGGCGCAGGCCCGGCCTGCGCGCGGCCCCGCGTCCCGGCCTACTGGTGCTGTCCGAGGCCGCTCACCTGGGCCAGGTTCGTGTAGCTCTCGAACAGCTCGGCGCCCACCACGCAGCGCGCCTGCAGGAAGAGCGGTGTCCCGATCATCCCGACCTGGACCGGGACCCGGTGGGTCACGGTCACGGGCGTGGCGTCGAGGAAGACCCCCCCGCCCAGGATCGGGGCTTCGAGCGGGAGCAGGCGGGCGTGGTAGACGCCGACGTCGACCACCGGCTCGGCGAGTGCCGCCGTCGAGAAGCGCAGCACGTAGCTGCCCGCGTCACCGTTGTTCACGCGGCTCGTGATGCGCAGCCCGCGCCGGCTGCAGCTCAGGTTCGGGGTCAGCTCCAGGATCCCGTTCAGCCTCCCGCGGCCCCAGATCAGCTCGACCGGCGCGAATCCGGGGGGCTGCGGGGGCAGGGGACCGGCCACGAGGCGGGTGGCGTTGACGCGCGTGATCGGGAGCGAGATCCCGTTCACCTTCACCTCCAGCACCAGGCCGAGGTTGGAGCCGTTGATCACGACGCGTCCCGGGTCGAACGCGTTGCGCGAGGGGATGGAGCCGATCACGGGGGTCGGCTGCTGGGCGAGGCCGGTGCTGGCGAGCAGGAAGAGCGCGGCCACGGTCGGGAAGAGCATCGATCTGGGATTCATGGAAAGTCTCCTTGTGCGCCGGGCCCGAGCTCGGAGGTCTGCCTTGGCCCTCCGTCCGTCGGGTCCGGGTTCGAGCCACCCTCTCCTAGTGCCGGAGACGCCGCCGGTGATCTCCCGCAGCGCACATTGCTCCGCAAGGATCTCGTCACGGTCGCAAGCCTCCCGCGCGTACCGGAGGCCCCTCAGTGGTTCAGGCCACGGACGTGGAGCTCGATGCTGGCGCGGTGAACCACGTCGATCAGGTGGCTCCCGCCGGGCCCGTGCCGGCCCGCCCGGGGCTCGTCCGGCTCCTCGACGTCGAAGAAGAACATCCCGCACAGCATCCCCCCGACGAGCACGATGGTCGCCAGGATCGCCGGCGCGCAGGCCAGCAGGCTGCCCCAGGCCGACGTCAGGAGGCCGGCGTAGGTCGTCAGGCCGAGCATGACGAGGGCCACGCTTCCGCCCACCAGGATCAGGTTCGGGACACGCACGCGCATGGGAGCACCTCCAGCGTGTCCTGGGGGCCCCGGCGCCCGCTTTCCAGGGGCCGAAGGGCGCAGGCGCGGGATCCGCGCCCGGCTACTGCCCGGACCCGCCCGCGTCGGCCTTGCGCGTCCCGTAGACGTGGGCCCACTGCTGGGTCCAGACGCCGAGGACGCGCAGCGTCTCGAGGTCGGCGTAGTTCACCGTCTCGAAGCCGTGCTTGCGGGCGATCTCGCCGATCGCGTTGCCGCTCCACAGGACGCGCACGTAGTAGTCGATCTGCTTCGTGTCGCCGCTCGCCTGCTGGGTCGAGGCCGGGGTGCGGTGGAAGTTGGTCGTCAGCGGCTCGCGCGTGTGCGAGTAGATCAGACCGGCGGTGCCGGCGCAGCCGGCCGAGAGCGGCGCGAGGCCGAGGCCGAGACCGAGGAGGAGGCTGCGCACGCGCTCCCTCACTCGCCGTAGACGATGGTCGTCTGCCTCGAGTAGAGCCCGAACAGCACGCTGAAGACGTGCTGGTCGGCGTGCAGGATCGTCTTGATCCCGCCCTCTTGGGCGGCCGCCTGGGTACCCGAGTCGCCCCAGGCGACGAGCCACAGCACGCTCTGCGAGCTCGACTCGCCGGTCTTGTCGCCGAGCTTGGTCTCCTCGAGGTTCGTGTCGAGCGGGAGCTTCACGTCCGTGAAGAGGCAGCCCGAGGTCAGGAACGAGAGACCGAGCAGGAGGGCCCCCAGGACCCGGTGGAACGCGTGCACGGGGTTCGGCTTCATGGGCGAGACGGTAGCCCGCCCCCTCCGCGCGGGTCAATGCCGCCGGGACGTGCCGCGCTCAGCGCCTCTTGGCCGGGCGGCGCTGGGCGATCAGGGCTCGGCCGTCCGCCTCGGACAGGCGCTCGATGCGCGGCTGGCGGTCCTCGCGGTTCACGGTGAGGCCGTAGTAGGCGGTCGTGCCGCCCTCGCGCGGGAGGTCGAAGACGTTCTCGACCTCGCGCGTGCGGAAGTCGATGCCCTCGAACACGGCGCTGCCGACGCCGCGGCCGGCGGGACGGTCCCAGCACAGGTACTCGTGCTCGCCCAGGACGCCGATCTCCGTGTCGTCGTCGAAGACGCGCACGTTGCGCCACGAGCCGGCCACGACGTCCTGGCGCGCGAGGTAGACGCGACAGGTGCTGGCGGCGACCGGCGCGCCGGGCGGCGGGGCCGGCACGCGCTGGTGGGCGGCGCCACCGCAGGCGGCGAGCAGCCCGGTCATCACGGCCAGGAGGAGCGAGCGACGCGGCGGGAGGAGCCTCATGCGCGCGAGTGTAGCGTCGCGCGCGCCCTCCACGAGCGTCAGGGGCCCCCGCGCGGCAGCACGTAGGAGTAGACCCGGTAGCGCATCTCGCTCCAGGCCTCCGGCTCGAGCGCGAGCCCCGGGTGGACCGGCTTCGAGACCGGGCGGAACTCGAAGCGCAGGCGCAGGGCCGAGCGACCGCGCGTCAGCTCGGGCGGCAGCAGGAGCTCGTCCTCGCGGAAGCGCCGGCTCGAGACCACCAGGTTCTGCTCGCCCGGGCCGAGCTCGCCCGCGGCCGGCCAGGAGAAGTTGCAGCGGTTCGAGCCGGCCGTGAGCCAGGTCCCGGCGAAGCGGAAGGCCGGCGGCGGGCCGCCCAGGGTCGCAAGGTCGGCCACGAACACGTCGGCGCGCTGGTCCGGGAAGGCGTAGTCGAGCTTGCGGCGCAGGAGCACGCCGATGTTGCGCGGATCGACCGCCACCGTCAGCTCGGTCCAGCTCGTCGTCGTGCGCCCGACGTCGCTCGTCGCCGGGTAGAACTCCTGCCCCTGCGAGGCGTGCGGCCCGAGCTCGTAGCGCGAGGTGAGGACGTAGGGCGCGCTCGCGTCGGGCGAGACGTAGGCGTGCGCGGCCTCGTCGGCCAGGTCGCCGATCTCCAGCGCGTCCGAGAGGACCAGGCCCGCGTCCGGCAGGCCGTACCAGTAGGCGACGGAGCGGTAGCGCTCGCTCGACTCGTTCAGGCCGCCGTGCTCGAGCGTCACGCGCGCGTTGCGACCGAAGGGGAAGAGGTCCGCCAGCAGGAAGCGGTAGGCCGAGCCGATCTCGTCCTCCGGCTCGAGCGCGGCGGCCGGCGAGGCGGCTCCGACCGGATGGCCGACGAGCGGCAGGCTCGTGCGCCGGCCGCTCCAGTAGTTCCCGCCCCCGCCCCACTCCTCGGTGCCGGTGCCGAAGCCCTGCGGACCCTCGGCGTCGTCCAGGAAGAGGCGCGGGTCGCCCTCCAGGGTCGTGAGCTCGGCGCGCTCGGTGAAGATCCAGGAGAGGCCGACGAAGCTGCCGCACCACTCGCCGCCGCCCTCGGTCTGGGTCGTGTCGAGCACCACCAGGTCCTGGCCGAGGACCGGCGTGCCGTGGTCGCGGTAGGTGGCGTGGAAGTAGCCGTTCCAGCCGCGCGGGTCGCTGGCCGGCACGTGGCGCAGCTCGAAGCGCACGTCGTCGATCGGCGCGACCGGCGCGGCGGGCCCCGGGGCCGGGCGCGCCAGCGGGTCCTCGGCCACCAGCTCGATCCTCGCGCTGGCGTGATAGGGCATGGGGAAGTACAGCGCGAGCTCCACGTCGAGCGCATCGAAGCGCACCACCGCCGGCAGGCCCTGCACCAGGAACTCGCGCCCGTCGCGGTTGTAGAGCGTGCCGGTCCCGAAGAGCAGCGCGAGCGGCGCGTCGAGCGAGGGCGCGGCGCGCTCGTCCCAGGTCACGCGCAGGCTGGCACGCCCGAGGCGCACCGCGTCCGCGCGGGCCACGCGCAGCTTCAGCGCGCGCAGGACGCGCCGGCCCTCGCCCGCCAGGTGCGCCAGCGTCACCGCGCCGCTCGCCGGCAGGTCCACGGAGCCCGCGACGGTCGCGACCCCGGCGCCGCTCGGCGCGATGTCCTGGCCGGCCGAGGCCAGGAGGTCGCGCACGTCCTGGGTCGGGATCGTGGCCGGGCTCCAGGCCTCGAGCGGCTGCGAGAGGTTCGACGCGCCCTCGGGATAGGCGTGGTAGATCGCGTAGCCGGTGCCGAAGAAGGTGCGGCCGTAGGCCAGCGTCAGGCCCTGCGTGAAGCCCATCGGCACCCAGCTGAGGTCCGAGCCGCGCGTGGTCGACCAGGTCGGTGCCAGCTCGGGCGGGAAGGGCGCGCTCGGCAGGAAGACCGAGTTCGGCACGGGCACGTCCGGGTTCGCCGTGGCGCTCTCGGCGATCACGTGGTCGGCGCCGTCGATCACGTAGTGCCAGGGGCTCCCGTGCCAGCGGTTCGTGCGCACGAAGTAGAGCGTTCCCGGCCCGCTCGCCTCGAGCCAGACGTTGAAGTCGTCCGCCTCCTGGCGGATGAAGTGGCTCGCGTCCGCGGCCCAGTTCTGGCCCGTGCGGTCGAAGGTGCTGCGCAGGTACGCGCGCACGTTCAGGCGCAGGAGCGGCCAGCGGTCCCAGTGCCGGTACGCGTCGAGACCGATGGGGACCACC
>DASVAP010000371.1:0-40394 GCA_036376275.1 Planctomycetota bacterium | reverse complement strand
CGCTCACGAACTACGTCTACAAGTTCGTGATCGCCGTCGGCATCACGCCGCTGCTGTACCTCGTGCACTCGGCCGTGGACGGCTACCTCGGCAAGGAGACCGCCGCGGCCCTGATCCACCACGCGCACCCGAGCGACCCGGAGTGAGCCTGGACGGCTCCGGAGCTCACATGAAGTTGCGCGTGTGCAGCGCCGAGAGCCGCTCGGCCTCGTCCGGGGCGAAGCCGAGCTGTTCCAGGCGGTGGCGCCGCGCCGCGTCCATGTCGGCCTTCAGCGCGAGCACGGCGTCGTGGCCGCGGGCGATCGCCTGCGGCTCGAAGGATCCGGCCGCGAGCAGGACGAGGGCCTCGAAGACCTCCTCGTTGAGCCCGCTCAGCTCGCGCAGGGCGTCGAAGCGCGCCTCGACCGCGGCCGCGAGACGGGGGCGCAGGTGCGGGTCGTGGGCCAGGTGGCGCTTGAGGTGGGCGAGCGCGAAGGCGACGTGGCGCGCCTCGTCGACCCCGGCCAGCTCGGCCACGCGCGCCGTCACCGGATCGGGGGCGTGGGCGTGCAGGAAGCGCAGCAGCGAGAGGAAGCTGCCCTCGCCCAGGACCGAGAGCAGGAAGAACGCCAGCGCGTAGTCCGGCTCGTCGAGCAGGGTCTTGAGCGAGGCCTGGCCGCCCTGGGTCGAGAGCCCGAGCGCGGTGCGCTTCATGCTCGCACGGCGCGTGAAGACCTCGATGTGGCGCGCCTCGTCGGCCGCCTGCACGGCGAGCAGCTGCAGCACCTCGCGGAAGTGCGGATGGATGCGGGCCAGGAAGCGCGCCGGGACGAGCAGCGCGGCGGTCTCGTTCTCGATCAGGTAGGTCATCACCTGCACGACCGCGTCCTCGACCTCGTCGGGCAGCGTGAAGGGCGCGTTCCAGTCGACCGCCACGGCCGGGTCCCACTGCGCGGCCAGGGCCTGGCGGTAGAGCTCGCCCACGCGCTCGGTCCACAGCACCTCCTTGCGGTCGAGCGCGAACTCGAAGCCGAGGTCGCCCGCCTCGACCCGCGCGCCGCGCGCCGCGAGGCCCCAGCGCGCCGGGGGGAGCTCGTGCACGCTCTCGGCGCTCCCGGCGACGCTCTCGCCAGCCTGCTCGGCGCCCACCCAGCGTCCGCCGAGGGCCGCCGTGCGCCCGAGGCGCGCCCCGGCCGGGATCGCCGCCCAGTCGAGCCCCTGCTGGCGGGCCCAGGTCCGCAGGTGCAGGCCGAGGTGCGGATCGGTGCCGACGACCTCCAGCGTGCCGCCGACGGGCAGCGCGCGCAGCGCGTGCTTCACCAGGAGCTGCGCGCCCCGCTCGAGCCCGAGTGCCCCGAGGTCGAGCCGCGGCGTGTGCACGCCCACGGTGCTCAGCCGGCGACGGCGGCCAGCCAGGGCTCGAGGAAGCGGAAGCGCTCGACGGCGCGCTCGAGCTGCGCGTAGCCGCTCGTGCGCCCGGGCTGCCAGGCCTTGAGGCCCTCGAGGTCGAGCAGCCGCCGCACGCTCGGATCGTCGTAGGACATGCCCAGCAGGAGCTCGCGGAAGCGCGCCACGGGCTCGGCCGGCGCCCCGTCGAGCACGGTGAAGTTGCAGTGGTCGTAGACCGGCGTCTGCGCCAGCACGCGTGTCGCGCCGGATACGAGCGTCCCGTCCTGGGCGAAGGCCAGGTGATTCGCGTCGAGCATGCAGGCCGCCTCGATCTCGCCGCGCAGCAGGGCCCGCGCCGCGTCGCGCTCGCCGCCCACGTGGTCGCCGTGCTTGCCCAGCAGCACGTCGTGGTGCACGACCTCGACGTCGCGCCCCGGCTCGAGCCCGGCCTCGGCCAGGAGGAGCAGCGGGATCAGCGTGGCCTGCGGCGAATCCTGCGCGCCGACGCCGATGCGCTTGCCGCGCAGGTCGCCCAGCGTGCGCGCCGAGCTGCGTGCGGGCACGACGACCACCGAGGTGAGGTCCCGGTCGGAGTCGCGCATGGCGATGGCCTCGACCCGGCGGCGCTGTCTCGCGGCCAGGCGCTGGGCCTCGATCCAGGCCAGGGGCGAGTTCCAGGCGAGGTGTAGCGCGCCGCTGAAGTGCGCCTCGACCTGGCGCTCGTAGTTGGTGAACAGCACGTAGTCGAAGGTCAGCCCCTGGGTCTCGAACCAGGCGCGGAAGCCGTCCCAGATCGTGACGACCTTGGCGTCGTAGGCCACGGCGCCGAGCACCAGCGGGCCAGAGTGTCGCTTCATCGCGTGTGGCAGGCGCGGTCAGAACAGGCTCAGGCCCGTCAGTGCCTTGCCGATGAAATCGTACAGCGCATCGGTGGTGGGAGCCATCACGGTGGCGGCACGCGCGTCGCGGAACGGACGCTCGACCGCCACGTCGCGCCGGAAGGCCGCGCCGCCGCACACGCGCATGGCGAGGTCGCCGACCTGGTTCGCGCCCTCGCCGGCCGCGGCCTTGGCCTCGAGCACGCGCAGGGACACGTCGGCGCGCTGCCCGGCGAGGGCCTCGAGCGTGTCGTGCAGCAGGGCGCGCGTCATGTCGGTCGTGATGCGCATGCGCGCCAGGTAGGCGCGGACCGTCGGCAGCTGGGCCAGGGACGAGTCCAGGTGGGCGAAGCGCGTGCTGGCGACGTGCGCGGTCGTACGCGCCGTCATGCTCTCCATCAGGCCGAGGGAGCAGGCCGCGTTGAGCACGCTGAACCACGGCAGCACCACGCCCATCATCAGCGCGAAGCCGCCCCCGTCCGGGCCCAGGCGGTCCTCGGGGCGCACGCGGACGCCCTGGGCGCGCACCGGCAGCGAGTCGTTGCCACGCAGGCCCAGACCATCGAAGCGCGCCGGTCGCGACAGCCCCGCGGCCGTGCGTGGCACGAGCCACAGCGTGCTCTCGCCCTGGGCGGCGAGGGGCCGGCTGGACCACACGTACCCGTCGGCGTTGGAGGCGCTCGTCACCCAGCTCTTCTCGGCGTCGAGCACGACGCTGTCGCGCTCGGCGCGCGCGCTGGAGAGCGGGGCCCAGAAGTGGCTGCGCGAGCCGGACTCCGAGAAGGCCAGCGTCACGAGGGTCTTGCCGGCGGCGACGGAGGCGCGCACCGCCTCCGTGCCGTGGGCCTCGAGCACGGCCACGGCGCAGTAGTGCATGCACAGCACCATCGCGCTGGAGCCGCACTCGCGGCCGAGCCGCTCGACGACCTCGAAGGCGGGACGGAAGGAGGCACCCCCGCCACCCACGGCGCTGGCACTGATGAGGCCGAGCAGGCCCTGCGCGCGCAGGGCGGCCACGGTCTCGGACGGAAAGCGCGCCTCGGCGTCGACCGCCCCTGCGTGCTCGCGAGCCACGGCGGCGACGGCCTCCAGGCGCTCGGCGAACGCATCCGGCTCCATGGCGGCCCTAGAAAGCCCCGTACAGGACGACGTTCATGCTGCGGTCGAGCAGCTCGGGATCGCCCGCATCGTCGCGCGTCCAGTAGACGTACTCGAACCACAGCGAGAGGTGCTCGTCGAACTGCCACACGAGGCCGGGCATGTGCAGCTCCTCCTTGAGTGCGTCCTCGTCGTAGTCTCCGAAGCTGTAATTGTAGCGCAGGGTCCAGTCCCCGCGCGTCCAGGAAGCGCCCGACATCAGGTAGTCGATGTCGTCGGAGTCCGAGCCCGGCAGCGGGAAGTCGATCACGTGGTTGCCGTTCTGGTGCGTGTAGTCCCCGAACACCGTGAAGGGCCCGGTGGTGACCGACAGCTCGCCGTTCGCGCGCGTGAACTTCGAGTCCGACGCGGGCGCGGCGAAGTCGGCCTCGCCGTGCATGCCCGAGACTCCGACCGTGATGCTGGTCGCGTCCCCCAGCGCGAGGGTCGGCGCGATGCGGCCGACCAGCACGTTGCGCTCGAAGCTGCGCTGCGTGTCGTCGGTGGCCGAGCTCTGGTCGTTGCCGACCGAGAGCGTGTCGCGCCCCTGCAGCGAGCCGTTGGTGGCGCCGTCGCGGTCGAAGAACTGGGCCGAGTACTCGACCGTCAGGCCCTCGCGCACCTCGAGCTTGTTCTCCCACGAGAGCCCGAGGTCCGGGTCGAGCTTCAGGCCGTCGAAGTACGGGATGTTGCCGTAGAAGACGCCATCCCAGAAGCGGCCGAACTGGCTGTAGACCTTGCCGACCTTCAGCACGCCGTTCGAGTCCTCCTCGGGGTTCCAGCTCATGTACAGCTCCTGGATCCAGACGTTGCTCTGGAAGAAGGGCCGCAGCTTCGAGTCGCGGAAGCGCGGCTCGAAGTGGATCCCGAAGTCCTCGTAGCGCGCGTCGAACACCAGGTTCGCGTAGTAGATCTCGGTGTTGTCCTCGGCGCCGTCGAGGAACGGGCTGTAGTACCACAGCAGGAAGCCGCCGCCGATGTCGAAGGGCAGCGACTCGCGCAGCTGGGACCAGAAGTCGGCGTCGGTGTCGGGCTCGTCCGTCGGCACGATCTCCTGGGCGGAGGTCGTCGACGCCAGGCAACACAGCAGCGTGGCTGCGCGGGCCGCGCTCCAGCGAAGAGAGGTCATGGCGGCCAGCTCCTAGAGGATGCGCGGGCTGGACGCGTAGGTGCGGTTCTGCGGCGCGAACACGAGCCCCGTGGCGACGGCATCGGCCTTCTCCTTGCCGTACAGCCGCTCGACGACGTAGGTCGCCGCCTCGTAGGCCGCGAGACCCCCGGTCGAGGTGACGGTCCTGCCGCTGACGACGAAGCGCTGGTCCTTGCGCGTCTCGAGCTGCGGGAACTTCTTCTGCAGGTCGTCGATCGAGGACGGGAACGTCGTGCACTCGCCGCCGTCGAGCAGGCCGGCCTTGGCCAGCAGGAAGGCGCCCCAGCAGTGCGAGGTCACGTACTCGGCCGTGCGGGCCTTGTCCTGGATCCAGGCGATCAGCGCGCCGTTCTCGAGGTCCGTGTCGATGCTGTGGATGCCGCTCGGCACCACCAGCACGTCGATGCGCGGCTCGGCGCCGAAGGCGTAGTCGGGCTTCAGCTCCACGCCTTCGTAGGTGGTGATCGCGCCCTTCCTCGGCGCCACGGTGAACACGTTCATCTCCTTGCCGACGTGCTTGTAGATGTCGAAGGGTGCCGTGTACTCGGTGATGAAGAGCCCGTCGAAGACCAGGATGCCGACGTTGCGCGTCTCCACCGGCGCACTGGCCGGGACGGCGCTGGCTCGGGTCGACGTGCCTTGGCAGGCGGCGAGCGCGAGGCTCGCGGCCACGACGGTGAGGGTGCGGAACATGACCAGGGACTCCGGAGAGCGGGTACGGGGATCGGACCGACGGTGCGCACGTCGCGCACGGCGGCTCCTCAGCACGCGCCGAAGCTAGCTCGCTCCTGGGAGCCGTCAACGAGCGGTCGTGGCCCGCGCGCGTGCGCCCGATCGGCGGATTCGCAGCGCCGCGACGCGCCCATCGAACGGTGCGATGCGCGCGCCCGCGCGCAGCGAGCCGCGCCCCGGTCGCGCAGGCCCCGGCCCTGGTGGACTCCCGTGCACGCGACACAAGGGGCGTGAGGTCGGGCGTGGGCGGGACGCTGGCCCGACGATGGTGCGCGCCCGAGCACGGCCGTCCGCGGACGCCGCTACTCGAAGCCGAGCCACTTTCCGCCCTGGTAGACGGCGAAGCTCGCGACCCAGGCCAGCACGGTCATGTAAGCGAACAGGAAGCTCGGCCAGCGCCAGGAGCCGGTCTCGCGCTTGACGACGGCCAGCGTGCTCATGCACTGGCAGGAGAGCGCGAAGAAGACCATCAGCGCAAGGCACACGAGCGGGGTGTAGAGCCGCGAGCCGTCGGCGCGAGTCTCGGTCAGCAGGCGCTCCCGGAGCGCGACCTCGTTCTCCTCCTCGCCCGCGCCGAGGCCGTAGACCACCGCCATCGTGCTGACGAACACCTCGCGCGCGGCGAAGGCGCCGATCAGGCCGATGCCGATCTTCCAGTCGAAGCCGAGCGGTGCGAGCACGGGCTCGAGGGCGTGGCCGAGGCGGCCGCCGAAGCTCTGCGCCAGGCGCTCGGCGGCCACGCGGCGCTCGGCCTCGTCGACGACGGCCTCGGGATCGCCGCCCTCGATGGCCTCCTGCACGGCCTCGGCCTGCGCTCCGAGGAGCTCGAGCGCCTCGTTCCCCGGGTGGCGCGGGAACGAGAGCAGCGCCCACATCGCGACGGTGCAGACGAGGATGACCGTGCCGGCCTCCTTCACGAAGACCAGGCTCTTCTCCCACATCATGTGCACGACCGAGGGCCAGTGCGGCACGCGGTAGGGCGGCATCTCGAGCAGCAGCGGCACCCTGGGGCCCTTCAGCACCGTGCGTCCGAGCACGGCCGCGGCCGCCAGCGCGACGACGGTCGAGAAGAGGTACATCCCGGCCAGGAGCAGCCCCTGCGTGAACGGCCCCGCGCCGCCGACCGGCACCATGGCCGCGATCAGCAGCCCGTAGACCGGCAGGCGTGCCGAGCAGGTCATCAGCGGCACGACCAGCATCGTCAGCAGCCGGTCGCGCTGCCGCTCCATCGTGCGCGTGGCCAGGATCGCGGGCACCGCGCAGGCGTAGCCCGACAGCATCGGCACGAAGGCCCGTCCGTGCAGGCCCAGCACGCGCATCACGCGATCCATCAGGTAGGCGACGCGCGCCATGTAGCCCGTGTCCTCCAGGATCCCGAGGAACAGGAACAAGAGCAGGATCTGTGGCAGGAAGACGAGCACGCTGCCGACGCCCGCCACCAGGCCGTTCTCGACCAGGTCGGCGAGCAACCCCGCGGGCAGGAGCGCCGCCGTGCGCGCGCCGAGCCAGGCGAAGAGCTGCTCGATCCAGCCGATCAGCGGGTCCGCGCCGGCGAAGAGCGCCTGGAACACGACCGTCATCAGCGCGAGGAAGATCGCGAAGCCGAGCGCCGGGTGCAGCAAGACCCGATCGACGCGGTCGGTCAGCGAGATTCGCGCGGCGGACTCGCGCAGGAAGAGCTTCGCGCGCGCGTCGAGCCACTCGTAGCGGCCGCGGATGATCTCCTCGTCCAGGTTGCGCTTGGAGGCCTCGGCCAGCTTGCGCCGGCGCGCCACGACCGCGCGCAGCCCGGGCGGGATCCCGGCCAGCTCGTCGCCCTCGTCGAGCGAGAGCAGCGCCCACAGGGCCAGCGCGCGGGCCCGGTCCGCGTCGCCCGCGATCCACTCGGCCGGCAGCTCCCTGGCGACCGTGCGCGCATCGGCCACCAGCAGGGGGTCTCCGGGCTCCCAGCGCCAGCCCGGCCGACCGCGCGCCGGCTCGGACAGCACGCGTGCCATCGCGCGCTTCAGCTCCACGAGCCCCTGTCCGCGCGCCGCCACGATCGGCACGCAGGGCACGCCGAGCTGCTCCTCCAGCGCGCGCGCGTCGAGCGTCTGCCCGGTCGACTCCAGCCGGTCGCTCATGTTCAGCGCGACGACCAGCGGCAGGCCGAGCTCGATGAGCTGCAGCACCAGGTAGAGGTTGCGCACGGCCTGCGTGGAATCGACCACGCACACGACCAGGTCGGGACGCTCGAGCGGGTGCAGGCCGGCCACGGCCTGGATCGCGAGCTGCTCCTCGCGGCTGCGCGCCGAGAGGCTGTAGGTGCCCGGCACGTCCATCAGCTCGACCGTGCCGTGCCCCTCCAGCGCGAGCGGCGCGAAGTGACGCTCGACCGTGACGCCCGGGTAGTTGCCGACCTTGCCGCGCGCGCCCGTGAGCTGGTTGAAGAGCGTCGTCTTGCCCGTGTTCGGGTTGCCCGCGATCGCCACGCGCAGCGTCGTCTCGGCCGCTCGGGTGGCGCGGGTCATGGTGGGGCGGCGGGAGCGCCGCGTGGCAGGCCTCAGGGCTGCACGAACACGAGGCAGGCCTCGCTGGTGCGCACCGTCAGGCGCGCGCGGCGTACCTCCAGCTCCAGCACGCCGCCGATCTCGGCCCGGCGCACGACGCGCACCGGCGTCCCGGGCAGGAGCCCGAGCTCCATCAGCCGGCGCCGGAAGGCGCGGTCGCCGTCCAGGCTGACGAGGCGGCCGGCTTGGCCGTCGGCGAGGTCGTTCAGGCGCACCATGGGGGAGGGTTCGACGCCCCGCCCCCATCCTACTTGAGACTAGTTCTCAACGGCAAGGGGGCGCTTCAGCCCTCCCCGTGCTCCACCCGGAAGACCTTGCCCTCTGGCCCGACGGGACCCAGCGTGAAGCCTGCCGCGGCCAGGACGCCCTCCAGCACCTCGCGGGAAGCCCCTTCAGGGGGCCGTGCGAGCTCGGTCCGGTCCAGCTCGGCCGCGATCGCCTGCGTGTAGGTGTAGCTGCGGCCCCCGGCGCGCTGGGCGAGGAGCAGCACCTCCTTGGCCGAGACGGTGGCATCCGCCCGCGCACCCCGGGGGGAAAGGCCGGCGAACAGGATGGCGAGGGCCAGGGCGACGGGCACGGCGAAGCGGGCGATCCACATGGGCGTCTCTCGGACCCTGCTGACGAGGCACCCGGCACCCTTCTTCCCGGTCGCCGGCATTCGCCTGCCGCCACGCCTTGCAGCGCCCGGCGTGGCCGGGAACACTCCTCCCGTGAGCCGAGCCAAGGAAGCCGCCGGACGGGCCGCGGCCGGGTCCGTGCGCGACGGGATGATCGTCGGGCTCGGGACCGGCTCGACCGTGCACTACACCCTGGAGCGCCTGGCCGAGCGCATCCGCACCGAGGGCCTGGCCGTGCGCGGCGTCCCGACCTCGCTCGACACCGAGCGCAAGGCGCGCACGCTGGGCATCCCCCTCGCCGCCCTGGACCAGGTCGAGGCCATCGACCTGACGATCGACGGCGCGGACGAGATCGACGCGCGCTTCGACATGATCAAGGGCGGCGGCGGTGCACTCCTGCGCGAGAAGGTCGTGGCCGCGCTGTCGTGGCGCGAGGTCATCGTCGTCGACCGTGGCAAGGTGGTCGAGCGCCTCGGCGTGCGCTTCCCCCTGCCGGTCGAGGTCGTGCCCTTCGCGCGCGCGGCCGTCGCACGGCGCATCACGGCCATGGGGGCCTCCTGTACGGTGCGCACGCGCGAGGGGCAGGAGGTCGTGCGGACCGACAACGGCAACGAGATCCTCGACTGCCGCTTCCCCGGCGGGATCGCCGACGCGCGTGCGCTCGAGCGCCAGCTGGACGAGATCCCGGGCGTGGTCGAGAGCGGCCTCTTCGTGGGTCTGGCGCACCAGCTCGTGATCGGCGACGAGGACGGGCGCGTCGAGGTGCGCGAGCGGCCCGGGCGCGGGTAAGGGCGCGGCAAAGGCCGCGACCGCCGCCGCGCCGAGCGTGCTGCACGCCCCGAGGCTACGATGGCGCCCCGGACCAGGAGCCAAAGGAGGCCACCATGCCCGAGATCGCGACCCATCCGCCCGGCTCGTTCTGCTGGGCCGAAGTCGGCACCGTCGACGCGCGGAAGACCAAGGCGTTCTACAGCGAGCTGTTCGGCTGGAAGTACGAGGACCGGCCGGCCGGCGAGTTCGGCACCTACACGATGGTCAAGACCGGCGGGAAGGACCTGGCCGGTCTCTACGAGATGCCCAGGAACCTCCTGCAGATGGGCATCCCGCCGCACTGGATGTCCTACGTCGCGGTCGAGAGCGCCGACGCCGCCTGCAAGACGATCCAGAAGCACGGCGGCAAGGTCCAGCAGGGTCCCTTCGACGTGATGGACGTCGGCCGCATGGCGATCTGCACCGATCCGACCGGCGCCACCTTCTCCGTCTGGCAGGCCAAGGCCCACAAGGGCGCCTCCGTGATGGGCGAGAACGGCACCCCTTGCTGGTTCGAGCTCGCCACCAAGGGCGTCGAGAAGGCCGAGAAGTTCTACCGGGACGTCTTCGGCTGGAGCGTGAAGGCCGGCAGCGACGCGGGCTTCGTCTACCGCGAGTTCACCGCCGCCGGCGCGCCCTTTCCCCAGGGGGGGATGATGGAGCTCACCCCGCAGCACGGTCCCGTGCCGCCGCACTGGATGATCTACTTCACCGTGGCGGACTGCGACGTCGACGCCAGGCGCTGCCAGTCCCTCGGCGGCAAGGTGCTCGTCCCGCCCATGGACATCCCGAACGTGGGCCGCTTCGCGGTGCTGGCCGATCCGGCCGGCGCCACGTTCGCGATCATCAAGCTGAGCCTCGACCTCGCCAAGCACACCGCGGCCGACAAGCCGCTGCCCCCGGCGGCCGCCAAACCGAAGAAGAAGAAATGAGGTACCGGATGAGACCCGTGATCGGATTCGGGCTGCTCCTGACCGCGCTCGCCGCACCGGCGGGCGCCCAGGACGCCCACAAGGCCCAGGCGGTGGCCGGACAGGCCTCCGCCACGAGCCCCGCGAAGAAGCTGGAGGCGCTCGTCCAGCGCTACAACAAGGAGCGTGGCGACGTCATCGCGGCCTACCAGAAGGCCACGACCGACGAGGAGCGCGCGAAGATCCTGTCTGGCCTCCCCGGCGCCGGCTACATCCCGGAGTTCCGGGCCCTGGCCGACGAGGCGCGCGGCACGGACACGGCCGCTCAGGCCTGGATCTGGGTCCTGCGCCTCTCCGAGGAGGACAAGGCCGGCGCCTGGCAGGCGGTGACGACGCTGCTCGAGGAGCACATGTCGTCGGCGGTGATCGCCGAGCTGACGGGCGAGCTGCGCTACGCCTCCTACCAGCACGGCGAGGCGCCCGTGATCGAGGCCCTGCGCGCGATCGTGGGCGAGTCGCCGCACGAGAAGGTCCGGGCCGGGGCGCTGTTCACGCTTGGGGCCGTGCTGCTCGAGTCCAAGGATGCGGCGAACAAGAGCGAGGGCCGCAACTGCTTCGAGGCCGTGATCACCGAGTACGGCGACCAGCCCTACCGCGGTGACTCGACCTACCGCAAGGCGGCCGAGGGCTTCCTCTACGAGCTCGACCACCTGCAGGTCGGCATGGTCGCGCCGGAGTTCGAGTCGATCGACGAGAACGGCGTCCCGTGGAAGCTCTCCGACTACCGCGGCAAGGTGGTGATCGTCGACTTCTGGGGCTTCTGGTGAGGCCCTTGCCGGGCCATGCTGCCCCATGAAAAGGAGCTCGTGGAGCGCCTGAAAGACGAACCCTTCGCCCTGCTGGGCATCAACAGCGACGGAACCGCCGACGAGGTCAAGAAGATCCTGGCCCGCGAGAGCATCACCTGGCGTCAGGCCATCGACGGCGACACCAGCGGCCCCTGGGCCACGAAGTGGAACGTCAACGGCTGGCCGACGATCTACGTGCTCGACGCGAACGGCGTGATCCGCTATCGCGACGTGCGCGACCAGGCGATGGAGGACGCGGTCCTGGAGCTGATCGCCGAGGCCAAGGGAGGCTGAGGACGCCGTGGCGCTCCGCGACGCGCTCCTCCCGGAGCTCGACCAGGAGCTCGCCACGACCCGCGCCCTGCTCGCGCTCGTCCCGGCGTCCAGGACCTCGTTCCGCCCGCACGCGCGGTCCTGGACGCTGGGCGAGCTCGCCCTGCACCTCGCCAACCTCCTGACCTGGCTGCCGCTGACGCTGGAACGGACCGAGCTCGACCTCGACCCGCCCGGCGGGCCGAGATTCGTGCCTCCGAGCTTCGAGTCGGCCGCGGCGACCCTGGCGACGTTCGACGGCAACGCGCGCGCGGCCCGCGCTGCGCTGGCCCGGGCCAGCGACCAGGACCTGGCGGTCCCCTGGACCCTGAGGCGGCGCGGCCAGGCTCTGTTCACCCTGCCGCGCGCCGCCTGCCTGCGCAGCTTCGTGCTGAACCACCTGATCCACCACCGCGGGCAGCTCACGGTCTACCTCAGGCTGTGCGACGTGCCGCTGCCGCCGGTCTACGGACCGACGGCCGACGTCACGGGCGAGCAGCTCGCCGCCCAGTCCCATCCCTCCTGAGGCGACGAGCGTCAGCGGAACAGCGACCAGCCGGCCCAGAAGGCCGGGTGGGCGAGCGCGAAGCCGCGTGGGTCCCGCTCCGCGCGCAGGCCCGTGCGTGCGTTCCGCATGGCGGTCGGCGCCGGCTCTCCGCGCGCCCGCGCGCCGTGGTAGAGCTCCATGAAGCGCGCCGCCACGCGGTCGTCGACCGCCCAGTGGCTGGCCACGACCTCGCGTGCTCCGGCCGAGAGGAAGCCGTGCAGCAGCCCGGTCAGCCCGGCACCCGCGCGCCAGGCGCCGCGCCCGGAGTGGCAGGCGGACAGGACGACCTCGAGCCCGTGCAGGTCGAGCGCGGCGAGCTCCCAGCTCTCGAGGCGCGCCTCGGCGTCCGTCCCGGTGCTCCCGAGCACGAGGTGCCCGTGGGCCGGACGCCCTGGATCGAAGCGTCCGTGGGCCGCGAGGTGCAGGAGCCCGGCCGTGCTGGCCGTGGCCACCAGGTCCGCCGGGCAAGCCTCCTCGATGATCCGCGCGCCACGCGTGCGTTCCACGATGCGCGCCTCGGCCGCGGCACCCGGCGGGGCGACCGCGGGCGGCGGCACGAGCACGAGCGCCTCGCCCGCGCACTCCGGCAGCGGCTCGCCCAGGCGCGCGAGCGATCCCAGCACGACCAGCTCGTGGCGCTCGCCCAGGAACTCGAGCCCGCCGAGGTGCGCGAAGGGCCGCGCGAAGTCGAGCGGGGCCGCCGTCCCGCCCGTCACGAGGAGCTGGAACGGTAGCGGCGCCAGCACGTCATCCAGCACGAGCGCGAGGCGCGCGCCTTCCGGGAGCGCGAGCGGCGCCACCAGCGCGGCCTGCAGCGCGCGCGCGGCCTCGACGTCGAAGGCGAGGTGCGCGAGATCCAGTGCGCCGGCCTCCAGTCGCTCGATCGGCTCGCGCACGGCCCGCACCAGGCTCTGCAGCTCCAGGCGTCCGGACGGGAGGAGCAGGCCGCGCGGCGCAGGCGGCCCGTCGGCCTCCAGCGCGAGGACGAGCGTCCCCTGGGGAGCGGTGAGGTAGACGAGCGCGAGGTCGAGCCCGTGCTCGCGCAGCCCGGCCTGGAGCCGTCCCGGGTCGAGCGGCGTGCGGCTCGCGGCGCGGCCCGCGTCCGTGGCGAGCTCGTGGGCCGTCAGGGCGGCGTCGAGCTCGTCCTCCGCCTGCCGCAGCTCGTCGACGGTGATCGCGTCGCCGCGCGCCGCGAGCCGCGCCACGCGCTCGCGCAGCTCGTCGATGCGCGGAGTCGAGGCCAGCTCCAGGGGCCCGTCCCGGCGCGCGCGCAGCTCGTCCTGCAGGCGCGCCTCCAGCAGGGCTGCGTAGTCGAGCGCCGTGCCCGCTCGCCCGAGTCGCGCGGCCGCCAAGGCGGCGTCGCGGTAGGGGTCGGAGCGCTGTCGCAGCGCCTGCTCGACCAGGCCGCTCGCGCCCAGGCGCAGGCGCCAGCGCTCGATCGCGCGCACCGCGCGTGCGAGCTCGGTCAGGGCCGCCTCGGGCTCGCCCGCCTCCAGCAGGCAACGCCCGCGCAGGGCTGCGCAGCGCCACTCGAGGGCGCGGTCGCGCAGCGTGCCGGCGACGCGCTCGGCGCTCGCCAGGGCCCCGGCCGCCCGGGCGCGCTCGTTTTCGTCCGGGCCGACCTCCAGCAGCACGGCCTCGGCCAGTCCCAGGGCGCCGAGCGCCTCGAGCATCGGCACGCCGAGCTCTTCCCCGCGGCGCCAGGCCTCCTCGAAGGCCGGGCGCGACTCCGCGCGCCGGCCGGCCGCGAACAGGACGAAGCCGCGGTTCTTCGCGGCCCAGCCGAGGCCACGCGCGTCGCCGAGGCGCTCGAACTCCTCCGTGGCGGCGTCGAGCAGCTCCAGCGCCTCCTCGGGCCTGCCGAGGTCGCCCAGGAGCAGCCCCAGCGAGAGCTTGGCCTCCAGGTGGAGCAGCGGCGCGGTGCGCCGGATGCCTGGGTCGAGCGCGAGCGCGTGGGCCGTGCGGGCGTGCGCGCTGGCGGCCTCCAGGCGCCCGACGTCCGCCAGCACCACGGAGGCGAGGATCTCGAGCCGCACGCGCGCCTCGTCGGGTGGTTCCCCGGGCTCCGTGCTCTCCAGGAGCTCCAGGCACAGCCCCAGGGCCTGGCGGTGCCGGCCGAGGTCGAACCAGATCCCCGCCAGGATCTCGCCAGCCGCCCGCCGTGCCGCGGGCGCTCCGGAGGCGCGCGCCAGCTCCCAGGCCCGCGTGGCGAGCTCCAGACCCTCGTCGAGCCTTCCCTGGATCGAGCGAATGCGCGCCACGTCGGCCAGGCTGCGCGCGGCCTCGACCGGCGCGCCCCGGCGCTCGTCGAGCGTGGCGGCCTGGGCCAGCGTGATGGCCGCGCGCTCGAGCTCACCCGCGATCCACGCCTCCTGCCCGAGCCAGTCGAGGGCCCAGGCCTGCGTGGCGGTGTCGCCGAGGACCGCGGCGCGCTCGCCGGTCCAGGCGACCAGCGCACCAGCCTCCGTGCGCCGCCCGGCCGCGCCGAGAGCATGGCCGAGACTGCCCAGCGCGCGCACGAGCTCGCGCAGCTCGGATCCGGCCGAGGGAGCCTCCGCCGCCAGGGCCTCGACCAGCGTGCGCAGCTCGTCGAGCTCGCGCGCCTCCGGGAGGTCGCCCGTTCGCGTCCACTCGCGCACGTCCGCGATCAGCGCGCGCACCTCTGCGGACGGGAGCGGGCCGTCCGGCTCCTGGGAGCCGGGCGCGACGCCGGGCGCGAAGAGCGCGAGGGCGAGGCCGAGGGCGTTCATCGCTCGCCCAGCGTTTCGAGCAGGGCGCGAGCGCTCGGGGCGAGCTCGCCGACGGACTCCACGAGACGCTCGAGCTCCGCCCGGGCTCCGCCCAGGTCGCCACGCTCGACCAGGAGCTGGGCGAGCCGGAGACGTGCGTGCCCGGCGAGGAGGGTATCGGGGCTGGCGGTTGCGCCGCGGTAGAGCTCCTCGGCGCGCGCGAGGTCGCCGAGCTGGTCGCAGACCACCGCCAGGTAGAAGCGCGTCGGGCCGTGCTCGGGGCGCTCCGCCAGGCAGGCCTCGAGCCCAGTGCGCGCGGCAGGCCAGTCGCCGCGCGTGTAGGGCTCCATCGCGGCCGCGAAGCCGGAGGGCGCCTCCGCGCCGCGCAGCTCGCTCGCGAGGTAGGGCGGAGCCTCGCGCGCAGCGAAACGCTGGTCCGTGTGCCGGTCGTCGCGCAGGAGCCAGGCGCCCAGCGCGAGCAGGAACAGCAGCGAGGCCGCGGCGGCGGGCAGCCACGGGCGCACGAGGAAGCGCGGAGCGGGAGGGCGCGCGGGCGCCGCCTGGCGGGCGCGAGTGAGCTCGAGCCCGGCCGCCAGATCGGCCAGGAAATCGAGCTCGGCCGAGGCGGACGGGTCGTGCTCGGCGCGCTCGGCGAGCCGCGCCAGGCGCTCGGGGGCGAGCGCGTCGTCGTGGGTCGGCTCGGGCTTCACCGGGCGGCCTCCGGACGGTTCTCGAGGCGCGCGCAGCGCTGGCGCAGGTGGGCGAGGAGGGCCTGCTCGCGCTCGTGCAGGGTCGAGCGGGGCACCCCGCGCTCGTCCGCGATGCGCTGGAGGGTGTGCCCCTCGAGGAGGCGCCGCGTGAGGAGCTCGCGGTCGGGCGCGGCCAGCTCGTCCAGACAGCGGGCCACGAGCTCGTGGCGCTCGCGGACGAGCCGGAGCTCGAGCGCGTCGGGGTCGTCCGCGGCGAGCTCGTCCCCCAGCGGCTGCTCGCGCCCTGCGCGGCGCAGCACCTTGCCTGCCTGGTTGCGCAGCGCCCGCAGGAAGTAGTTGCGTGCGTGCTCCTCGTCCGCGAAGCAGCCCGGCTCGCGCGTCAGCGCCTCGTGCAGCGCGAGCAGGGCCTCCTGCACCAGGTCGTCGGCCGTGGCCGGCGGACGGGCGAGCGGGCGGGCGATCAGGCGTGCCAAGGGACCGTAGCGGGCGAGGAAGGCGTCCCAGGAGAACCGCATCGCGGGGCCCGAGTGTACTCGGGTCCCGCGCGCCGCGGGGCTCAGGGCGGGTTGGGCGTGGTGACGTCGGGGCGGTGCTTCACGCGCACGTTCGTGATCGAGAAGCAGTTCGTCGTGGTCTCGAGCGCGGCGGTGATCAGCATCTCGCGCGGCAGGACGTCGGTGTCGTGGATGCGGCCGTCGACCGGCATCACGAAGCGGTAGACGAGCTGGTCGTCGCCGCCGCCCAGGGGCGTCGTGTCCGGCACGCCGTTGACGCCGAACCAGGCGTGCACGCTGGCCTGGCGGAAGGCGAAGGCGAGGCTGCCGCCGGTCGCGTTCCAGATCACGCCGCACGGACCACCGCTGATCGTGCCGCCGGGCACGAAGGAGCCGGTCTTGACGTCGAAGTAGTCGTCGCTGAAGCGCACGTCGAGCGACGGGAACATCGGATGGAAGCCGGGCCCGGGGAGCGGCGGGAACGTGCCGGTACAGGCCATCGCTCCGCCCCAGCAGGGTCCGAAGACCGGATCGACCGGCACGGGCGTGGGCGGGACCGTCGTGAAATCGAAGAAGCACGGGATGCGCGCCTCGACGCACACCAGGAAGGGCGTCTGCCCCTCGGGCAGGACGGCGGAGTCGAGCGTGCTGATCCAGTCGCTGGTCCAGATCGAGAGGGTCGGGTTCTGGGGCGAGTGCACGCCGGTGAAGACCGGGTCGAGGCCGTGGGTCACGAAGACCGTGTCGGTCTTTCCGAGGACCGAGGCCGTCAGGTTCGTGCCCAGGTCGCCGTTCAGGTCGACCAGCATCCACTGCGGATCGAGGGCCCAGGTCACGGTCGTGCTCTGGCCTCCGCCGTGTTCCAGCTCGGATCCGATGAGCTGCACGAAGCTCGCCAGGTTCGTCCCGGGCGGCAGCGGAAACCCGTTGAAGACGAGCAGATCGTCCATCGTCAGAGTCAGGGCCGGGAGACCCGGGTGCGGATCCCCGAGCAGCGCGTCGCCGTTCACATCGGTCGGCGGCACCGCCAGGGCGCCGGGCGCGGGCACGGTCGTGCCCTCGGTCACGGCCAGGATCGGGGGGCCCTCCTGCTCCGCCGCGATCTCGAGCACGATGGTCCAGGTCTCCGGGCTCGGGCTGACGGTGTGCAGGTTCGGCACCTGCTCGGCCGGCATCGGAGCGATGAACTCGAGCGCCACGCGCGAGCGGCAGGTTGCGAGCTGGGCCAGCTTCTGCACGGAGAGCTGGGCGGGGGCGGCCGGGGCGAGGGCCGCGGCGACGAGCAGGGTGCGGAGGAGGGAGCACGGGTGCATGGCGCGGCTCCCTTCCCGCGGCGCGCCTGCGCTTCCGGTGGATTCCAGGATTCTCGGGCCTCAAAGCGAGCCAGCCCGCCGCCGGAGGACCGGCGACGGGCTGGCGGAGGGGTTGGACCCTCGGACGGAGCCCTACAGCACCGTCAGGCGGCAGTTGACGGTGTTCACCGTGCCGCAGGGGTTCGTGATCCGGCAACGGTAGGTCCCGTTGTCACCCGAGTTCACGGCGCCCAGGGACAGCGACGTGCCCGTCTCGCCCGGCATGTCGGAGAACTGGACCGAGCCACCACCGGACTGGGGACGCTTCTGCCACTGGTAGGTGATCGGCCCATCGCCGGTCGCCAGCGTGGAGTAGGTCACGACGGTGCCGGGGCCGACCGTCTGGTTGACCGGGCCGGGCTGCTGCGTGATCACGGCCACGTCGATGACGGTCAGGCCCGCGGGCACGCTCGTCTTGCTCTTCGGACCCTTCGTGACGATCACGTCGTAGGCTCCCGCGTCACCGGGGGTCACGGAGCTGATCACCAGCGTCGGGTTCGTCTCGGGCGGCACGATCGGGCTCCCGTTGAAGCGCCACACGTAGGTTGCGTCGTCCGGGTAGGCCGTCACGGAGAACACCGCCGAGCTGCCCACGCATGCGGTGGTCGACACGGGGTGGTTCAGGATGTGGAGGCTGAGCTCGCCGGGCAGGAACTTGCCGCCGAGCGGCGGGCCGAGCTTGGCTGCGATGCTGCTGACCGGGCCGCAGTCGTCCGTGACCGTGCAGACGTAGTCGCCGTAGTCGACCGCCGTCACCGGGGAGATCACCAGGGTGTCCGAGTCCGGTCCGACCGGGACGTTGTCGCGCGTCCACTGGTAGGACAGGGTGCCCGTCCCGGAGGCCGCCACCATGAAGCTCGCCGTGCCGCCGATGGCCACGAGCTGGTTGACCGGCTGGAGCGTGATGACCGGCGCGTTGAAGGTCAGCACGGCCGGGTCGCTGATCACCTGGCCGCAGCCGCACACGACGCAGTCGTACACGCCCGCGTCGCCGGAGACGGTCACCGGGATCGAGTAGCTGTCGGAGTTCGCGCCGAGGATGTCGACGCCGTCCTTGCGCCACTGGTACGTGACCGGGTTGCCGGACGTCACCATGACCGTGAACGTCACCGGATCGCCGACGCAACCGGAGTAGGAGTCCGGCTGGTCCGTGATCTCGGGCAGCTCCTCGCAATCACCGAGGCGGCCCCACCAGGTGCCCCAGCGGCTGTCGTTGTCCGCCAGGCCGACGCGCGTGTCGGCGTACTGCTGCAGGGTCCACAGCGTCGTGTCGTCGTTGGGATCGACGCACGTCGCGCTGTAGCGCCCGTACTGGGCCGTGGTGCCGACACCGAAGTTCTTCCAGTAGCTCGACTCGCCGGCCTTGAGCACGGTGACCGGGCCCATGGAGTTCAGCGGGTCGGTGCCGAGACGCATGGCGTAGGCGGCCTGCGGGTTGATGGTGGCGTCGCCGTTGGCGAAGCCGACCAGCAGGTCCTCGGCGCAGTTGACGGCGAGGCTCGGGTACATGCTCATCGTGTTCACGCCGTTGCTGATGGCACTCGACTGGACGAGCATCGAGCCGGGCGCGCCCGAGGAGGCCGGGAACGGCAGGGCCGGATCGATCTCGTGCCAGATGACCCCGTTCGAGGTGGGCGCGGCGTTCGTCGCCGGACCCGGCAGGCCGCCGCTCATCGCCACCCAGATCTTCCCGTTGCGGACGGCGACGCTCGCCGTGCGCACGCTGAAGGGGGAGATGAAGCGCGCGTCACCGACCTGCGCCATCGCGCGCTGGGTCGCGCTGAAGTTCGTGGTCACGAAGCAGAAGCTCGTCGTGCCGCCGAAGGGCGATCCGGGCAGGCCCGAGGCCACGGGGGCGCCGCCCGTGCCCGTGATCTGGGTGATCTGCAGCAGCCACACGCCGCCCGAGGTGAAGCTGTTGTTGATCAGGTACAGCGTCGTGGTCCCATCCAGCGTGCGCGCCGGCATGACCGACGACCCGGCCGCACCGGGGTGGACGGCACTCATGAAGCCCGCGGGGAAGATGCTCAGCGTGACCGGGCCGCCGGCCAGGACCGAGGCCTTGTCGAGCGCCCACATCTTCGCGCCGAGCGAGGTCGTGCCCGCCAGGTTGAACATGTTGGCCGTGAACACGATCCAGGTCGCGTTGTAGCCGAGCTGGAGCCAGTCGGCCTGGCTCGCGGCCAGCGGGTCGGCCGGGATCGCGTAGTACGTCCACGTGCCGGTCGGATCGTCCGTCGCGCTGATCGCGAAGAAGATCGTCGTCGTGCCGAGCGATCCGACGCCGTTGCGGATGCTGGCCAGCCAGCGCCCGTGCAGGTCGTCGTAGACCACGCGCGGATAGACGTGGGTCGGGCTCAGCGGGGTCGAGCCGAGCGGGCTCCAGAAGGTGCTCGTGTCGACGACGAGCGGCGAGCCGTCGAGGCGGCTCGTGATGCGCACCTGGTTCTCGAGCATCGTCATCAGGTGCGCCGGGCCGACCGCGCCGGCCACGTCGGGCGGGATGAAGCTGAAGCCGGCTCCGTCCGGGACGTCGAGCTGCGAGTCGAAGGCCAGGCTCACGCTGGGGACGCTGCCGAAACCCGTGCACGGGCCGAGCTTCTCGACGCCGGGCATGTCGTCGCTCGGGAGCACGCGCCCCGAGGGATCGATCTCGAGGATCGGGGGCTCCAGGGTGAGCACCGGCTCGTGACGCTGGACGTCGGCCGGCCGGACCCTGGGTTGGGAGCGCTGGAGCTGGAGCAGGTCGCTCCAGTTCGCGGTGACCGGCTCGACCGTGACCTGCTCGGAAGGGGCGACCTCCGCGAGCGTGCCTCCCACGGCCTCACCTGCTCGACTCTTGCCTTGTGCACCGGAAGTCACGCTCAACAGCGTCAGCGCAGACAGACCGATGCCGTAACGGAACACGTTCAACTGCCTCATTGGATGGGGTTTCCTTTGGCTGCGAGGTGCCACTTCCACCGCGCTGCCGGGTGCCTGAACTTCCCTTCCCGGGCCGCTGGCACACGAGTGCAGGCGATCGCCCGGGAAAGAGAGGCGGAGATCTTATTCGCCGGGGCGGGCCCAGTGTATACAGTTTGCGTAACCGGGAGCCGCCGCCGCCGGTCTCGCGGGCGCGGTCCTGCTTCCGTCCGCCTTGAAACGAACCAGCCCGCCGCCGGGGGGGCCGGCGGCGGGCTGGGGAAGGCCCCTGAGGGCCTCAGGAGGGGATCACAGCACCGTGAGACGGCAGTTGACGGTGGTCGTCGTGCCGCACTGGTTCGTGATCCGGCAACGGTAGGTCCCGTTGTCGGCCGCCGTCACTTCGGGCAGCCCGAGCGACGGGGTCGTCTGGCCGGGCATGTCGCTGAAGCTCACGCTGCCCCCACCCGACTGCGGGCGCTTCTGCCACTGGTAGGTCACGGTTCCTCCGGCGCTGACCGTCACGCTGTAGAGGATGTTGGTACCGGGGCCCACGGTCTGGTTCACCGGTCCGGGCTGGACCGTGATCACGGGAACGTCGATCACCTCGAGGTCGGCCGGCAAGCTCGTCTTCATGTTCGAGCCGTCCGTGACGACCACGTCGTAGATCCCGTCGTTCGCCAGGCTGACCGGGCTGAGGACGAGCGTCGAGTTCGTCTCGGGCGGCGCGATCGGTACGCCGTTGAAGCGCCACTCGTAGGTGACGCTGTCGGGCGAGGCCTGCACGGAGAGGATCGCCGTGCTGCCCACGCAGGCGAGCTGCGAGGCCGGGTGCTCGAAGATCTGGAAGCTCAGCTCACCCGGCTTGGCCTTGTCGACCCGGTTCTCGGGCAAGAGGCGCCCGACCAGGGACAGGCTCGTCCCGCACCCGTCGGTCACCAGGCACGTGTAGTTGCCGTAGTTGGCGCCGACGACCGGGCCGATGGCGAGGATGTCGTCGTTGGTCCCGACGGGGTTGCCGTTGTGGAACCACTGGTAGCTCAGCGAGCCGATGCTCGGCGTGGCCACCACGAAGAAGGCCGCCGCTTCGCCCAGGGCCGCGGTGTAGTCCTGCGGATGGATCAGGATCGTCGGCTCGTCGAACTCGAGCGTGGCGATGTTGCTGACCTCGAGGCCGCAGCCGCACACGACGACGTCGTAGACGCCCTCGTCCGAGGCAACGGCCGAACCGACCGCGTAGGTCGCCGAGTTCGCGCCCGGGATGTCCACGCCGTTCAGGCGCCACTGGTAGGTGAGCGGGGGCGTCGTGCCCGAGCTCGCCACCACCGTGAAGCTGAACGGATCCCCGATGCAGGAGCTCACGCTGTCCGGATGGTCAACGATGACCGGCCGGATCTCGCAGTCGCCCAGGCGCCCCCACCAGGTGCCCCAGCGGCTGTCCGCGTCCGCTCCACCCACGCGCGTGGCGGCGTAGGGCTGCAGGGTCCACAGCGTGGTGTCGTCGTTCGGGTCGACCGTCGCCGAGCTGTAGTAGCCCCATGCCCCGATGGTCAGGGGCGGCGGGAGCTGCTGCCACCAGCTCGACTCGCCCAGCTTGAGCGTCGTCGTCGGTCCCATGGTGTTCAGGGGATCCGTGCCGAGGCGCATCATGTAGGCGGCTTCGAGGTTCTTGGTCGCGTCGCTGCGCGAGAAGCCGATCAGGACGTCGTTGGCGCAGTTGACGGCGATGCTGGGGTACATGCAGGTCGTGTTGACCCCGTCCGTGACCTGCACGTCCTGCACGAAGGGCCCGACGCCCGTGACGCCGTCGTAGGCGAACGGCAGGGTCGGGTCGAGCTCGTAGAAGCACACGCCGTTCGAGGTCGGGGTCGCGTTGTTCGGACCCGGCAGACCGGCGTTGTGCACCACGAAGAGGTGCCCGTTGCGCACGACGGCGTCGGCCAGGCGCGCGCGCGTCGAGGCGAACGTACCGTCCGGCTGGAGCGGGTCGATCAGGCGCACGTCACCGACCTGGAACACCGCCTGGCGGAGGTTCGAGTAGTTCAGCGGGATGAACATCAGGCTGAGGTTGCCGCCGAAGGGCGAGCCCGGAGTCGGGACCACCGCCGGGACCGCGCCCGTTCCGGTGATGCGCATGACCTGCCAGGCGATGTTCGTGCCGCTGGTCGCGCGGCTGTTGAGGATCCACAGGTCGGCGATCGAGTTGTCGAGCGCGCGGACCGGGACGTTGCGGAAGTTCACCAGGCCGTTGAAGAGACCCGTGGTGACGAAGGTGAAGTTCGGCGGGAAGGTGTTGGCCGTCACCGGACCACCGGCCACGGCGGCCTGCATGTCGAAGGTGTACAGGCTCGAGCCGGCCGTGGCGGGCCCCGCGGCGTACATGTCGGCGCACACCGCGACCCAGGTCGCGTTGTAGCCCATCTTGTAGCCGTCGGGGGTCAGCGTGGCGCCCGGGTCGGCAGGGATCGAGTAGTAGTCCCAGCCGAGGGTCGGATCGTCCGTGTCGCTGATCGCGAAGAGCACCGTCGACGTCGGGCCCGTGCCGCCCTTGGCGGTCGCGATCCAGCGGCCGGAGACCGCGTCGTACTCGAGCCGGCAGTAGGTGACGGAGGGCGCGCCGGTCGGGCTCCAGAACGTGATCGTGTCGACCGAACCGATCGAGGCGCCCAGGCGGTCCTGGATCAGCGTGATGTTCGGCGCCATGACCATCAGGTGGTTCGGGCCGACGCCGCCCGCCGCGTTGGGCGGGTAGAAGAGGTTGGCGGAGCCGTCGGGACCGTCCGGCTGGCCCATCGTGCTCAGGCTCGCCGGCGGGATGCCCATGAAGCCGGTGCAGTTGCCGAGGCGCTCGACATCGCCCTGCTGGCCGGAGTCGGGCAGCACGTAGGCGTCTCGGCGCAGGTTCTCGGGCGTGGGGACCTCGAGCTCGGCGGGCGCGACCGCAGCGCTCCCGGCGGCCGACGTGAACTCGAACGACCCCGGCGCCTCGACCCGCGCCGAGCGCGGAGTCGCTGCCTGGATCTGGACCAGCTCACGCCAGGCGGCCTGTGCGGGGTGGACCACGACGCGCTCGGGAAGAGCGCGGGCCTTCTCCTTGTTGCCGTGGTTCTCGAGCCGCTGCGTCTGCTGGGCAGACGGGCCCGAAGCGAGCGCCGCCAGCAGCGTCAATCCGATGCTGCTGCTCGGCCACGAAGGGATAAGAGTCATTGTTGCAATCCTTATTGGTTCTCTGGGAGCGGAACGCCCGTGACGGACCCGGGGGAACCCCCCCCTCGAGCCTTCTCAGGTCGCCAGACATGTTATGAGGGTGTCCGAGAACTCGCTACTGGGCGCTTGCATCCTCGCCCGTCGCTTGGCAGGTCGGGGCTCGGCGGGATCACCCCCGGGGCCGGGTGGGGAGCGGCTCGCGCCACCAGAGCTCCCCGGCCTCCTGGCGACGGGCGACCAGGCGAGTCTCCCCCCCCGTCAGGAGCACCTCGGCCGCCAGGGGCTGGCCGTTGTAGCTCGAGGCCATGCTGGCCGCGTAGGCCCCGGCGTCGTGCAGGCACAGGAAATCTCCCACCTGCATGCGGGGCAGGAAACGGGGTTCGAGTCGACCGTCCACGTCCTGGAAGAAGACGTCCGAGGACTCGCACAGCGGGCCAGCCACGACTTGCGGGACGAGGGGCTCGCCGGGCTCCCTGCCGAGGAGGCTGACCTCGTGGTAGGCCCCGTAGAGCACCGGCCGCGGCAGGTTGTGGAACCCGGCGTCGACGAGCACGAACTCCGTGGCGCCGCTGCGCTTCGTGGCGCGGACCTCGGTCACGAGCACGCCGGCCTCGGCCACGAGGTAGCGGCCCGGCTCGACCTCCAGGGTGAGCGGTCGGTCCAGGAGCGACTCGAGCTCGGAGCGGACGGCGCCCCAGGCTCGTGCGAGGTGGTCCAGGTCGGGACGAGGGTCGGTCGGGCGGTAGGGAATCGGCAGCCCGCCTCCGGCCGAGATCAGCGCGAGCGAGGGCCCGATGCGCGGAGCGAGCTCTCGCATGGCCTCGGCCGCGCGCACGAGGCCCGCGACGCTCGCTCCGGACCCGACGTGCACGTGCAGCCCGGTCACCTCGAGCCCCAGGGCTCGCGCCTGGGCGACGACCGCCTCCAGGTCGGCGTGCCAGATCCCGTGCTTCGAGTGCTCCCCGCCGGTGGTCACGCGCGCGCCGTGCCCCGCGCCGAAGCCCGGGTTCACGCGCAGGGTCACCGCACGCGCCAGTCCCAGCTCCGCGTACTGCGCGAGCATGTCCGTCGAGCCGAGGTTCACGCGCACCGGCGTGCGCGCGAGCGCCTCCAGGGCCGCGCGGTCGAGGAGGTCGGCGCTGAATACGATCTCCTCGGGCGCGAACCCGGCCGCCCGGGCTCGCCCCAGCTCGCCCGCGCTGACGGCGTCCACCTGGCAGCCCGCCGCGCGCACCTCGGCCAGGATCGCGAGGTTGGAGTTCGCTTTCTGAGCGTAGCGCACGACGTCGAAGCGCGTGGTGAGCTCCGCGCAGCGCGCGCGGATCGTGGCCGCGTCGTAGACGAAGAGCGGCGTCCCGTGCTCGCGTGCGAGGGCCAGCAGCTGCTCGGCCGGGATCGGGAGGGGCTTCGAACCCATGGGCCGGAGGAAGATAGCCTGTGACGTGCGCGGGCTCGCCTGGGGAACGGGTCCGGTCCGGCATGACCGCGGATTGACACGGCCTAGCGCGGTTCTGCCCGCCGCCCCTTGACCCGGGGCGTATGCTGGCCGGTCGAGGACCGAGGAGCGATCCATGCCTCCGTCAATCCCAGAGTCACTTCCCGAGGGTTTCGACCCGACCCAGTCGATGGAGCTCGTCTGGCAGGGCCAGAAGGGCGATGCGAACGCGGTCAACGAGCTCTTCGTGCGCTACATCCCGCGCATGCGCCGGTACCTGAACGTGCACATCCCGGTCCGCCAGCGGTGCTACGTCGATCCCGAGGACGTGCTGCAGGAGTCGCTCATCGTGGCCACGCGCCGGCTGCCGGAGCTCGAGCTGCGCAGCCCCGCCAGCATCATGCAGTGGCTCTCGAAGATCGCCGAGTACAAGATCAGCGAGCGCCGCGAGTACCTGCAGGCCGAGCGGCGCAACCCGGCCAAGGAAAGCCCCATCGGCGTGGGCGTGGATTCCGAGGAACTGGTCGGGCTGCAGCTTCCCTCGCACGACCCGACCCCGTCGCAGTTCTTCGCGCGCAACGAGATGGAGCAGCTCATGGACCAGCAGCTCAGCGAGCTGGAGCCCGAGGAGTATCGCGAGGTGATCCTGGAGCGCGACTACCTGGACGCGGACTGGGAGTCGATCCGCGTCCGGTTCGGCCGGCCGACGATCGAGGCAGCCCAGGACCTCTACCACCGCGCCCACAAGCGCTGGCACGAGCGCATCTCGCGCTACCTGTAGTCCAGCGCAGGTCCCGTCCCCGCCGGAGCTTTTTCCGGGATCCCGCGCGCTCTCCCGGCCCGCGTCCCCATGTGTCCCTCGTCGGCCGCCGCGGGCGCGCCGAGCGGACCCGGAGACCCGAGGAAGAGGGACGAGCCATGGAGCACGCAGGCGGAATCGGTTCGAGGCGAGCGATCGGGGCGGCGCTACTCGTCGCGCTGGGGGCATCGAGCTCGGCCCAGGTGACGGGCCACGGCGAGCCGCATCGCGGCTGGGACGTCCTGGTGGGCTCGCTGGCGAACGACGTGCGCCGCGGGCCGGCCGAGGCCCCGCAGCCCACGCAGTGGCACGAGGCGACGGCCCCGCAGGCCGCGCTGGTCCTCTCGCTGCGGCTCGCGGAGCCGCTCGTCGATCCGCGCGCCGTCCTCCCGCTGGCGCAGGACCTGGGCAAGATCGTGACGCTCGCGGGCGGCACGCCGGGGGGCGTGGCGCTGATCGAGGTCGGGCTGGCGGCTCCGCCCTTGCACCTGCGCCCGCCGGCCTTCGCCAGCGCGGCCCGCTTCACCGGGGTCTTCGGCCCGATGGGCCAGTTCTCGGTCGAGCTCCCGCCGGCCCTCGACCTGCGCGGTCTCGGCGCGCGCGGTGCCGACGTGCCCGGGCGCAGCGTCACGGCCGTGGTGGATCTCGACGCGGCAGCCGAGGAGGCCTTCGCCTCGTGGAGCCTGCTCGGCCGGCTGTCCAGCCCCGACGCGGCCGGCCGTCCCGGTGACGGCCGCGAGCTGCGGCGCCCGTCGCGTGGCGTGGGCCACACGGGGCACGCGGCGGTCGACCCGGCGATCCGCGAGCGCGAGCTGGGCGGCGTGATCTCCTGCCCGGTCCTCCCGCCCGCTGCGCTCGGCATGGAGAGGCTCGGGCGGATCACCCGCCCCGCCGGTGCGGCCGGGCCGGGCCAGACGACCGGGCTGCGGCGCCCCGAGCGTCGCGGGGGACGCGTGCGCTGAACCTCCCGAGGGGGGAGACCCGACGACAGGCAGGGACCGAGGGAGGGATGGGCCCGCTCCCGGCGCGAAGCCGGGCGCGGGCCCGCTTCCTTTCCCGGCCGCGGAGCCCGTCCGCGGGGGTCGGTCGAGTTCCCGGAGGGAAATGCCGAAAGGCCCGGCAGTCCGATGCTGCTGCTCCTCCTCGCTCGAACCCTCCTCGCTGGCGTCACGGTCTCCGTGCCGTCCGAGGGCTGGGTGCGCGGCACGGAGATCGAGCTCGGGGAGCTGTGCACCGTCACGGGCCCCGATGCGGCCCTGGTGGCGCGCGCGCGGGCCCTGCGCCTGGGCTACGCGCCCGCTCCGGGCTTCCGCCGCGTCCTGACCCAGGACCGGATCCGCGAAGAGCTGGCGCGGGCCCTTCCCGGCTGCGCGATCCGCGTCACGGGCGAGCGCCTGTGCGCGGCCCTTCCCGAGGTCGAGGAGTTCCTGCCGGAGCGACTCGAAGCGGCCGCGCGCCGCGAGATCGAGCGCGCCTTCGCGGGCATCCCGGCCAGCTTCACCCTGCTGGAGCCGCTCGAGCCCGAGCTGGTCCCTCGCGGGCACGGGCCTGGGGGGCTGGAGGCCGTGGTCTCGGCCACCGCGGGCGGCAGTGGAACCTACGGCGTGACCATCGGGATCCTCGTCGACGGACAGCGCTACCGGAGCGTCTGGACGAGCTGGCGCGTGGACGTCTGGGAGACGCGCCCCGCGGTGGGCTCGCGCAACGCCCTGCCCTCGCTGCTCGGCACCTCGAGCGCGGCGGTCGAGGCCACGATGCGTGGCGCGGGCCAGCCGAGGCCCGCCGTCGACGAGCGCTGATCGGGCCCCCTCAGGAGTCCTTGGGCTTGCGCGGGCGTTCCTTGCCCTTGCTCTTGCTCTGCTGCTGGCCGCCGCGCTTCCCGCCCATCTCGAGCTGGCCCGCGCGCTCGCGGCTGACCGCCTGCGGCGCGTACTTCGGCTGCGGCGGCGCGGGGAGGCCCAGCGCGGCCGCCTCCTCCGCCTCGCGCGCCAGGCGCTGCTCGCGCCGCTCGCGCTGCTCGGCCCGCAGCGAGCCGGGCGCGATCATCCCGTCCTTGGCCCCGCCGCGCTCGTACTTGAGCCTGGGAGCGGAGGGCGGCTCGTCGGTCTGGTCGGCGGAGGCCGCCTGGAGCGCCGCCGTCGCCGGCGGGGCCTCGCTGGCGCCTTCCTGGGTCGGGACCATGCCCTCCGGCAGCTCCTGGAGCGCGGCCGGGGGTGCTTCGGGGCGCGCCGCGTCGGTCTGGGCCTTCTCGCGCGGCTCGGCTGTGGCCCGGCGCGGCTCGCCCCTCGGCTCGGCCGCGCGGCTCGTGGCCAGGCGCGGCAGGAGGACGATCAGGGCCAGGGCCAGCCCACCTCCGAGCACGAGCAGGAGGGTTCCCTGGGTGGAGAGGCCGGAGCGAGGGGTGCGTCGAGGTGCGAGGACCATTGGGCGTGGGGGCTACGCCGGTAGGCGTGGGGGCTACGCCAGCCAGAGGATACCCGAACCAGGCGGGCCGGGAGGAAAGGGACGCGCGGAAGGGGCCGGGCGTTCCCAGGAATCCGCGGTGACGCGGACGGCGAGGTCGGGGGGCGCTCTCCGATTGCCTAACCCCTCGCCAGCCAGCGGGCGAGGGTCAGGCCCAGTGCGCCGGCCGCGAGGCAGCCCGCCAGCATGAGGAGCACGTTCACCGCCGCCGCGACGCCGCCGCGCGTGCGCAGGATCTCCAGGGTCTGGTGGTTGAAGCTCGAGTAGGTCGTGAAACCTCCGAGGAGCCCCGTCGCGACTCCCAGGCGCAGGTTCGAGTCCAGCGCGCCGCGCGCCTCCAGCACGACCAGCGCGAAGCCGAGCGCGAAGGAGCCGAGCGCGTTGACCGCCAGCGTCCCGACCGGGTACCCGCTCGCCAGCCCGCGCTGGACCCAGCCCTCGAGCAGGAAGCGCGCGATGCTCCCCAGGGCGCCGCCCGCTCCGATCCACAGGAGCTTCATTCCGCGCGCGAGCTTAGCGGCCGCGCGCGCCGCGCGTCAGGCGGCGGCCTGTCCGGAGCCGGCCAGGCCGGCGAGCCCCGCGAGCACGCGCTCCGCGGTGCGTTCCCAGCGGAAGAGGCGCGCGCCGCGCTCGCGTCCGCGCAGACCGCGGGCGAAGCACTCGTCCGGGTCGCTGGCCGCGCTCGCGAGCGCGCGCGCCAGCCCCTCGACGTCGCCCGCCGGCGCGAGCCAGGCGGTGCGGCCGTCCTCGACCACCTCCGGGACCGAGCCGGCCGCATAGGCGACCACCGGCAGTCCGGCGGCCTGGGCCTCGGCGATCGAGAGCCCGAAGGACTCGGAGTGCGAGGGCAGGAGCGCGACGTGGGCCCGGGCCAGCTCGGCCAGGAGCCGCTCGTCGCCCTGGTGCGGCAGGATCTCGACCCGCGCGCCGACGCCGTGGCGCTGCGCGAGCGCGCGCACGTGCTCGGCGTTGCCGGAGCCGAGGATGCGCAGGCTGAGGTGCGGGTGCGAGCCCGCCAGCCGGCCGAGCGCCGCCACCGCGTCACCCACGCCCTTCTCGCGCGCGAGGCGGCCGAAGAAGAGCAGGTTCTCGACGCGCTCCGGCCGGGCCCGGAGCAGGCCGTGGAACACGTCGCGCACGCCGAGGTAGGTCACATGGATGCGCTCCGGGCGGCAGCCGAGCACCTCGATCAGCTCCTGGCGCGTGAACTCGGAGTTCGCGAAGAGGATCTCGGCCTGGCGGTAGGGCGCGACCACGAAGCGCCGGTTCGCGGCGCGCATCAGCGCCCCGCGCAGGCCGCGGCCCGTGCGCTCGCGCGAGAGCGCCATGCGGTAGGAGAGCCACGTCGCCAGGTATCCGAAGCGCACGCCGCGCGCGCGCAGGAGTTCCGGCAGGCAGGCGGCCTCGTTGAAGAACCCCAGCACCGCATCCAGCGGCCCCCGCTCCAGCAGGCGCTCGACCGCGCGCCTCACCGGCCGCCCGTCGAGGGTCCAGTGCAGCGGGTGCGGGTCGACGCGCACGACCTCGACGCCGAGCTCGCCGAGCTCGCGCTCCAGCCCGTGGCCCTGCAGCTCGTCCGCCAGGCGGGGGCGCGGGAAGCGCGTGTAGCCCGCGGTCGAGACGCACAGCACGGTCACGCGCGCGCCGGCCAGCGCCAGGTGCCGCGCCAGCTCCTGGACGTGGCGCGCCACGCCGCTGGGCGTCCCCAGGCCCCAGCCGTGGGTCAGGAGCACGCGCGGCCCGCTGCGGGCCGCCGAGGCACGGGTGGGGGAGGTCATGGCGGGCAGAGGGGCGCCGGGCCCATCGGTCGTGGCGCCCGCCCTGCTCAAGGGCTTTCGGCGCGCGGCCGATGGAGTCCCGTCGGGTCCGCCCGCGTCCCAAACGCATGCACGAGCGTCCGCAACGAGCGTCCCTGGCGTGGACGGCCCTCTCCTCGGCCCTGGCGGCGGCGGCCCTGAACGCGGCGACGAGCACGCTCGACCGCCCGCGCGCGCTCGCGAGCTGGCTGGCCCTGGCCCTGCCGCTCGCGGTCGGGTTGCTCGGGCTCTTCCTCGCGGCCCTGGCGCTGCTCGCGGCCGGCCGGGGCGTCGCGCGCCTCCTCCGGCGCCCGCCCGCGCCGCTCGAGGCGGCCCTGGTCGTGGGGCTCGTCCTCTCCGCGGCCCTGCAGCCGCTGCTCGAGGCGGGGCTGCGCGATGCGACCGGCCCGCGCGTCGCGGTGGTCCTCGCCTGCGCGGCGGGGTTCGTCCTGTGCGCCGGAGCCTGGGCGCACGCGCTCGTCCTGCGCCGGGAGGGCTGGCCCGGAGCGCGCCAGCTCGCGGGGCTCGCGCTGCTCGCCCAGCTCGGGCTCCTGGGCCTGTGGAGCTGTGCCTACCACGTGGACGGGATCGCCGGGCGCGTCTTCCTGGCGCTGGGCGTGCTCGGCCTCGCGGCCGGACTGCTGCGCCTGGCGGCCCGCATCGACGCGCGCGCCGTGAGCGCGGCGCTCGCGCTCCTGATCGGGCTGCCGGCCCTGGCCGGGCTCGCCCTCGAGGGCGGCACCGGTGCGCCACGACCGGCCACCAGCGACCTGCCGCCGGTCGTGCTCCTGACGGTCGACACGCTGCGCGCCGACCACGTGCTGGGCGACGGCCCGGCGCGCGTGCCGACGCCGGCTCTCGACGCCCTGGCGGCCGACAGCGTGGTGTTCCGCGCAGCGCGCTCGGCCGCGCCCTGGACCAAGCCGGCGCTGGCCTCGCTCCTGACCGGGCTCTCGCCGCTCGTGCACGGCATGACCAACCGCCGCGCGCGCCTGCCGGAGGAGATCCAGACCCTGGCCGAGCGCCTGCGCGCCGCCGGCTACCGCACGGCCGGCTTCGGCCTGAACGCGCACCTCGAGCGCGCCTTCCGCTTCGACCAGGGCTTCGACGAGTACGGCTTCCCGGCGCGCCTGGACTACGGCGTGGCCCTGGGCGCGCGCGTGCTCGAGCGGCTGTGGCCGGCGCGCTTCCCCGAGCTCTTCCCCTCGACCACCGCGATCGCCGACGTGGCCGTGGAGTTCCTCGAGCGGCCGCAGACGGGCCCCTTCTTCCTGTGGCTGCACGTGCTCGACCCGCACTGGCCCTACGAGCCGCCGCAGGAGTGGCTCACGCGCCCGCACCTCCAGCCGCGCCGCTGGGGCGAGCCCGCGATGGTGACCAACGTCCAGGCGGGCAACACCAAGCCCGGCCAGGCCGAGCGCGAGCGCGTGCGCGAGCTCTACGCGGGCGAGATCCGCTACGTCGACCACGAGCTCGCGCGCGTGCTGGGCACCCTGCGCGAGCGCGGGCTCTACGAGCGCGCCCTGATCGTGTTCGCCTCGGACCACGGCGAGGAGTTCTGGGAGCACGGCCGCTACGAGCACGGCCACACGCTCTACGACGAGGTCCTGCGCGTGCCGCTGGCCTTCAAGCTGCCGGGGGCCGGAGCGCGCGCGTCCGTCGACGCGCCGGTCTCGACCGAGTCGCTGCCGGCGACCGTGCTCGACGTGCTCGGGATCGGCTTCGATCCGGCCGAGCTGAGCGCCCCGTCGCTCGCCTCCTGGTGGCGCGCGCCGGAGCGCGCCACGGTCGAGCCGCACTTCGCCACGGGCACCTACTACTTCGGCGAGAAGCGCGGCGTCCTCCTGGACGGCCTGAAGCTCGTGCTCGAGCTGGACACGGGGCGCGTGGAGCTCTTCGACCTCGCCAGCGATCCGCGCGAGCTGGTCTCGCTCGCCGCGGCGCGTCCGGAGGCCTGCCGCGAGCGTCTGGAGCTCCTGGAGGACTGGGAGCGCCGCTGCGCCGAGCTGTGCAAGCGCCTGGGCGTCACCTCCAGCACGGCCGAGCTCGACCCGGAGGTGCTGCGCATGTTCCACGGGCTCGGCTACCTCGGCGCCGATTGAGGCTGGCTCCGGTGCGTTCCGTGCTCCTCGCCGGTCTGGGCGCCGTGCTGTGCGCCTGCGCCGCGGACGGTCCGCGCGTCCCGCGCCAGGACACGGGACCCGCGCCCCTCGGCGGGCCCCTGGCGACCCACGGCCGCCAGCTCTCCTTCGGCGTCGGCGCGCGCAGTCTCGACGACGAGGGCTTCGAGGACATCGACGACCAGACGGTCTTCGCCATCGACTACTGCGAGGTCCTCGGGCTCGGAGCGCTGCGCCTGGAGGGCGGCGCGCACTGGGCCGAGGACGACGCGCGCGCGACCGTCATGGGCCAGGACGTGCGCCTGGAGAGCGAGACCTGGGAGCTCTCCCTCGGTCTCAACTACGGCGTGCTCCTCGGCCGGCTGCGGCCCTACCTGGGCCTGGGCGCGTCGGTGCAGTTCCTGGAGCTGGACGGCTTCGACCAGGCCGCCGGCAGCGCCTTCGACGACGACGAGGTCGCTCCGGGCGTCTACGTGAAGGCGGGCCTGCTCCTGCAGGTCACGCAGGGCTCGCACGTGGGCCTCGAGTTCCGGCACCTCGAGGGCGCGAGCGTGCGCATCGACGGCACGGACGTCGACACCGACTACGACCAGTTCCTGCTCGTGCTCGGGATGGGCTTCGCGCCCGGGACCTGGTAGGGGCGCGCGCGGAGCGCGCCCCTGGATCGATCCAGACGTGTGCCGGACGGCGCCGCAGGCGCCGTCCCGGCGCCCGTCAGTAGTTGGCCGGGAACAGCTCGCGCTCGACGGCCTCGATCGCGATGTGCAGGACCTTGATGTGGACCTCCTGGATGCGGTCGGAGGTCTGGGCGCGGGGCACGACGATCGGGACGTCGACGCGCGCGGCCAGCTCGCCGCCGCCCTTGCCGAGCAGGCCGACGCTGGTGATCCCCTTCCCGCGCGCGGCCTCGACCGCCTTCAGGACGTTGGGCGAGTTGCCGCTGGTCGAGAGGGCCACGAGCACGTCCCCCGACGCGCCGTAGGCCTCGACCGAGCGCGCGAAGACCTCGTCGAAGCCGAAGTCGTTGGCGATGCAGGTGAGCTGGGAGGGGTCGGAGAAGGCCAGCGCCGGCAGGGCCGCGCGGTCGCGGCGGAAGCGCCCGGTCCACTCCTCGGCGAAGTGCATCGCGTCGCACATGCTCCCGCCGTTGCCGCAGGCGAGCAGCTTCTTCCCGCCGCGCAGGGCGGCGGCCGAGACCTCCACGAAGCGCCGCACGCCGGCCAGGCACCGCGGATCGGCCAGGAAGGCTTGCAGCGTGGCCAGGGCCTCGTCGAAGCTCGCACGCACGGGGTCGGGGGCGGCCATGGGCCGCATTGTGGGGTGGGGGCCGGAGCGTGGACAAGCGCGGCGCACGGGAGGCCGCCGAGTCGCGGAATCGCCCGGCGGCCCGCCGCGCGCGCGTGGGCGGGGTACCCCTTGACGCAAGGAGTCGCGGCCGGGGGGGCCGCACCGCCGCCAACCATTGGGGTCACGACCGAGATGAAGCGCCCGTCCCTCGCTCCGTCGCTGGGCATTTTCTTCGCGCTCGCCAGCGCGTCCTGGGCCTCCGCCCAGAACCCGGGCGAGGTCCTGTGGCACCAGAAGATCAGTGCCGCCAAGGGCAACGGGCCGCGCAGCCTGCGCGTGAACGACCAGTTCGGACGCTCCGCGGCCGTGCTCGGCGACCTGGACCTCGATGGCGTGCCGGACGTCGCCGTGGGGGCCCTGGGGGACGACGATCCGCCGCCCGGCGGCACGGCCGACGACACGCTGCAGTACGGGGCCGTCTGGATCCTGTTCATGAACCGGGACGGCACGGTCAAGGCCAGCACGAAGATCAGCCGCTCGTCGGCCGGTCTGCCGCTCGACCCCGGCGACGAGTGGGGGCGCAGCGTGCGCGAGCTCGGCGACTGGGACCTCGACGGGGTGCCCGACTTGATGGTCGGCACCTGCTACGACGACGACAACGGCACCGACAAGGGCGCCTTCTACCTGCTGTTCCTGGAGCGCGACGGCTCGGTCAAGTCGTGGAAGAAGATCAGCGAGATCTCCGGCGGCTTCACGGGCGACCTCGACCCGGACGACCAGTTCGGGCGCGGGCTGCGCGTGCTCGGCGACCTCGACCTCGACGGCGTGCCGGAGATCGGCGTGGGCTCGATCCGCGACGACGACGGTGGCAGCAACCGTGGCGCCTACTGGATCCTGTTCATGCGCCGGGATGGCACGGTGCGCAGCTACAAGAAGCTCAGCGAGACCCAGGGCAACTTCCAGAGCAAGCTCTCGGACTACGGCGAGTTCGGCTTCGACTGCGCGGTGCTGGGCGACCGCAACGGCGACGGCATCCAGGACATCGCCATCTGCGCGCCCGACCAGAAGACCGACGGCCTGCAGCAGGGCGCGGTGTTCATCGTCTACCTGAACCGCGACGGGACCGCGAAGCAGGACTTCCGCATCGCCGAGAACTACGCGGGCTTCGTGGGCGACATGCTGGACTACAACGACGAGTTCGGCTGCAGCGTCGACTTCCTCGGGGACGTGGACCGCGACGGGATCGGCGACATCGCCGTGGGCGCCGGCAAGGACGACGACGGCCCGACCGGCTCCTACGACCGTGGCGCGGTGTACGTGCTGTTCCTGAAGGCCGACGCGACGGTCAAGGCCTGGCAGAAGCTCAGCCGCACGAGCGGGCGCTTCTACGGGCTGCTGGACAACGCCGACCGCTTCGGGACCGCGCTGGCCTGTCCCGGCGACCTGAACGGCGACGGCATCCCGGACCTCTTCACCGGCGTGCGCTTCGACGACGACGGCGGCTCGGCCGCGGGCTGTGCCTACTTCCTGGCGCTCAACGACGGGACCCTGGTGCCGCCCGAGGCGCGCTTCGCCTTCACCCCGATCCGCGGGCGGGCCCCGCTCTCCGTGCAGTTCACGGACCAGTCGATCGGCCACGTCACCGGCTGGGAATGGGACTTCGGCGACGGCCAGACGAGCACCGAGCAGCACCCGCTGCACGTCTACACCGCGACCGGGGTCAAGAGCGTGCAGCTCACCGTGCGCGGCCCGGCCGGCAGCCACCAGCGCCTGCGGACCAAGATCATCAAGGTCGATGCGCCGGTGCGCCCGCTGGCGGGCTTCGAGGCCACGCCCACCTTCGGTCTGGCGCCGCTGGCGGTGCAGTTCAGCGACACCTCGCTCGGACTCGTGCGCGAGTGGTCGTGGGATTTCGGCGACGGCCAGACGAGCGCCGAGGCGAGCCCGCAGCACGTCTACACGCTCCCCGGGCGCTACTCCGTGGCGCTGACCGTGGCCAACGAGACGGGTACGAGCACCATGACGCGCTCCGACCTGGTGCTCGTCACCGACGTGCCGCCGCCGGACGCTGCCCTCGACGTCGACGTGCGCGCTGGCCTGGCGCCGCTGACGGTGCAGTTCAGCGACCTCTCCACGGGCTCGATCACGAGCTGGTCCTGGGATTTCGGCGATGGCGCGACCAGCGCCGAGCCGAATCCGCAGCACACCTACCTCGTGTCCGGGCTCTTCACCGTGTCCCTGGCCGTGCGCGGCCCGGGCGGTCCGGGTGGCGTGGTCGTGCCCGAGCTCGTGCGCGTGAACAGCCCGCCGCCGCCCGAGGCCGACTTCGAGGTCAGCGTCACGGAGGGCATCGACCCGCTCGAGGTCGCCTTCCTCGACCGCACCCAGGGAGCTGCCACGGCGTGGCTGTGGAGCTTCGGCGACGGCCAGACCTCCACCGAGGAGAACCCGACGCACACCTACCTCCAGGCCGGCAGCTACACGGTCGCGCTGCTCGCGGCCGGCCCCGGCGGCAGCGACGAGCAGGTGCGGGTGGACCTGATCACCGTGCGCTCGGTCGAGCGTGGGCTCGCCGACCCTTCCTTCGAGCTCCAGACGCCGGGTCTGCCGCCCGCGGGGGCCTGGACCACCCTGGCCGGCTCGGGCCACGTGGCCGAGCCGGCCACGCCGGCGACGGCCGACGGCCCGTTCCCGCGCGAAGGCGTGCAGTGGCTGCGGCTCTCGACGGCCGGGACGAGCTTCGCGCTGCCGCCGAGCGCCCCCGGCGGACCGACCCAGCCGGCCAGCGGCGGCGCGGGCGTGCTCCAGGACTTCTACCTGGAGGATCCGCTCAGCGTGCTCGCCTTCGATGCCGCCTTCCTGCCGGGCGACGCGCTCGACCCGGACTGGATGAGCGTCGACCTGAGCGACGGCACGACGACCGTCAACCTCTTCTTCGCCGACACCGCGGCCGCCGCGCCGGAGTTCTCCGACGTCCTGGGCCTGCCGCGCACGACCGCGCGCCGCGTGCGCGCGAGCCTGCGCGAACTCTTCCCGGATTCCTGGCGCAACACGCGCTTCACCCTGTCGCTGCAGGTCGGCAACGGCGGCGAGGACGTGGCCCCGTCCTTCGGGCTGCTCGACGACTTCCGCCTCGAGCAGGCGCCGGCCACGGCCCTGCGCTACGGCTGCGATCCGGCCGTGGGCGGGACGCTGCGCGTCCTGGCCGGCGAGCCGCGCCTCGGCGCGACGCTGACCCTGGGCGTCGACAACCCGCTCGGCACGCAGGGGCCGAACTCGCGCGCCTACGTGTGGCTCTCGCGCCAGCCCGACCCGTTGCGCCCCTGCGGGACCTGGGTCGCGAACCTGGGCATGGCCGGGGCCGGCGCGTCGGGCGAGGTGCTGGTCGATCGCAACCTCGGCGTCCTGATCAAGACCACGACCGGGGGCCTGTGGACCACGCCCGGCATGCCCGCGCCGGTGCCCGTCGTGATGCCGACGGCCCTCGCCTGGATCGGCCAGCGCCTGTACGTGCAGGGCTACCTGGTCGACTCCAAGGTCACCTATGGCGTGCGCACGGCCCTGACCGACGCGCTCGAGCTCCTGATCGGGCCCTGAGTGCTCACGAGCAACACTTGAACAACCCCTGGAAGGTGGACGGGGCGTGGGAGCACTCTCCCACGCCCCGTCTCGTTCCCCATCCGACCCGGACCGGCCGGGCTCAGAGGTCGATGCGCTTGAAGGCCCGCGTGGCCGTGTCGACCTTCTTCCCGTCGACCTCGGCATAGGGGTAGACGAAGAAGTTCAGCTTGCCCTCGGCCGGCGCCGGGGTGAGCTGGAGGTCGCGGCCGCCCGTCATCGTCACGCGGTCGGCGTCGAGCGTGCCGAAGAAGTACTCGGCCTTGCTCGGGTCCTTGTCGGCCTCGGAGATGTCGACCGGCAGCCAGCCGTGCCCGTCGATCCACACGTAGGCCCAGCAGTGGTAGCCGCCGACCTTGGCCTCCTTCTCCGCGCCGCCCGGCACGGCGAAGCCCATCTCGAAGCGCGCCGCCAGGCCCTTCACGCGCGCCAGGCCCATGAAGTAGCTGTGGAAGTCGGTGCAGTTGCCGACCTTGGCGTCGCAGGCCCACTCGGCGTCGCCGCGGCCCCAGGGGACGCCCTCGGGCTTGCCGTAGTTCATGCGCTCGAGCGTGTGCTCGTACAGCGCGCGCGCGGTGGCCATGGGCTCGCTCGGCGTCTTCAGCGAGGCCGCGATCGCGGCCACCTTGCCGTCGAGCGGGATCATGGCGTCGGGCTGCTTCAGCTCCGCGAGCTCGGCCGGCGAGGCCTTGCCGCCGCCCCTGGTCTCGAAGCGCTTCACGTCGAAGGCGAGCTCGACCGACACCGGCTGGCCCGCGCTCTCGATGCACAGGGACTTGCCGAAGCCGCCGCCGACGTCGCCCACGGTCCAGCGCAGGCCGTCCTTGGAGCCGGAGGCGAGGTCAGCCGGCTTGGCGCCCTTCTGCGACCCGGCGACGAGCGTGTCGCCCGCCCCGGCCTTGGCCTCGATCGCGAGGTTCGTGATCACCTGGTCCGGCGTGTCCAGCGGGACCGGGATCCACAGGCGCACCGTCCGGGCGCCAGCCGGGACCTCGGGAATGGCGGCCGAGTAGACGAAGCGGAAGGAGCGTTCGGGCCGCGGCGCCGCGGCCCCGGCAGCCTGCGGGAACGCGAGCGCGCCGACGAGGAGTGAGGTGAGGATCATGGAATCAGGGGGAGAGGGGACTTCTGGCCAGCGCCCGTTCCCGCGTACCTTCTCGGGCCCGCAGGAACCTCGCGATGGAATTCGATCAGCTCAAGACCTTCCTGGCCGTGCTCGAGCACGGCAGCTTCGTGCGCGCCGGTCAGGCGCTGCACGTCGGACAGTCCACGGTCAGCTTCCACATCAAGGCGCTGGAGAGCCGCGCCGGCGCCACGCTGCTCGAGCGCGGACGCGGGCGCGTCGAGCCGACCGCGGCCGGGCGCGTGCTCCTGCCCTACGCCCAGCGCCTGGTCGCGCTGCGCGACGAGGCCGCCGCGCGCCTGCGCGCGGCCGAGGACGGCGAGGTGGGCCGGCTCGTGCTGGCGGCCTCGACCGTCCCGGGCGAGTACCTGCTGCCCCCGCTGCTGGCCGAGTTCCGCCGTCAGTACCCGCGCATCCAGGTCGAGATGGCCGTTTTCGACTCGGAAAAGGCCACTTCCGCGCTGCTCGCGCGGGAGGCCGACCTGGCCGTGGTCGGGCAGAAGCCGCGTGACCGCAGACTGGCGACGAGCACCTTCGCCCACGACGAGATCGTGCTGGTCGGTCTGGCCGCGAGCGAGTTCGCCGCGCACGGCCGGCTCACCCTGCGCGAGCTGCGCGACGTCCCGCTGATCCAGCGCGAGCAGGGCTCCGGCACGCGCAGCGCGATCGCGCGCTTGCTGGCCCAGCTCGGCGAGCGCGACGCGAGCCTGCGCGTCGGCAGCAGCGAGGCGGCGAAACGGTGCGTTCAGCATGGCCTGGGCCTGGCGTTCCTGTCGCGTCAAGCGGTGGCCTCGGAGCTCGCGGCGGGACTGTTCCAGGTGATCGAGCTGCCGGGCACGCCGGTGCGACGCACATTCTATGCGCTGCGCCTGCGCGCCGTGACGCCTTCTCCCCCCGCGCGCGCGTTCCTCGAGCTCGTCCATCAGCGCGCTCGATCGACCTGAGCGCGTCGATCCACAGCTCTGCGCGCCGCGCCGAACCCCCTCGCTCTACGATCGTGGAGATGCCGGTCGATGCCGCACGCGCGGGAGAGCTGCGGCTACTCACCTACCTCGCCCCGGGCCTGCCGCTCGCGCTGTTCCGGACCTGCGCCGACGCCCTCGGCCGCGCGCTCGGCCTGCGCGCGCGCCTCGCGAGCGAGCGCTCGCGCTCGGCCCCCGCGCCCGGCGAGCCCGATCCCTTCCGGGCCGGCACGGCCGACCTCGGCTTCCTGTGCGCGCCGGGCTACCTGTGGCTGGCCGAGACCGAGCCGCCGGCCGTCGCGCTCGTCCCGGCCGCCTTCGTGTTCGACGACCCGCGAGCGCGCGGACGGCCGGTGTACTTCGCCGACCTCGTGGTTCGCGCGGGAGCGCCGGCGCGCACGCTGGCGGACCTGCGCGGGGCGCGCTGGGCCTACAACGATCCCTGCTCGCTGAGCGGCTACTTCAGCGTCCTGGCGGAGCTCGAGCGCCGCGGCGCGGGGCCGGACTTCTTCGCCTCCGCGCAGGCCGTGGGCTCGCACCACGCGGCCCTGGCGGCGGTCGAGGAGGGCGCGGCCGACTGCGCCGCGATCGACTCGAACACGCTGCTCGCCGCGCGCCGCAGCGGCCGGCTCCGCGGGCTGCGCGTGCTCGCCTCCTTCGGTCCCTACCCGGTCCAGCCGATCGTGGCGCGCACGGGCCTCGGCCCGGAGCGGGTGCGCACCGTGGCCGCCACGCTGCTGGCGCTGCACACCGAGCCCGCGGCGCGCGCGCGCCTGGCGCGCTGCGGCGTGCTGCGCCTCGCGCCGATCTCGCCGGCCGACTACGAGCCCGAGCGAGCGCCGCTCGCGCGCGCCGTGGCCGTGGGCTGTTCGGCAGCTCCGCGGCCGTGGGGGTAGGCGCCCGCGGCGGCAGGAGCGACGTTTCGATCGAGCCGTGCGGAGCGCTCGGGTAGGCTGCACGGCTCGACCCATGGCCCAGGCTGCGCGGGAACGACTGGAAGGACAGGTCGAGCGCCTGCGGGCGCTCTATCCGCTCGTGCGCCGGCGGACCGAGGAGCTGTGCGCCCCGCTGCGCGTCGAGGACCTCGTCGTGCAGAGCATGCCCGACGCCAGCCCGGCCAAGTGGCACCTGGCGCACACGAGCTGGTTCTTCGAGACCTTCGTGCTGCGGCCGGCCGTCGCCGGCTACCGGCTCTTCCATCCGGCCTACCCGGCGCTGTTCAACTCCTACTACGAGTCCGCCGGCGCGCGCCACCCGCGCCCCGAGCGGGGGCGCCTGTCGCGGCCGACGGTCGCGGAGGTGCGCGCCTACCGCGCCCACGTCGACGGCTGGATGACGGCCCTGCTGGCGGGCGAGCACGCCGCGCTCGACGCCGAGCGTGCCTTCACGATCGAGCTCGGCCTGAACCACGAGGAGCAGCACCAGGAGCTGCTGCTGACCGACGTGAAGCACCTGCTCGGCACGCAGCCGCTCCGACCGGCCTATCGCGAGCTCGCACCGCCCGCCAGGCCGCCCGCGCCGGGCGCGGAGCCGCCCGGC
>DASVAP010000367.1:0-6303 GCA_036376275.1 Planctomycetota bacterium | reverse complement strand
GGCCTTCTGCAGCGACTCCTTGAAGGTGCGCCCGATGCTCATGACCTCGCCCACGCTCTTCATCTGCGTCGTGAGCGTCGCGTCGGCGCCGGGGAACTTCTCGAAGGCGAAGCGCGGGATCTTGGTGACGACGTAGTCGATGGTCGGCTCGAAGCAGGCCGGCGTGGACTTGGTGATGTCGTTCTGGATCTCGTCTAGCGAGTACCCGACCGCCAGCTTGGCCGCGAACTTCGCGATCGGGAAGCCGGTGGCCTTGGAGGCCAGGGCCGAGGAGCGCGACACGCGCGGGTTCATCTCGATCACCACCATGCGGCCCGTCTTCGGGTCGATGGCGAACTGGCAGTTCGAGCCGCCACACTCGATCCCGATCTCGCGCATGATCGTGATCGAGGCGTTGCGCAGGTTCTGGTACTCGCGATCGGTCAGCGTCTGGGCCGGCGCGACCGTGACCGAGTCGCCCGTGTGCACGCCCATCGGGTCGAGGTTCTCGATCGAGCAGATGATGACGACGTTGTCCTTGGCGTCGCGCATCACCTCCATCTCGAACTCCTTCCAGCCGTGCAGGTACTCGTCGATCTGCACCTCGGAGTTCATCGACAGCGCGAGCCCGCGCCCGACGATGCTCTCGAACTCCTCGACGTTGTAGGCGATGCCGCCGCCCGTGCCGCCCATGGTGAAGCTGGGCCGGATCACGCACGGCAGGCCGATCTCGGCCAGCACGCGGCGCGCGTCCTCCATCGTGTGCGCGATCCCGCAGCGCGGCAGCTCCAGACCGCAGTTGCGCATCGCGCCGCGGAAGAGGTCGCGGTTCTCGGCCTTGCGGATCACCTCGGCGCGCGCCCCGATCATCTCGACCCCGAACTTCTCGAGCACGCCGGAGTCGTGCAGCGCCAGGGCCGTGTTCAGCGCCGTCTGGCCGCCCAGGGTCGGCAGCAGCGCGTCCGGGCGCTCCTTCTCGATGATCTGGGCCACGACCTCGGGCGTGATCGGCTCGATGTAGGTCACGTCGGCCGTCTCCGGGTCGGTCATGATCGTGGCCGGGTTCGAGTTGACCAGGACGACCCTGTAGCCCTCCTCGCGCAGGGCCTTGCAGGCCTGCGTCCCGGAGTAGTCGAACTCGCAAGCTTGGCCGATGACGATCGGACCGCTGCCGATGATGAGGATCGAGTCGAGATCGTCCCGGCGGGGCATCGAGGGGTGGCGTTCGAGCGGCGTCGGAGGGCGAGAAACTACGCCAGTTTGCCAAAAGCCGTCGCGCGGCGCGAGGCCGGTGGGCGCGCGTCCGGGCGTCTCAGGCCAGGAGCTCGGCCAGGAGCGAGCTCTCCAGCACCACGCCGCTGACGAGCCGTCCCTCGCCGCGCACCAGCACGAAGGCCGGCCGCCCGGCGGCGCCCTTCTTGTCGTGGCGCATTCCGGCCAGGACCTCGGCCGCCGCGAGGCGCCGGCCGGCGCGCGCGCGCAGCTCGCCCAGGGAGGCGGGCAGCCCGAGCTGCTCCAGCAGCGTCCGCACGCGCGGGACCAGCTCCGGCTGCTCCAGGAGCCCGTTCCGCGCGCTGGCCTCGAGCGCCAGGACGAGCCCGACCGCCACCGCCACCCCGTGCGGGATCACGCCCGGTCCGGCGGCCTGCTCGAGCCCGTGGCCGAAGGTGTGGCCGAGGTTGAGCAGCGCGCGCGGGCCGCGCCGCTCCTCCTCGTCGCGCGCCACGATCTCGGCCTTGACCGCGACGCAGGACTCGACCAGCGCGGCCAGCACGGCCGGATCGCGCGCACGCACGGCGGCCACGTCGCGCTCGAGCCGCTCGAGCAGCCCCGCCCCGGCGATCAGGGCGGTCTTGACCACCTCGCCGAGACCCGCGCACAGCTCCACCTCCGGGAGCGTCGCCAGGAGCTCCGTGTCGGCCAGCACCAGGCACGGCGGGTGGAAGACGCCCGCCAGGTTCTTGCCGGCCGCCAGGTTGACCGCCGTCTTGCCGCCGACCGAGGAGTCCACCTGCGCCAGCAGCGTGGTCGGGCACTGCACGCACTCGATCCCGCGCATGAAGAGCGCCGCGGCCAGGCCGCCCAGGTCGCCGACCATGCCGCCCCCGAAGGCCACCAGGGTCGCGTGCCGGTCCAGGCCCGAGGCCACGAGGAAGTCGAGCACGCGCTCGAGCATCGGCAACGACTTCGAGCCATCCCCCGCGGGCACGGCCAGGCGCGGTTGCTCGGCGACGCGTCCCAGGCGCCCGGCGTGGAGGCGCTCGACGTTCGCGTCGGTCAGGACCGCGACCGGTGCCCGGCGCGGGAGCGCCTGCGCCAGCCCGCCCAGCGCCCCCGGCCCGACCACGACCTCGTAGGGCCGCCGGCCCCCGACCGCGACGCGCGCCAGGGTCACGGCGGAGCGGTGCCCACGCTGTTCTTGCCGCGCGCGCGCCGCTCGCGCCGGCGGCGCACGACCTCGCCGTAGAACTCGGCCGAGTGCCGGCGGTCGCGCCGGGCCAGCACGAGGAACAGGAGCCCGAGGAAGAGGCCGAGCCCCGCCATCACCCAGGGGATGCGCGTCAGGACCTTGCTCTCCTCGGGCACGTGGCGCGCGAGCGAGTGCAGCACGAAGACCGGCGCCACGCGCAGGCCGCGCTCCGAGGACTCGTAGGAGAAGTTGTGCAGGAAGAACCCGTTGCCGTACACGAGGTCGCCGATCCCCAGGTCCGGCGCCAGGACCGGTGAGCGGAACTGGATCACGTTGCGCCAGGTGACGTTGCCGATCCAGCCGAGCGTGTAGCGCTCCATGCGCGCCGGGTTCTCGCCCGCGCGCTTCACGCGTCCGTCCTGGAGCCGGCTGATCGGGATGCGCACGGGCAGGGCCCGGTGGGCGGCCGGGTCCTCGAGGATCCGGTCCAGCAGGCGCTGGTCGAGAACGGGCGCCTGGGGCCAGTCGATCGCGCCCTCCGGCAGGTCGCGCGCGAAGGCCATCAGCTCCCAGAAGGGCTCGGGCGCCGTCTCGGGGACGTGCCTCGGCGCCTGGCCGGGTTCGGCGACGAGGTTCGCGTCCTCGACCGATGCGAGCAGGTCCTGGTCGAGCGTCGTGACCGTACCGAGGCTCGGGTAGGAGGGCAGGGCGGCCGCGCCGACCAGGAGCGGCCCCTCGTTCCAGCGTCCGGGCTCGAGCGCGTCCTCGCTGCTGAAGAGCTTCAGGAACAGCCCGTCCACGCGCACGAAGCCGCCCACGTCGGCCGCGTCCTCCGGCACCGACAGGACCAGGAAGTGCGCCGTCGCGCCGTCCTCGAGCTCGAGCTGGCCGAGGTACTGCTCCTCGCGCGCCGCTCCGGCGCGCGGGCGCAGGGCGACGATCCGGCCGCGGGCGGTGAAGGGCTTGCCGCGCGCGGCGGCCGGATCGGCGGCCACGGCCGCGCAGCGCTCGCGCGTGAGCTCGGGCGCCTGGAGCTCGGCGTAGTGGCGCGGCGTGTAGCGGCGCGCGGCGGCCAGCACGAGGTCGGTGGCCTCGCTCTCCAGCACCACGCGCTCGGCGCCCGAGCCGTCGTCGACCAGGGCCTCGACGCGCGCCACGTCGAGCTCGGGCACGGCGAGCTGCGAGCTCTCCGGCACGCTCTCGTCCACGATCGGCTGCGGGGCCGGCGGACCGCCCTGCTTGTTCGCCTCGCGCAGGGTCGAGACCAGGATGCCCGCCACGACCACGAAGGCGCCGACCAGGAAGATCAGGCGCCGCCGGTCGGCTGCGACCGGGTCGGCCCGGGCCTTGCGCTTCTTCTCCGGCTCGAACTGGAACTTCATGCGCTCGCTCCCGCCAGCCGCGCCTCGGCCCGGCGCCGCGCGGCCGCGACGAGGCCCGCGAACAGCCGCGCATGGGCCGGATCCTCGGCCGAGAGCTCGGGGTGCCACTGCACGCCGAGCGCGAAGGGATGCGCGAGGTGCTCGACCGCCTCGATCAGCGCCTCGTCGTCCGTGCCGGCCACGCGCCAGCCGGAGCCGACCGACGCGATGGCCTGGTGGTGGCGCGAGATCACCTCGACCGTCGCTACCCCGCACAGGGCGCGCAGTTTCGAGCCGCCGGCGAGGTTCACCGCGTGGCGCACGCCGCCAGAGTGGGGCCGGGCCGCCGGGCGGTCGTCGGGCAGGTGCTGGAGCAGCGTCCCGCCGCCCGCCAGCGCCAGGAGCTGCATGCCGTAGCAGATCCCGAGCGTCGGCAGCCCGGTGGCCAGCGCGCGGCGCGCCAGGGCCAGGTCGAAGTCCTGCTTGGACGCGGGCACGGGCTTCGCCGCCGGGTGCGTGGGCCCGAGGCCGAGGCGCGCCGTGTCGAAGTCGTCGCCGCCGGAGAAGAGCAGGCCGTCGACGCGCTCGACGAGCTCGTCCTGGCCCTCCAGCGACCCGTAGGCCACGACGAACGGCGCCCCGCCGGCGCGCTCGAGCGCGGCGACGTAGCGCTGCGAGAGGCGCGTCTCGCTGCGCTCGCCCTCCACGAGCTCACCGACGATTCCGATCCAGGGCCGCATGCGTCGCCCCTGATCGTAGTCGCTCGCGCCGGGTTCAGGATGCACCCGATCCCGCGGGCGGGAGAACGCCCGGGAGCGGGGGGGAGGCCCCGGGACGGATGGGCTACCCGCGGCGCGTCCCGCGAGCGACAATCGGGGCGTCCCGATGCCCCGCAAGACGTCCAGGAAGCCGGCGAGGAGCACGCCGAAGGCCGGGCCGACCGCCGCCAGGCCCGCCGGCCGCAAGGCCGGCCAGGCCAGGGGCTCGAGCGCATCCCGCAAGATCGACGCGCGTATCGCCGCGCTCGACGACTGGCGCGGCGTGCGCCTGGCCCAGATCCGCCGCCTGATCCAGAGCGTCGATCCGGACGTGGTCGAGGAGTGGAAGTGGATGGGGAGCCCGACCTGGTCGCACGACGGCGTCTTCGCCGTCGCCAGCGCGCTCAAGGACAAGGTGAAGCTGACCTTCGCCCACGGAGCCGCGCTCCCGGACCCGCAGAAGCTCTTCAACGCCACGCTCGGCGGCGGCACGTGGCGCGCGATCGACTTCAAGGAGGGCGCTGCGCTCGACGAGCGCGCGCTCGCGGCCCTGGTGCGCGCGGCCGTGGCCCACAACACGACGAGCAAGGCCGCCGGCAAGGCGAAGCCGGTGCTGCTCGCGGGCGGCAACCCGCAGATCCCCAAGGGCGACGGCGACAGCCCGGTGCAGGCCTACCTCGCCGCCATGCCGGGCTGGAAGCGCGCCCTCGGGCGCCGCCTCGACGCGCTCGTCGTGCGCACCGTTCCCGGCGTGCGCAAGGCGGTCAAGTGGAACTCGCCGCTCTACGGCGTCGAGGGCCAGGGCTGGTTCCTGAGCCTCCACTGCTTCAACGAGTACGTGAAGGTGGCCTTCTTCCGCGGCGCGTCGCTTCGTCCCCTGCCCCCGGGTGGATCGCGGCAGAAGGACGTGCGCTACCTCGACATCCGCGAGGACGACGAGCTCGACGAGGCCCGCTTCGCCGCCTGGGTCGCGCAGGCCAGCCGCCTGCCGGGCGAGCGGATGTAAGGCTGCGAGCGGCGCCTCAGGAGCGCTGGCTGCGCAGCGCGAAGCCGATCAGGCGGTAGAGCAGGCGCGCGCCGACGTTCTCGTCCCAGCCGGAGCCGTCCTCGACCCCGGCGGCCGGCGCGACCTCGTTCAGGTCGAAGCCGACGAGCGTGCGGCCCGAGCGCACCAGCTCGTCGAGCCACAGGTTGGCCTCGTTCCAGGAGAGCCCGCCCGGGACGGGCGTGCCCGTGCTCGGGCACAGCGCCGGCTCGAGCCCGTCGACGTCGAAGGTCACGTAGACCTTCTCGGGCAGCGCCGCCAGCGTGCGGCGCACGAGCGCCTTCAGGTTGTGCCCGGAATGCTTCGCCTCGGCCCACTGGACGTCGTAGAGCGTCTCGATGCGCCCGCCGGAGCCGTCGATGAAGGCGCGCTCCTCCTCGCTGAAGTCGCGGATCCCGACCTGCACGATCCTGGCCACGCCGCCGATGCGCTCGGCCACGTTGCGCAGGATCGAGGCGTGCGACCAGGTGAAGCCCTCGTAGGCGGGGCGCAGGTCGGCGTGGGCGTCGACGTGCAGCACGCCCAGGCCCGGGAAGCGCGTCGCGTGGGCCTGGATCGCGCCGAAGGGCACGGAGTGGTCGCCGCCGACGAGGGCGCAGAGCTTGCCGTGGTCGAGGATCTCGTTCGCGCGCGCCTCGACCCAGCGGTTGAGCTCCTCCTGGATCGAGTCCACGCGCTCGACCGCCTTGCGCAGCTTCCCGTCGGCGTTTTCCCCGCCGGCCCTGCCCACCCCGCCGGCCTCGATCACCG
>DASVAP010000357.1:0-12525 GCA_036376275.1 Planctomycetota bacterium | reverse complement strand
CGGCCGTGGTCCTCGCCTCGCCGCCCGACTTCCGCATCCGCCGCTCGACGCCGGGCGACACGCGCGAGGAGTGGACGGTCCTGATGCGCTCCTGGGCCGCGGCCTACGCGCACCTCTTCGACGCCGAGCGCATCCGGCGCGTCTGGACCGGCGGGGGGCACTGCGAGATGCCCTGGGCCGCCGAGCGCGTCGCCCGCCTCGGCTCCTGGCTCGCCTTCCGGCACGGCCGCATCGTCGGCTCGGCGGGCTTGCACCTGCGCGCCGACGGCCAGGCCGAGCTCAGCCACCTCTACGTCCTGCCCGAGCACCACGGGCGCGGCATCGGCGCCGGGCTCCTGCAGGTGGTGGGCGACATCGCCCGCGCCCGCGGCGCCCCGGCGCTGCTCGTCTGGGTCCTGGAGCGCACCCCGGCGGTCGACTTCTACCGTGGGCAGGGCGCCTGCGAGGTCGGCCGCGCGACCTTCGTCGTCGACGGTCAGCCTGCGCCGGCCCTGGCCCTGCGCCTGGGCCTCGCCTCGGCCCTGCGCTGAGCCTCAAGCCACCCCTCCCTCCCGGACCGAAAGAGGGCGCCTCAGCACTGGGGTGTAGCTCAGCCGGGAGAGCGGGCGGCTGTTAACCGCCAGGTCGCAGGTTCGAGGCCTGCCGCCCCAGCCAGGACGTCGGTCACGGCGTCGGAGGAGGCTCGCGATCCCCGCGAGGAGCCCGGCGTGCTTCATGCGCAGGGTCGGGGTGCGGGCCCACGGTGAAGGCCCCTGCGGTGCCCGACGCGAGCCCCCGGGGACAGGGAGACTGGACCGAGGAAACCCGAGCGCGGCCGGGCCGGTCCAGGCCGGGCAACCCCGCTGGACGGAGGACCCCCTGGCCGATATGGTTTTCCATATGAAGACGACCCTGGTCATCGACGACCAGGTCATGACGCGCCTCAAGGAGGAGGCGGCGCGTCAGGGCACGACGATCTCGGCCCTGGTCGAGGCGGCGCTGCGGGCGTTCCTGCGGCGGCCGCGCAAGCGACCGGAGCTCCCGTCCCTCCCGACCTTCGAGGGCGGCCCGTTCCGGGTCGACATCGCGGATCGGGCCGCTCTCGACGCCGCGCTGGGGGAGGACTGACGTGCTGCTCGTGGACGCGAACGTGCTGATCTACGCGGCCAACCGCGGCTGCGAGGAGCATCCGCTCTGCCTGCGCCTGATCGAGCGCTGGCGCACCTCCGTGCAGCCCTGGTACACGACCTGGGCCGTCCTGTACGAGTTCCTGAAGGTCGTCACGCATCCCAGGCTGCTGCGCGCGCCCCTGGCCGGCGGGGACGCGCTCGCCTTCGTCCGCGCGCTCCTCGCGAGTCCGAGTCTCGAGGTCCTGGTGCCCGGGGAGCGCCACGAGGCGATCCTCGCGGAAACGCTCGCGGAGGTGCCGGACCTCTCCGGGGGGGTCTTCCACGACGTGCACACCGCGGTGCTCATGCGTGAGCACGGCATCCGCCGCATCGTCACGCGTGATGCCGACTTCCGCCGCTTCGGGTTCCTCGAGGTCCTCGACCCGCTGACGCTGAAGGCGTGAGGAGCGCCGCTCGTGGCGAGGCCACGGGCGGCTCGGCGTGGATCGTCGGGGGGCGGGGCGACCCGCTCACTCCCCGATGCGCTGCACCAGCGCATTCGAGCTGCGCACGAGGCCGCCGCTGCAGCCGCCCTGGGCGGTGTACTCGAGGCCGATCAGGGCCAGCGAGGGCGGCAGCACGAGGCCGCCGGGGACCGCCTCGACGACTCCGCCGCCGTGGACGCCGCCGAAGGCGAAGAGCGTCGCGCCGGAGAGCCACAGGTCGCCGATCGGGCGCGAGAGGGGCGTCGCGCGGCGGCCGAGGGTGCCCTGGATCAAGTAGAGGCCGTCGGGGGTGAACCCGGAGCAGTCGAGCGTCAGGTCGAAGGGCTCGAGCGGGCTCGCGACGAGGGGGCCGCGCAGCGGGTCGCCGCCGGTGTCGGCGAGCAGGGGATCGGCCGGCTGCGCGGCCGGCAGCTCCTCGTTGAGCGGGGCGGGACGGAGCCCGGCGATCACGCCCAGGCGCCCCTGCGGGTTGCCAGCGCCACCGTTGCCGTAGGAACCCACCAGGAGGTCGCGCCGGCCGTCGCCGTCGAGGTCGCCGCAGCCGCGCACGTCGCAGCCGAGGCCGCGGTCCTGGGTGGCGCCCGTGATCGTCCAGAGAGGCGCGCCGCTGGCGCCGCTGAAGAGGTGGACCCGACCGCCATCGGAGACGGCGACGTCGCTCGACCAGGCACCGATGGCGAGGTCGGCCCGGCCGTCGTGGTCGATGTCCTCGATCAGGTGGCCGGTGCCGAAGGCATCGTTGCCGTCGCCGGTCAGGGTGTAGAGCGGGCTCCCGTCCACGCCGGAGAAGATCTTCACCTCGTCGAGGGCCAGGTCGCCGACCAGGAAGTCGCCCAGGCCGTCGCCGTCGAGGTCGAGCCCGCCGTCGATGCGGTCGCCGATGATGTCGAAGCCCATGCCCACGCCGGGGACGGCGTAGCGCTCGAGGGGCGCGCCGGCGACGAAGCCGAAGACGCGTGCCGTGCCGTCGAAGAAGCTGGCCGGGTCGCGCTCGCCGACGACCAGCTCGTCGCGCCCGTCGGGGGGCACCGACACGTCGCCGAGGTACGCGAGCCCCAGCCCGAACTCGCTGCCCGCCGCCGGACCGTCGATCGTCGCGAAGGGTGCCGTCGCGCCGCGTGCGTAGAGGTACACGCGCCCCACCGCCTGGCCGAGGCCCGTGTCCACGCCCAGCGCGCCCACGGCCAGGTCCTCGAGCCCGTCGCCGTCGAAGTCGCCACCGGTCGCCAGGCTGCAGCCGAAGCCGTCGCCCGCCCCAGAGGGGTCGAGCAACGCGAGCTGGGCGCCGTTCGTGCCCGAGAAGATCCACACCCGTCCGCCGGAGCTGCTGAAGGGGGCCGAGGCCACCACGTCGAGCACGCCGTCGGCGTTCCAGTCCATCGTCTCGAGCGCGTAGCCCAGGATCGCGGACTGGAGGTTCTCGGCCCGCCGCCACAGGGTCGCCCCGTCGGCGCCGGAGACGCCGAAGATCGAGCCGGTCGAGGACAGGAACACGGCTTCGTCGTCGAAGGGGGCCGAGGCGGCGAGGTCGAGCACGCCGTCGCCGTTCACGTCACCCAGCTCGACCACGGTCCAGCCGAAGAGGTCGCCGCGGTTGCCCTTGGTCACGTCGAGCAGCTCGTGCGCGTGGCCCTCGACGAGCTGGGCGGTCAGCGGGACGGGGAGGGCGAGCGCGGCGGCGAGGAGCAGCCTGGGTCTCGGGGGATTGCCGGAGCGGGGACCTCGGGAGGGGATCGGGCGGGACATGGGCGAGAGGTGCCAGGGGTCGGCGGGGCGACGCGCTGGAATGGCCGCGGGGCACCCCCAGCGTCCCGGGGCCGGTGTTGGGCTTCCGTTTTCCCGCCCGGCGGCGGGATGCGGGCGCCGGGGGGCGGCCATCCTGTGTCCGTGGGCGTGAGCGATCCCCGGGTCGATGCGCTGCTCGAGCACGCGGGCTGGGTGCGGGCGCTGGCGGCGAGCCTGTGCCGCGATCCGGGGCTGGCCGAGGACATCGTGCAGGAGACGTGGCTCTCGGCCCTGCGCCGCGGGCCGCAGGACCAGCGCTCGCTGCGCGGCTGGCTCGCGACCGTCCTGCGCCGCCACCTGCGCCAGGCGCGGCGCGGGGAGGAGCGGCGCGCGCGGCGCGAGTCGGCCCGCCCGCGCGCGCCCGACGAGCCGGCGCCCGGCGACGTGATCGAGCGCGCGGAGTCGCACCGCGACCTCGTCGAGGCCGTGCTGGAGCTGCGCGAGCCCTTCCGCACGACCGTGCTCCTGCGCTACCTGGAGGAGCTGGCCCCCGACGAGGTCGCGGCCCGCCAGGGCGTTCCGGTCGCGACGGTGCACAGCCGCCTGGCGCGCGGCCTGGCGGCGCTGCGCGCGCGCTACGGCGAGGATCCCGGGGTGCGTCCGACCCTCGCCTGTGCCCTCCTGTGGCTCGACGCCGGCCGGGGTCCGGTCGCCGCGCGCCTCCTCGCGCGCGCGCTCGCGCCGGCCGCGGCCGTGGTCGCCGCGCTCGGACTCGGCGGGCTGGCCTGGAGCCTGGCGGGAGCGAGCGGGGATCGACGCGCGCTCCCGGACGTGGCTGGCCTGAGCTCCGCGGCGCCGGGCGAGCGGCCGCCGGCCGCCACCCACGCCGCGCGCGAGCCCGTCCCGTCGGTCTCGGTGCCGGCCCCACGCGAGGCGGCTCCCGTCGCGCTGCACGCGGGCCTCGTCCTCGACCGCACCGGCGAGCCGCTGGGCGGCGTGCCGATCGCGCTCCTCGCGAGCGGATCGGCGACGGTGGCAGCGACCTTCACGAGCGCCGCCGACGGGCGCTTCGCCTTCCCGGAGCCCGAGGAACCGGTCGAGCTCGTCGCCGCCGGCCCCGAGCACGCCACCGTGCTCGCCGCCCTGGCGGCGCCCGGGCGCACGGCCGAGGCCTGCGTCGTCGTCGCCCCGGCCCTGACCGTCGCCGGGCACGTGCGCGCCGAGGACGGCGCGCCGATCGAGGGCGCCGCGCTCACCCTGTGGATCGATCCGTACCTGCCGGTCAGCTCGCTCCTCGCGCTCGACTTCAGCCGCCACGAGCGGCGCGGCACGGTGAGCGATGCCGCGGGCGCGTTCCGGATCGGGGGCCTCCCGGCGATCCCCGAGGCGCTGCTCGAGGTCTCGGCCCCGGGCTTCGTCACGCGCAACGTGCGCGTGCCCCAGGCGTCGGGCGAGGACCTGGCGCTGGTCCTGCGCCGGCCGGAGGGCACGCCGCTCGTGCGCGGCGTCGTGCGCGCCGCGCGCGGCGGCGTCGTGGCGGGCGCGCTGGTCAGCGCCGCGCCGGCCGAGACCCGCACGGACGCGGCGGGGGTCTTCGAGCTCGCGCTGTGCCCGGCGCCGCTGCACGCGCGCCTGGTGGCGCTCGTCCCGGGCGGCGCCGCCGTGGCCGAGACGCTGGCGACCGACGCGGGCGACGCGCCGCTCTGGCCGGAGTGGATCGAGCTCGTCCTGCCGGAGCGGTCCGGCGTGCTGACGGGGCACGTGCGCACGCGCGCCGGGCGCGCCCTGGCCGGCGCGCGCGTGTGGCTCGCCGACCCGACCCTGGCGCGGACGCGCCCGGACGGACCGCGCTACGCCGAGGCGCTGGCCGCCGATCCGGAGGCGCCGGCCTGGCGCTGGGTCGAGACCGATGCCCAGGGCGCCTTCCGCCTCGAGGGGCTGCTGGCGCGCGAGTACCTCGTGCAGGCCGTCGATCCGGGGAGCCTCGGGCTGGCCGAGGGCCGCGCGGCGCCGGGGGACGCGCTCGAGCTCGTGTTTGAGGAGCCGCTGCACACTCTCGCCGGGCGCGTGCGCGATCGCGCCGGCCGCGGGATCGAGGGCGTCGAGCTGCGCCCCGGGCGCCCGCTCTTCCGCGACCCGCTCGACGGACGCGCCTTCTCCGAGGGGCTGTCGCTCGCCTCGGTGCGCTCGGCCGCGGACGGGAGCTTCGCGCTGCCGGTGCCGCTCGCGGCGGGCGCGCTGCTGCACGCCCGCTCGGACGCGATCTTCGGGGACTTCTTCGTGGTCGGGGAGCTCGGCCCCGCGGCCCAGCTCGTCGTCGACCGGCGCGTCCACTTCCGGGTCGAGCTCGCCGACCCCGAGCACGCCGACGCCTTCGAGCTGCTGGACGCCGACGGCCAGGCGCTCCCGCTGGCGCAGGTGCGCGAGGGGCGCTCGATGCTCCAGTACCGCGGCCTGATCGCCGGGACGCGCTCGCTCGTCCTGGCGGTCTCCGACGCCGCGTGCACGCTGGTGCTCTACCGGCGCGGCGAGGAGGTCGGCCGCCGCGCGATCGCCCTCTCCGCGAGCGAGCTCGAGGTCCTGCGCTGGTGAGCGCGGCCGCCGGAGGGGGAGCGGCCCCTCGCGGGCGGGGAGGAAGGGCTCGGTGGGGCCGCGCTGCCACCCGAGAGCCCGCGCGCGCTACCGCCGCCGTCCCGCGCCGACGGAGCGACGGTCAACGCGGGCGGGCATGGTTGTAGACCGTCACGGGGAACTCGCAGGTGGACTGGTTTCCGGCGAGGTCCGTGGCCGTGCAGGTGACCATCGTCGTGCCGAGCGGGAAGCTGCTGCCCGAGGGCGGCACGCAGGCGATGGTGGGCGCAGGAGCACAGTCGTCGGCGGCGGTCACGCTGAAGAACACGCGCTCCTGTCCGTCGAGGAGCCGATCGGGCGCGCTGACGTGCGACGGGCAGGAGAGGACCGGTGGAGTCGAATCCGTGTGAACCCACCGGGCGAGGTAGGCGTCGAGCGAGTCGGGGGCCCTCGTGAAGGAGCCACCCGCGTAGAGCGCCGGCCCGGTGCCGAAGTCGAACTCCGCCAGGGTCGCGACGCCGCGGCTCATGCCGTTGCCGTACGGTGACCAGGTCGAGCCGTCCCAGCGCGCGAGGCCGAACGGCGGCACACCGCCGCCGGGAATGAAGGAGCCGCCGGCGTAGAGCGCCGGCCCGGTGCCGTCGTCGTGCGCCGCCAGCGTGCTGACGCTGTAGTTCGTCCCGCCGCCGAGCGGCGACCAGCTCGCACCGTCCCACCGCGCGACCATGCTCACCTGCGGACCGCCATCGACGTAGAAGCTGCCGCCGGCGTAGAGCGCCGGTCCGCCCCCGTCGTCGAAGACGATCAGGGCAGCCACGGTGCCGAACAAGCCGCTGCCGAGTGGCGACCAGCTCGCGCCGTCCCACCTGGCGATGCTTCTCGCCGGCAGGCCGCCCGCGCTCGTGAAGTAACCGCCGGCGTAGAGCGCCGATCCGTTGCCGTCGTCGAAGACGGTCAGGGTCGCGACGCGGTCATCCACGCCCTCCATCCCGGTACCCAGCGGCGACCAGGCCGCACCATCCCACCTCGCGATGCGGTTGGCCGCGACGCCGCCTGCGCTCGTGAACTCGCCACCGGCATGGAGCGCCGGTCCGGCGCCGTCGTCGTGCACGGCGAGCGCACGGACGGTTCCGTTCATCCCGCTGCCGAGGGGCGACCAGGTCGCTCCATCCCATCTGGCGATGTTGCCCACCCCCACGCCGCCGGCGAGCGTGAAGTCACCGCCGGCGTAGAGCGCGGGACCGCCGCCGTCGTCGTGCGCGACCAGGCTCGCGACGCCGGTGTAGACACCTCCGCCGATTCCGCTGCCGAGCGGGGTCCAGCTCGACCCATCCCACTTCGCGACGCGCACCGCGGGCACGTCGCCGATGGCCGTGAAGGCGCCGCCGGCATGGAGCGCCGGTCCGCTGCCGTCGTCGAAGACCACCAGGGACTGGACGAAGGAGTTCAGCCCCCTGCCCATCGCCGACCAGCTCGAGCCATCCCAGCGCGCGGCATTGAGCGCCGCCACGCTGCCGGCGAGCACGAAGGTGCCGCCCACGTGGAGCATCGGTCCACTGCCGTCGTCGAACACCGCCAGGCTCCGCACCAAGCCCGCCGAAGGCGGCCTCGACACACCGGCTCCCAGGTTCGACCAGGACGACCCGTCCCAGCGCGCGATCCCCTTCACCGGCGCGCCGCCGGCGGCCGTGAAGCCCCCCCCGACGTAGAGCACAGGTCCGCCGCCGTCGTCGAACGAGGCGAGGGCGTCCACCGTGTAATTCGCCCCCGCGCCGAGCGCCGACCAGCTCGCTCCATCCCACCGCGCGATGTGGCTCGCCTCCACGCCTCCAGCGGACGTGAATTCCCCGCCCACGTAGAGCGCGCTCTGGCCGCCGTCGTCGAGGGCCGTGAGGCTCCGCACCTCGCCCACTCCGAAGGGCTTCGACACACCGCCACCCAGGTCCGACCAGGACGACCCGTTCCAGCTCGCGATCCCGCTCACCGTCACGCCGCCCGCGCGGTAGAAGAAGCCACCGGCGTAGAGCTGCGAGCCGGAGCCGAGGTCGGCGACGGCGAACGCGTTGACCGTACCGTTCACGGGGGCCGCCAGGCCGGACCAGCTCGCGCCGTCCCACTTCGCGACGCGCGTCGCCGGCTGGCCGCCGGCGCGCCCGAACTCGCCGCCCGCGTAGAGCTTGGCTCCGCTGCCGTCGTCGAACACGGCCAGCGCATGCACGCCGAGGCCAAAGACCGCGCCCGTCATCCCGCTCCCCAGGGCCGACCAGCCCGAGCCAGTCCACCTCGCGATGTGGTTCACCGTCACACCCCCGGCGGTCGTGAAGGAGCCGCCCGCGTAGAGCGCGGGGCCGCTGCCGTCGTCGAACACGGCCAGGGCCTTCACGGCCCCGTCCACGCGTCCGAGGAGCGACCAGCTCGAGCCATCCCAGCGCGCGAGCGTGTCGACGAAGCTCCCCCCGCCGGCCACGTAGAGCGCCGGACCCGCGCCGTCGTCGAAGACCGTCTGGGCCAGGATCTCCATCTCCACTCCGGGCACGGGGCCGAACGTCTCCTCCCAGTGCGGCTGGCAGCTCCCCTGCGCAAGCGCGAGCGGGTCGAGCGACACGAGGGGGGGCGCCGGCGTCGCGCTCGAGCGCAGGCGGTGAAACGACGCTGTTCCGGACGCGAGCGCCGCCCAGGCCGTCAGCGGGATCCAGGTCCGTGGACGACGGAGAAATCGAACACTCATGGAGGCCTCCGAACGGTCAACCAGTCCAGGCCAGGCGGGGCGGTGAGAACCCTGGTGGATCCCAGTATGCCTCGGGAACCGGGGAGGACTCCCCGGAGGGGCCGCGGCCTCGCGGAGCTCCACCCCGGCTCTGCGGGAAGCGCGCGAGGAGGCGCGCGCAATCCTGCTAGCCCTTGGATGCGCCCGGAGGGGGGAGCGTTGGGTCCGATCCCGAGCTGGCGGGGGCCTGGGCCTCCGCGAGCGATCTGGAGGGCCCGCGCTGGTGAGTCGCGACCGCCGGTGGGGGGCTCAGCGCGGCCCCTCGCGGGCGGGGAGGAAGGGCTCGGCGGGGCCGCGCTGCCACCAGAGACCCTGGGCGCGCTCCTCCGGGGACGCGAAGCGGTAGGGCGCGACCGTCGCGCGCACCCAGCGCGGCGGCGCGTCGGGGAAGGGATCCTCCGCCAGGAGGGAGAGGACGCTCGGCGCGCCTGCCTGAAGGCGCTCGACGAGGTCCAGCATCCAGCGCGAGCGCTGGCCCGAGCCGTGCTCGAGCGCGACGAACCACAGCTGCCAGTCGAGGCGCGGCATGTGCAGGCCGGCGAAGACGGGCGCGCGCGCGGGGTCGCCGGGCTTGTAGCGGAAGCGGTAGGGGCGCCAGGTCGTGCCGTCGGCGCTGCCCTCGAGCTGGACCTCGTCGCGCGTCCTCGTCATGACGCGGAAGAGGCCGTACGAGTTGACGCTGCGCAGGGGCTCGAGCGCGTCCGCCAGCACGCGTACCGGGGCCGGCGTGCGCGCGAGCCAGCCGAGCCCGACGGTGATCTGGGCCAGCGAGACGATCCCCAGCGGGGTGGCGAGCAGCGCGAGCAGCGCTGCGCGCCAGCGCGGCGCCACCAGCCCCATCGCCGGCGGTTCGGGCGCACGCCGGAAGAGCGTGCGCCAGGCGCGGTCGTCGAGCAGCGGCAGCGCCAGCACGGCCGTCAGCAGGTTGAAGAAGCCGTAGTTGCCGGTGGCGAGGATCGCCAGCATCAGGAGCCACACGCCGGCGGCCACGACCTGCCGCAGGCGCCGGCGCCAGACGGGCACGACGAGGAGCCACGGCAGGCCGAGCTCGATCACGAACATCGTCAGGCAGCTCGCGCCCCGGGTCCAGGCCGGCAGCTCGGCGGCCCACACGCTCAGCCGGTGCGGCAGCGGCTGCGTCCACCAGTGGAAGGCGAGCGCGCTGCCATCGCGCCATGCCGGGTCGCCGGAGGTCAGCTTCACCGCGCCCGAGAGCACCATCAGCTTGAAGAGCAGCAGGTACACGAGCCAGCGCGGGAGGTCCGCCGGCGGCACCTGGTCGCGCCCGAAGGGCCGCAGGCCGCCGGGCGCGTACAGGACGGCGACCAGGCCCGCCTCGAGCAGCAGCACGTCCCACTGGAAGTCGAGGAACGGGCTGCCGACGCAGACGAACGAGAGGTAGAGCAGCCAGCACAGGGCGAGCGCGAGGCGTGGCACCAGGCCCAGCAGCGCCAGGAGTGCCAGCAGCGCGCCGGCCCCCACCGCGTCGCTCGCGCCGAGCCAGAGCAGCGTCGGCAGCTCGAGGCGCTCCCAGCCCACGAGACGCTCGCCGAGGAGCTGCATGCGCTCCGCGAGCGGCACGATGCCCTCCGAGCCGTAGAGGCCGAGCACCTGTGCGCCCAGGGAGCCGAAGGCGATCAGGTGGACGAGCGCCACCCCGCCGAGGAAGAGTCGCCGCCCGAGGAACCAGGTCGCGCGCTCGCCGCCGGCCGTCATGCCGGCATGAGAGCGTCGCGAGGGCCGGCGTGCAGCCCCGCGCTCGCTTCTGGAGGGCGTGCCCGGCTCGCGGGCGGTCGGAACCACGACGGAGGCCCAGCGGCCCTCGCCGCGCGTAACCTGTGCCTGCGCAACCGGCTGCGCGGCGCCCGCGCGCCAGTCCTCGCGCCGGGGGGAGAGCGCGGCGTCGTCCCGCGCGGAGGGGCGCCGGCGAGACCTGGCTGGAACGGCGCAACCGTCGCGGGGACCCAGGATAGGATCCGGCGTCCCTTTCCCTGGAGGTCGCGATGCTGTCTTGCGGACGGTCTCTGGTCGGTCCTGGCTCGCTCCTGCTCCTCGCCGCGGCCGCGGAGGCCCAGGTCGGCACCGTCTTGCGCGCCCATCGGATCGACGCCCTCGACGGGCTGCTGGAGCACGACGACTACCTCGGGCAGTCGCTCGCCCTCCTCGGCGACCTGGACGGGGACGGCCTGCCGGAGCTGGCGGTGGGAGCGACCCACCAGGTGGACTTCACCGAGGTCAACGACGAGGCCGGCGCGGTCTGGATCCTCTTCCTGCGCGCGGACGGGACCGTCCGGTCGTTCACCGAGATCGGTCGCGGGACGGGGGGCTTCACCGGGGCGCTGCCGGACGCGGCCCTGTTCGGCAGCAGCCTCGAGGCGCTCGGCGACCTGGACGGCGACGGCCGGAGCGAGCTCGGCGTGATCAGCTTCGAGCCCAACCCGAGCGCCCCGAACCGCGCGCCCATCGGGACCCACCTGTGGATCTTGTTCCTCGACGCCAGCGGACAGGTGCGCCGCCATGCCCGGATCGACCACACGGACCCCGTGTTCCAGCCCCCGATCGACGGCCGCGACCTGTTCGGCCTGGCCGGCAGCCTGGGCGACACCGATGGTGACGGGCTCCCGGACGTGGCCCTCGGCTCGTCCGGTGACGACACGGGGCCGGGCGCCGACGCGGGCGCGTTCTGGGTCCTGCGCCTCAACGCCGACGGGAGCGCCAGGTCGGCCCTGAAGATCGGGCGCGCCGAGGTCCCGATCGAGGCCGAGGATCGCTTCGGCAACAGGGTCAGCCGGCTGGGTGACATCGACCGGGACGGCTTCGAGGAGCTCGCCGTCTCCTCCTTCGGCGCCGACGGGGGCACCGGCAGCGTGTGGATCCTCTCGCTCCGGCCGGACCAGACCGTCGCCGACGCGCTCGAGCTCGACGGGGCCGCCTTCGAGCTGGACGACTCCAAGTCCGGCGTCGCCTCCATCGGCGACCTGGATGGCGATCGCGTGCCCGAGGTGGTCGTGACCCTGCCCGACTACTTCACCGGCCAGCCCCCGCGCGACGTGGGTGGGCTCATGGTCGCCTTCCTGGCCCCGAACGGCAGCGTGCGGAAGCGCCTGGTGATCACGCGCAACCGCAACGGCCTGACGATCCCGCTGCCCCAGGGCACGGGCTTCGGACGCGAGGTCGAGTTCCTCGGCGATCTCGACAAGGACGGGAACCCCGAGCTCGCCACGGGGGGGATCTACTTCGACGACGAGGAGGGCACGCTGTGGATCCTGTCGCTGCGGGGCAGCCCCGTGCGCGAGGGCCGTGGCGTGAACCCGGTCGTCCTGCGCCAGAAGGCCGACCCCGAGATCGGTCGCACCTGGCGCGCGGCGCTCGACTGCCGTGGGCACGCCCCGGGCCTGGCGCTGCTCGGGATCCATCCCTCCCCGCTGGGCGGCGTCCTCGTGCCCGGGGGGGAGCTGCTCGTCGCCGGAGCGCCCCTCGCGCTCTTCCAGCAGGCGCACGCCGGCACCCAGGTGCGCTTCGACGTGCTCGTCCCGCCCCTCGTCGCGCTCGTGCACCGTCCGCTGCACGCGCAGGGAGCGTGCACGGGGGCGCCGGGCCCGCGGCTCTCGAACGCGCTCGACCTGCTGGTCGGGCGCTAGTGTCCTGAGTCAGGAGTTCGTCGTCACCTTCCGCCGTCCTCCACCGTCTGGCGTCGTTGCTCCTCCTCGGCGTATCGCCCTGGATACGCGGTCGTCGTCGCGCCTAGCCAGCCGGCGGATGCCGGCGGAATCTGACGACGAACTCCTGACTCAGGACACTAGGACCGGCGCGGCGCCTCTGCACCCCTGGCCCTGGCCACCGGGGCCGGCTCGAAGCCGGCCCCGGG
>DASVAP010000353.1:0-11577 GCA_036376275.1 Planctomycetota bacterium | reverse complement strand
GGCCGTGGCCGCCTGCTCGCTCGAGAAGCTGCGCCAGGCCGACCACGCCCCGAAGGGCTTCTTCCGCAAGGGCGAGGTCTCCGGCTGGAAGGCCGAGATGCGCCCCGGCGAGGTGCGCCTGCTCGAGCACGTCGCCGGCCCCTTGATGCGCGAGCTCGGCTACGAGCCGGTCACGGCCCCGGATGCTCCGACCCCGCTCGCCGTGCGCTGGCGCCTGGCGCGCCGCAACCTGGGCGCCCGCTTCCGCCACTGGGCCTGGGAGTCGAAGGGCCCGCTGCGCACCGCCGCCGCGCGCGCCCTGAAGTCGCTGCCCTTCGTGCGCAAGGCCGTGCTGCGCCGCGTCACGCGCCCGGACCAGCAGCGGGCGGCGTGACGTCCGGCGAGCGGGCTGGCCCCGATCCGGCCCGCGCCGCGCCCGCGCCGGGTCCTGGAGTTGACAGGGAGGCGACCAGGCCATTCCCCTGTGGACACGCCGGTGACCGACGAACGCCGCATCCAGGAGCTGGCCGAGGAGGCGCTGAGCTCGCAACGCACGCCGGAGGAGGTCTGTCGCGACGCGCCCGGCCTCCTGGCGGACGTGCGCGCGCACCTGGCGCGCGTCGCCGAGGTGGATGCGGAGCTGGACGCGCTGCTGCCGGGATCAGGGCCGGAGGGGAGCGTGGAGGCGAGCGCCGAGCCCGCCCTGCCGGTGATCCCGGGGTACGAGCTGAAGGGGCTCCTCGGCCGTGGGGGCATGGGCGTGGTCTACCGGGCCCGCCACCTCGGGCTCGAGCGCGACGTGGCGCTGAAGATGCTGCTGGCGGGTGACCTCGCCGGCCCGCGCGAGCTCGAGCGCTTCCTGCTGGAGGCGCGCGCGATCGCGAACCTGAGCCACCCGAACATCGTGCAGGTGCACGACGTGAGCGCGCGCGAGGGCCGGCCCTTCTTCACGATGGAGCTGGTCGAGGGCGGCACCCTGTCACAGCGGCTGGCGGGCACGCCCCAGCCGGCCGACAGCGCGGCGGAGCTGGTCGCCTGCCTCGCGGACGCGGTCGAGTACGCGCACCGGATCGGCATCGTGCACCGCGACCTGAAGCCGGCCAACGTGCTGCTGACGCCGGCGGGCGTGCCCAAGGTGTCGGACTTCGGCCTCGCGCGGCGCGTGACCGGCGGCGAGGAGCTCACGGTCACCGGCACGATCCTGGGCACGCCGAGCTACATGGCCCCCGAGCAGATCCGGGGCGGGCCGGTGGGCTCCGGCGCGGACGTGTACGCGCTCGGAGCCATCCTGTACGAGGGCCTCACCGGTCGCCCGCCCTTCCGCTCGGAGTCGCCGGTCGCGACCCAGCTCCAGGTGCTCTCCAGGGAGCCGGTGCGGCCCGCGCTGCTCAACGCACGCGTCCCGCGCGACCTCGAGACGATCTGCCTATGCTGCCTGCACAAGGAGCCGGCGCGGCGCTACGCCTCGGCGGCCGAGCTGGCCGCGGACCTGCGACGCTTCCTGGCGCGCGAGCCGATCCACGCGCGTCCGGTCGGGTGGCTCGAGCGCGCCTACCTGTGGGGCCGGCGCCGGCCGGCGCTGGCCACGGCGATCCTGCTGGCGGCCGTGCTGCTGGGCTTCCTGGGCGCGCGCGTGGCCCGCGACCAGGCCCTCGCGCGGGAACGACGCGAGCAGGCCGCGCTCTGGAGCCCGCGCATCGACGACCTGTTCGCGGAGCTCGGCGGCGGGAACCTCGTGCAGGCCCGCTCGCTCCTCGACCAGGTCCCCGAAGTCCTCGACGCGGAGCTGCGCGAGCGCGTGGCCCGCGCGCGGCGCGAGCTCAGGCTCGTCGAGGAGCTCGACGGCATCCGCCTGCAGCGCGTGGCGATCACCGAAGGGCGCTTCGACCGCAGCGAGAACCGTCGGCGCGCGGACCAGGCCTACGCGGAGGCCTTCCGGAACGCCGGCTTCGGGAGCGTCACGGATGCCCCGGAGGCCGTGGCCGCGCGCGTGCGAGCAGCGGCGGTGCGGCTGGCGCTGGTCGGCGCGCTGGACGACTGGGCGCTCTGCGCCGGCGACGGCGCGCGCGCGGCCTGGCTGCTGGACGTGGCGCGCGGCGCGGACCCCGCGCCGAGCCCCTGGCGCGAGCGCCTGCGCGACCCGGCGCTGCGCCTCGACGAGGCCACGCTGGCCGAGCTGGCGGACGACCTGCGCGCGAAGCGAATGACGGTGCAGCTCGTGGTCGGGGCCGCCGAGCGCCTGCGCGAGGCCGACGTGGACGTGATCCCGCTGCTGACGGTCGTCCAGCGCGCGCACCCAGGAGACTTCTGGGCGAACTTCGCGCTCGGCGACGTGCTGTGGGCCGACACGCCGGCCGAGGCGATCCGCTACGCACAGGCGGCCGTGGCGATCCGGCCGCGCTCCTCGCTCGCGCACCAGGCGCTCGGCACCGCGCTACGTCGCGCGGGTCGGATCGAGGACGCGTTCGAGGCCTACAGCCAGGCCGTGCAGGTGGAGCCGGACTTCGCGGAGGCCCATGGCCGGCTCGCCCTGCTGCTGTACCAGGCGGGGAAGTACGACGAGGCGATCGCCGCGGGCCGCGAGGCCGTGCGGCTCGACCCGGGGCTCGCCTGGGCACGCTTCAATCTCGGCACGACGCTGACCCTCCAGGGGCGCGCCGCCGAGGCGCTCGAGGAGCACCGGGCGTCGCTGCGCCTGGATCCGGATTCGGTCCTCGGAAACCAGGGCCTGGGAGAGTGCCTGGGGCACCTCGGACGATGGCGCGAGGCGCTCGCCTCGTTCCAGCGCACGGTCGAGCTGGAGCCTCTCCCGGTTCACCACCACAACCTGGGCGCGTGCCTCGAGCGCCTGGGCGAGCTCACGGAGGCGGAGAACGAGTACCGCAGAGCTCTCGCGCTCGATCCGGTCCACAGGAGCTCGCTCAAGGCCCTGCGCCTCTTGCTCGTGCCGACCGGGCGGGAGGAGGAAGCTCTGGCCCTCTTTCACGCGGAGAGCCAGGCGGGCCCCGACGACCCAGAGGCCTGGAACGGCTACGCGGAGCTCTGCGCCTACGCCGGCCGCTGGGAGGAGTACGAGCGCGTCTGCGTGGAGCTGCTCGAGCGCTTCGGCACCGTCGGCGAGCCACGCACCTGCGAGCGCATCGGCCGCGCCTGTCTGCTCCAGCCCTCCGGGGAGCGACGGGACTCGGCCACGGCGCTGATCGAGCGCGCGCTGGCCGCGCCAGAGAGCGTGCCCAGCCTCCGGCCGTACTTCGAGATGGCCCTGGCCCTGGCGGAGCTGCGGGGCGGACGCTTCGAGTCGGCCCTCGCGCTCCTGCGCGGAAAGGCGGGCGCGGTCCTGGCGCCCACGCCCGAGCTGATTCGTGCGCTGGCCCTCCATCACACGGGCGCGACGGCCGAGGCGCGTCGCAGCCTGGCCTTGGCCGCGCTGGGCTTCGACTGGAGCCCGGATGCCGCGCGCGATCACGACGCCTGGATCCGCCACGTCCTGCGCCGAGAGGCCGAGGAGCTGGTCCTCCCGGAGCTGCCGGAGCTGCTCGCGGGCCGCGGGGAGCCGCGCGACGACGTCACGCGCGCGGCGCTGATCGCGAGCTGCCTGAGCACGTCGCGCTACACGGCGGCATCCAGGCTGTACGCGATCCTCCTGGGCGAGCCGTCCGCGCTCGCGGACCGCGAGCTGCGGCTCCGGGTGGCGCGCGCGACGGCGCGCGCGGGAGCGGGGCTCGGCCTCGACCCGGCGGCGGACACGGAGCGAGCGCTCTTCCGCGCGCGCGTGCGCGCCGTCCTGCGCCTCGACCTCGCGGCGTGCGGCGAGCGGATGGCGCAGGGGCTGGCCGGGCACGCGGGCGCGAGCGCGCTCCTGGAGCCGTGGCGGAAGGACGCGGCCTTCACCTGGCTGCGCGAGACCTCCGGGGCGCTTCCGCCGGCCGAGCGCGACGAGGATCGCGCGCTGTGGCGCGAGGTCGAGGCCCTCGCCCGGCGCCTCGACGTCGTGGAGTGAGCGGGCCCGCGGCCGCGTGGCAGAATGGCCGGCCGATGGGCGAGATGCGCACCACCGCCGCCGTGCAGCTCTACCTGGACGAGCTGCGCGCGCGGCCCGAGGCTGCCGGGGACCCGCAGGTGATCCGCGCCCTGCTCGGCCGCGCGGCCGCGCGCCTCGAGCTCCTGTGCTCCGTGATGCTGCGACGCAGCTATCCGCGGCTCGCGCGCCCGCCGCTCAACCTGAAGGCCGACGAGATGCTGGGCGCGATCGTGGAACGGCTCATCAAGGCCCTGCGCGAGGCGCGGCCGGCCAGCGTGCGCGAGTTCTTCGGGCTCGCCAACCAGCACATGCGCTGGGAGCTGAACGACCTCGCGCGGCGCCTGGACGAGCACACTCCGGCCCTGGAGCTCGCGGAGCACCTGGAGGGCGTCCGGACCCCGGGCGAGCCCGGGCTCGGCGCCAAGACGCGACGGATGCTGGCCGCGCTGGAGCACCTGGGCGAGGAGGAGCGCGAGGTGCTCGGCCTGGTGCGCCTCCAGGGGATGACCCACGACGAGGCGGCCGAGATCCTCGGGGTCTCGACCAAGACCGTGCAGCGGCGCCTGAACCGCGGGCGCGTGCAGCTCGCCACGCTGCTGAAGGACCTCCTCCCGGACGAGGCCGCCGGAGGGGACTCCGTCGGCAGCTAGTCTCGCGCGGAAGCCGCCGGCAGCGCGCGCTCCGATGCAAGGCGCACGAGGTCGGGCTTGTACGGCGGGTTCGGGCACATGCGCAGGAAGCGGCCGGTCACCTCCAGGTCGAAGGCCGTGACCTCGTCCTGCAGGGGCGCGAAGTTCCCGGCCACGTAGGGCGCTCCCGTGCTGCTCGCCGAGGGGACGTCGAGCGTCGTGCAGTCCAGGATCGTTTCCACGGCGGCGCTCCTCAGGAGCGGGCGAAGGCCAGGAGGTCGGCGTTGAGCCGTTCCTTGTGCGTGTCCGCCAGCCCGTGCGGCGCTCCGGCGTAGACCTTCAGCGTCGCGTGCGGGACGAGCCGGGCCGCGGCCCGCGCGGAGGCGTCGATCGGCACGAGCTGGTCGTCGTCGCCGTGCACGATCAGCGTCGGCCGGTCGAACTTCCTCAGGTCCGCGGTGAAGTCCGTCTCCGAGAAGGCCCGGATGCAGTCGTAGGCGTTCTTGTGGCCCGCCATCATGCCCTGCAGCCAGAAGCTGTCGATCATGCCCTGGCTGACCTTCGCGCCCGGCCGGTTGAAGCCGAAGAACGGCCCGGAGGCGAGGTCGCGGTAGAGCTTCGAGCGGTCCGCGAGCGAGGCCGAGCGCAGGCCGTCGAACGTCCCGAGCGGGAGTCCGCCGGGATTCGTGGCGGTCGCGAGCATCAGCGGCGGCACCGCCGCGATCAGCGCGAGCTTGGCCACGCGGCCGGTGCCGTGGCGGCCGACGTAGCGCGCGACCTCGCCGCCGCCCGTCGAGAAGCCGACCAGGATCACCTCGCGCAGGTCGAGCGCCTCGATCAGCTCGGCCAGGTCGTCGGCGTAGGTGTCCATGTCGTTGCCGTTCCACGGCTGGCTGGAGCGGCCATGACCGCGCCGGTCGTGCGCCACCACGCGGAAGCCGTTCGAGGCCAGGTGCAGGGCCTGGGATTCCCAGCTGTCGGAGCTCAAGGGCCAGCCATGGCTCAGCACCACGGGCTGACCCGTGCCCCAGTCCTTGAAGTGGATCGACGTGCCGTCGCGCGTCGTGAAGGTGCTGGCGGCGCGGACAGGACGGGTCGCGGAGGTCAGAGCACCGGAGTCGTCCTCGCCCCCGAGGGCCCGGGTGGCTGCGGTCGCCGCCAGAGCCAGGGCGGCCAGGGCCACGCCGGCGCCGGCGATCGCCGGGCCGCGGCGGTCGAGGGTCCTGGAGGTCGGAGAAACGCGGGTACGGTCGGTCATGGGAAGAGTCCTCGTCTGGAGTGAGCCCGAGCACGTGGGAGGGAAGGTCCTCCACGCTCGATGGCCGTCACGCAGCCAACGCTCTCCTGAGCGTGGCCCGGTGGACACGGACTCGAGAGGGATGGAGTGGTGCCCCGACAGGCTCGTTCGCTACGGCTGGAAGAGCCGAGTCAACGCCGCGGAGCTGGCGAGCACGAAGAGCTCGCTCACGGGCGCCCCCCGTCGATCAGGGCCTGGAGCGTCAATCCCTTCGGCGGGTTCTGGCCCTTGCCAGAGGGGCGCACCTCCTCACCGCGCGCGCCATGTCGGCTGGATCGCGGGGCCGGGAGTACGGGATGGACCAGGATCAGGCCGCGCGGACTGCGCTCCGGGAGTTCGCCGAGCGGGGTGCGGGGCGCTTGCGGTTCATGGCGCGGGAACGGAGCGGGCGCCGCGGATCGCGGGCGGGCTGGCGCCCGCCCGCGGATCCGCGGCGGTCAGGCTGACGGCGCAGATGGCCCGATCTGCGATCGGGCTAGAACACCGGCAGGCCGCTCGGCACCGAGTCCGGGACGAGCTCGGACAGGTCGCGCGCGCTGTCGGCCGTCAGGGACTCCAGGAACTCCACCACGGCGTCGACGTCGAAGTCGTTCACGCGGCGCAGGCGCGAGTCGAGCGTGGCCAGCACCTCGGCCGAGTTGGGGACGAGGGTCGTCACCAGGGCCGGGTCGCTCACGTTCGACTGGATGTCGTAGGTGTAGTGGCTGAGGAACGGATCGCGGTAGTGGGCGACCATGTCGCGCAGGCGCTCGAACTGGCCGGCGTGGCCCCAGGGGCCGGTGAGGGCCACGTTGAGCAGGCTGGGCGTGCGGAACTTGAAGCGGTCGGCGAAGACCTGGGAGGCGACCTCGCGGCCGACGTCGGAGCCCGGGACGGCGCCGAAGGAGGTGCCGATCACGCCGGGGCCGAGCTGGGGCAGGCCGGTGTTGTGGAAGTCCTCGTCCGAGAGCAGCGAGCCCGAGTGGCAGGCGGCGCAGCCAGCCTGGAAGAAGGCGTGGGCGCCGCGCACCTGGCGGCCGGTCAGGGCGCGGTCGTCGCCGCGCACGAAGCGCTCGAAGGCGCTGTCCGTGCGCGCGAAGGCGCGCGTCTCGAAGGCGGCGATCGCGTTGGCGGCGTGCTCGAAGCCGAACGTGGCGAGCAGCGTGGTCGGGTAGGCGGCCTGCAGGAGCTCCAGGTAGCCCGGCGTGAGCATCACGCGCTCCATGAGCTGGTCCCACACCTCGAGCGTGCCCTCCGGCCGACCGCCCGGCGAGTTGTAGCCGTCCTCCAGGTCGCCCAGCGGGTTCTCGCCCGGCTCGCCGCGCATCTCCTCGCGCGACACGGGCGGCAGCATGGCCTGGATGCCGAGCACCTCGAGGCCCGGCGTGAAGGTCGCGACCATCTGCGCGTCGACCGGGACGGCCTCCGGCAGGCCGAAGGTCATGCCGGGCCCGTTGGCGTGCACGCTCAGCCGGCCGTCCCAGAAGATCTGCTGCTTGAGGTGCAGCGCGAACAGCGCCGGGCTGTTGCGCGGGATGATCTCGCCGCCGCCACGGTTCGGGCCGAACCCGATCCCGCGCACGCCGTCGGAGAGGGTGCGGCCGTCGCCCGTGGCGAACTGCGGCAGGTGGCAGGTGGCGCAGGAGACGTCCTGGCTGCCGGACAGGATCTTGTCGAAGAAGAGCGCTCGACCGAGCTCGAACAGCTCCTCCGAGACCTCCGGCGGCTCGGCCAGCGGCACGATGCCGGCGAAGGCCAGCTCCTGGCGCAGGGAGTCGATCTCGGCCTGACTGGCGACGTCCTCGCCCTCGCCGCCGCCTCCACCGGACGAGCCCCCGCAGGCGGGAACGAGCAGGACGAGCGACGAGGCGACGAGCAGGCGGGATGCGCGGACCATGTGCGTGACTCCAGGGACGTGCGGTCCGTGCGAGCGGACCGGGAACAGGGGAACCTTCCGAGCTCCGCGTGGTCCGGGCCTCCCGCTCCGGGGTCGAGCCGTGGTCGCGTGGCCGACGCGAGTCTCGCCGGGTTCCTAGGATCGCAGGTTCCGGCGGTCACAGGCAGGGGGTAGCGGGCCCGGGCCAGGAAAGTGGCCTGGGTCCTCGCTTTCCCCCTCCCGTTCCCCTAGGCTTCCCGCCGACAGAATTGACGCTTCGAGGGTCCTTCGCGTTCACGAGGAGGGCCTCCAGCGCTCGAGCCTGCCCGATGACACGGCCCCGGATGGGCCCGGAGCAGACGAGCGCGACCGGTTGCGGCACTACGCCGCGCGCCAGCCCGATGGCACTGCCAGACGGCCTCGCCCGGTCCGGACAGCCCGAGATCCTCGACTCGACGACGAAGTAGAGAACGAAACCAAGACCTCCCTCGAGGAGGCCCCGCGCTCCTGGCCGGCACAGCCGGCCCGCGACGTCCCCTGGACGACGCCGTCCCAGACGGCATGGGCCTCCCCCGCGCGCCCACCGGGCCGCGAAACCGAACCGGCGCTTCTTCGCGCCACCGATCCAACGCATGAACTCTTTCTCCAGCCTGCCCCTGCTCGAGCCGCTCCAGCGCGCGCTCGCAGACGAAGGTTACACCACCCCCACCCCCATCCAGGCCCAGGCCATCCCGCAGCTCCTCCAGGGCGGCGACCTGCTCGGCTGCGCGCGCACCGGCACCGGCAAGACCGCGGCCTTCGCGCTGCCGATCCTGCAGCGCCTGTTCCAGGACCGCCGCGCAGCCCCCAAGAAGAGCCCGCGCTGCCTGGTCGTCGTGCCGACGCGCGAGCTCGCCTCGCAGGTCGCCAAGAGCTTCACCGATTACGGGCGCTACCTGCGCCCCAGCGTGGCCGTGATCTTCGGCGGCGTCGGCCAGGGCCCGCAGGTGCGCGCCATGGAGCGCGGCGTCGACGTGCTCGTCGCCACCCCCGGGCGCCTGCTCGACCTGATGCAGCAGCGCCACGTGCGCCTCGACGGCGTCGAGGTGCTGGTGCTCGACGAGGCCGACCAGATGCTCGACCTCGGCTTCCTGCCGGACGTCAAGCGCATCCTCGCGGCCGTGCCGCCCAAGCGCCAGACGCTGCTGTTCTCGGCCACCATGCCGGAGCCGATCGAGGACCTCGCCCACCGCATCCTGCACCGGCCGGCCAAGGTCTACGTGACGCCGGTGGCCTCGACCGCCGAGCTGGTCGACCAGCGCATCCACTTCGTCGCCCGCGACGACAAGCCGGCCGCGCTCGAGACGATCCTGCGCGAGCCGGGCGTCAAGCGCGTGCTGGTCTTCACGCGCACCAAGCGCGGCTGCGACCGCGTGGCGAAGCGCCTGGTCCAGCGCGGCATCTACGCCCAGGCGATCCACGGCGACAAGTCCCAGGGCAACCGCGAGCGCAGCCTGGCCGGCTTCCGGGCCGGCAAGGTGCGCGTCCTCGTGGCCACCGACATCGCCGCGCGCGGCATCGACATCGACGACATCACGCACGTCGTCAACTACGAGATCCCGAACGTCCCGGAGACCTACGTGCACCGCATCGGGCGCACGGCGCGGGCCGGGGCGGCCGGGGTCGCGATCTCCCTGTGCGCGCCCGAGGAGCGCGAGCACGTGCGCGCCATCGAGCGCCTGACCCGCCGGCCGATCACGGTCGTCGGCGCGACCCCGGCCGAGGTCGGGACGAACGGCCGGGCGACCGAGCGGCCGGCCCGCCCGGGCGGGCGCGGCGGCCGCGGCGGGCAGCGCTCCCGCGGGCACGGCCGGGGCGGCCCCCAGCCGGCCCCGCTGCGCCGGGCCCGGGACGGGCGCGGGCAGCGGAGCCAAGGCTCCGCCCCGCGCACCCCTGCCGGGGCGACCGGGGCCCAGCGCCCGCCCTCCCAGGCGGCGCGCCAGGATTCCCGGCAAAGGCTCGACACCTTCGGGGCGGGGATATGATCCTCTCCCACGTCAACTCCCCGGACCTGTCGTCCGCGGGAGTCAGGGGTCCCTCGACCGAGTGCGGTCGGCCCCGAACGCGAGCGGCGGTCCCTAGGTCGCCACGCGCGTGTCTCGTCTCGAGCGGTCGTTCCGATCCGGAAGATGCGCGGGGACAGTGACAAGGACAACGACAAGTCATCTTCACGGAAACGGAAAAAGGTAGACCTCCCCATGGGAGCCAAGCTGTACGTCGGAAACCTCAACTTCAAGACGACCGAGGACTCGCTGCGCGAGGCCTTCTCCTCGAATGGACGCACGGTCAAGAGCGTCCTGATGCCCAGCGATCGTGAGACGGGCCGCCCGCGCGGCTTCGCCTTCGTCGAGATGGGCTCGGATGCCGAAGCCCAGGCCGCGATCCAGGAGTGGGACGGCCAGGAGCTCGATGGCCGCCCGCTGCGCGTGAACGAGGCGCAGGAGCGCCAGGGCGGCGGTGGTGGTGGTGGTGGCGGCGGCGGTGGCCGTCGCTTCGGTGGTGGCGGTGGTGGCGGCGGCGGCGGCGGTGGCGGCGGCTACCGCGGCGGCGGCGGCGGCGGCGGCGGCCGCTGGTAAGCCCGACCCATCGAACGGACCGCCGGCGCTCGCGCCGGCGGTCCTTCCATTCACGGCCTCCGCAGGCCGTTCCAGCGAGGGCCGCTCGCGGCCCCCTGCGGACGACAGGGCGGCCCGTCCCCTTCTCCCCCTTGGGCCCGCCGGGTCGGCAGCCCTAAAGCTCACCCGGGGGCGTGCCGATGACCCACTCGCAGCCCTCAGGGCGCGGGAGCCCCCCCCAGAGATCGAACTCCCCCTCGACACCCGGATGACACCGCGCGCTGCCCCCGTCGACTGGACGAACCTGCTCTTCCTGGTCCTGGGCCACCTGCTGGCCGTCGTGGCGGTCGTGTGGCTCGTCCTGGTGCAGGCCCACCCGCTGACGCTCGCGCTCGGAGCCCTGTGGTTCGCCCTGTGCGGGGTCTCGATCACCGGCGGCTACCACCGCCTCTTCGCGCACCCGACCTACCGCGCGAACCGGGCCCTGCGCCTCTTCTACCTCCTCTTCGGCGCGGCCGCGGTGCAGAACTCGGCCCTCAAGTGGTCGGCGGACCACCGCATCCACCACTCGAAGACCGACCGTGAGGAGGACCCCTACAACATCAGCCGCGGCTTCTGGTGGGCCCACATCGGCTGGGTGCTGCACCGCGACCCGAAGGAGATCGACCTCGGCAGCGTCAAGGACCTGCGCGGTGATCCCCTGATCGTCTGGCAGGACCGCTACTACGTCCTGCTGGCGATCGTCTTCTGCGGGCTCGTGCCGCTGGGCCTGGGGTTCCTGTGGGGCGACCCGATCGGCGCGCTGCTGGTGGCCGGCTTCCTGCGCCTCGTCGCGCAGTGGCACGCGACCTTCGCGGTGAACTCCTTCGCCCACTGGATCGGGACCCAGCCCTACTCGACCGCCAACTCGGCGCGCGACAGCGTGTGGACGGCGCTGATCTCGATGGGCGAGGGCTATCACAACTTCCATCACAAGTTCCAGGCGGACTACCGCAACGGCGTGAAGTGGTACCACTTCGACCCGACCAAGTGGTTCGTGTGGTCGATGGAGAAGGTCGGCGTGACCTCCGACCTGCGCCGCGCCTCGCCCGAGGCGATCGAGCGCGCGCAGGCGCGCGTGCGGGAAGAGCGCACCCTGGCCAAGGTGGGGTAGCCGATCGAGGATCGGCCGGAGCCTTCGCGGTCAGCGTGACCGCCCCGGC